>JANNKM010000322.1:0-15893 GCA_031396305.1 Rhizobacter sp.
ACAACTGGGACCCTCGAGTCGTCGACGGCCTCGCGACCAAGCGTCGCGTGATCACGTTCGACAATCGAGGCGTCGGCGCGTCGAGCGGGGCGCCCGCGACATCGATGGAGGACATGGCCAGGGACGCCATCACCTTCATCAAGGCGCTGGGTCTCGATCAGGTCGACCCCTTCGGCTTCTCGATGGGCGGGATGATTGCTCAGGAGATTGTGCTCATGGAGCCGCAACTCGTGCGCAAGATGATCATCACAGGCAGAGGCCCCGGAGGATAGGCGGTTCAAACGCCACTTTTGGCGCCCGTGAGGCGGCCAGACCCGGCACTCGACGCCCTGATCGCGGCCTTCAAGGTCAACAGTGGTCCGTTGCGAGCCGGCGAACCCGGCCGCGGTGGTCGATCACAGAGGTCGCCTAAGT
Source organism: Rhizobacter sp. (assembly GCA_031396305.1). Lineage (GTDB taxonomy): Bacteria > Pseudomonadota > Gammaproteobacteria > Burkholderiales > Burkholderiaceae_C > JAEMQF01. The sequence goes on from JANNKM010000322.1 coordinate 415, forward strand.
GTTTCCCCTGGTCTGCTCGGGGCGGTGACGCTCGTAGTGCACCGGCGCGCCAGCGGGCGGCGCGGCCCGGCTGCTGAAGCGTGGCTTGCACGCGGGGCTCCCGAGGTTGGGACCCCAACGAGTGCTAAACTTCCTACCTCGTAATACCTTGACGAGCACCGCATGGACGCATCCACCGTGACCAGCAAAGGCCAGGTCACCATCCCCAAGGAGGTCCGGCGCGCCCTGGGCATCCGCCAGGGCAGCCGCATCGCTTTCACCACCAAGAACGGCAAGGCCGAATTGCGTGTGCTGCACCGCGCGCCCGAAACCGTGGTGTCTGGGCACGGCATGCTCGACGCGCGCGGCAAGCACCTGCCGGCCGACTTCGATGTCGCCAGCTTGCTTGCCCCCAAGCTCACGCCAAGGCTCACCCCCAAGCGCGGCAGCAGTCGCTGATGCTCGCGCTCAATACCAACGTCCTGGCGCGATACTACGTGCGTGAGGGCGGTGCCGCGCAGGCGCAAGAAGCCACCGCATGCGCGCTGCTCGAGCGCGGCACGCAGCTTTTCGTCGCCAAAACCGTCGTGCTCGAGCTCGAATGGGTATTGCGCGGCGTGTACGGCCATCCACCCACGGATGTTTGCCGGGTGTTCGACCACCTGCTGTCGCTCGAACATGTCGAGATCGAGGACCGCCCGGCGGTCGAGGTTGCGCTGGGCAACCTGCGCCGCGGGCTTGATTTTGCGGACGCGCTCCATCACGCGTCGAGCCGCAGCTGCGAAGCCTTGCTCACCTTCGACGCCAAGGGCTTCGCGGGCAAGGCGCGGCGGCTCGGGATCACACCGCCTGTGCGATTGGCGGCATGAGCCGCAGGCATCGCCGCAATGGAATGCGAAGGGCTAGGCCGCGCGCCCGCCGAATTGATCGGCGATCTGTTGTCCCTGCCGTTTCGCGGCCGGGCAGCGCAGCGCGCGGCACGTGTCGAGCTGGCGATTCGCGCCTGGGCGCGGCGCGACGCGATGGCACGCCACGCCGTGGACGAGGTCGATTCGCGGCGAATTTCCTACATCGCGCAGTGCTTCTCGGCCCTGGGCTTTGGCATTGCGCAGGTGCGCTCGCGGGCGTTCGTCCTGTACGCCTACGAAGTCGCTGAGTCCTTGTTGTTCAACCAGGGAACGCCGACGCAGAAGCTGCAGCGCAGCCAATTGGTCGAACGCCTCCTGCTCAGCCCGGCAGTCGACACGACGTAGCGGGTGGGCGCAGCGGCCTTCACGCCGCCATGCCTTGATGCCGCAGCAGCGCGTCGAGGCTCGGCTCGCGGCCACGGAACGCCTTGAAGCTCTCGATCGCGGGGCGGCAGCCGCCGGCCTCGGCGCCGCGGCGCGCCGCTGAATCAGCGGCACGCGAAGCTGCCTGCCTCTTTCGGGTCGCCGCCCTGGTAGCGCGCCACCGTGGGCCAACGGCACAGCGGCCGGCCGATGCCGGGCAGCGCCTGCGTTCCGCGCGCGGGAATCGCTTGCGGTGCCCGACCCTGTTCGACCCAGTCGACGAGTGCAGCCAAGCCGTCGAACTGGTCGGTCGCCGGGCCGCTGGAGCAGTGGTTCATGCCGGGCACGAGGAACAGGCGCGCGAAGCCGTCGGCGGCGTCGCCGTGCCGGCGTTGGAGCCGCTGCATGTAGTCCACCATCTCGGCCGACGAGGAGATCGGGTCGGCCACGCCGTGGAAGAACAGCAGCTTGCCGCGGCGCTGGCGAAAGCCGTCGAGCGCGACATCGTCGGCAGTGCCGTATTCGCGCTGGAACGCGGCCAGGCGGGGCGGGTCGCGCTCGAAGTCGAAATTCAGCACCGTCAGCGCCGGGTCGGGCGGAGTAGCAAACTCGTAGCCGAGAGCACCCGAGATCAGCGCAGCGCCTTGCCGACGGCGTCGCGCGGCCCGGCCATCACCTGCGCCAGCGCGCCGACCTGCGGCGCCGTGAGGCAGGTATCGGTCTTCGCGCCACTGCATTGCAGGATCTTGGGGTCGAAGCTGCACGCCGCGACGTCTTGCACCAGGCCATCCTTCAAGCCGTCGAGCGCGTCGCAGCGCTCGGTCACCGCGCCGGCGACGAGTTTCAGGTCGGCGTCGCTGAGCGCGCGCGACAGCACGGGTTGGCCGTCGGCGCCGGCCGGCGCAGCGGCGAGGAACTTCTGGGTCGTCCACGCCGCCGAGATCGTTGCGCCTTCGGCGACGCGCATCGCCGGCGCGACCGCAACGATGCCGTCGAAGTACGCCGGGAAGCGCTGCGAGAACATCATGCCCTGCCGCCCACCGCCCGAGCAGCCGACGAAGTAGCTGCGGTCGGCGCCGCGGCCGTAGTACGTGGCCACCAGCGCCTTGGCCGTGACGGCGGTGCGGTCGTGCGCGCGGTACGCGTGCTCGATGCGCGCCTGCGGGTCCAGGCCGAACACCGGCGCGGGGCCCTGGTGGCCGGCGTCGGTGACACCGCGGCGAAGCCGCGCTGCAGCGCGTTGTCGGCCCAGCCGGTCGCGCCGGTGTTGCGGCCGACGGCGTTGAAGACGATACCGTCGTTGCCGCCGCCACCCTGGTAGAAGAAGCGCCCGGTCCAGGCCGTGGGCAGGCGCAACTCGAAGCCCGTGTGGTACGGCTTGCCGTCGGCACCGGTTCGCTCGTCGATGCGGCCGCGCACCACGCAATGCTCGGGCAGCGGCGCGCCGACCTCCTGACCCGACGGCTCCTTCGCGCGCTCGGCACCGGCGCCGACCAGCCGGGTCTCGGTGACTCGCACACCCGGCAGCGCCTGCTGCGCCAACGACTGGCAGGCGCCTGGCGGATTGCCGACAGTCGAGGGCCGCGCCGGGCCGTCGAGCGTCGCGCACGCGGCCAGCGCCGCAGCGCCAAGACAGGTCAGATGGATTTTCATGGTGTTCCCCTCTCTTCGTCAGTCTGCCTTAAACCGGTGGCCTTCAGCCGGCGTCGTCGCGTCGATGCGCCTCGACGCGCGGCGCGGCGAAGACTTGCGGCAGGTCCGGCACCTCGAGCTGCCAGAGCGTGTCGTGGCCCGGCACGCCCTTGAGCTGGACCACGCCGAGGCACCGCATCGTGGCCTGCGGCGGCAGACGTGCCGCGAGGATCATGCGCGTGGCGTCCGACAGCACGACCTGGCCGCCGTGGGCGGCAGAGCCGATGCGCGCCGCGCGATGTACGTCGAGGCCGACATAACCTTCGTCGGTCATCTGCGGCACACCGTGGTGCAGCCCGATGCGCACGCGCACCGTCGCGCCGTCAGGCCAGGCATGGTCGCGCAGGCCGCGCTGGATCGCCAGCGCCGCACCGCCCGGATCGGCGGTTTTGGTGAAGGCCGCGAAGAACTCGTCGGCCCGCGAATCGATCTCGACGCCGCCGTGCGCACGCACGATGGCGCGGATCAGGCGCCGCTCTTCCGCCAGCAGTTCGGCGTAGCGCTCGCCGAGCTGGTCGAGCAACAGCGTCGACCCTTCCACGTCGGCGTACAGAAAGGTGACTGGCCCGCTCGGCAGGCGGCGGGCGTCCTCGGCCTGGGCGTGCACCGTCGAAGCGAGGCGGTCGCGATCGACTGACAGCGCGAACGCCGCCGACACCGCGTCGAGCAGCGCCTTGTCGTCGTCGAGCGCCGCATCGTGCACGATCACGCCCAGCGGCAGGTCGTGCCGTTCGACGAACGATGCCGACATGCCCGAGCCCGGTTGCGGCAGCGCCAGCGCCCGGCCCGTACTGTCGAGGTAGGTTAGCGTCGCCGGCGACCAGGTGCCGATGCGAGCCGTTGGGTCGTGCAGCACCGCCGCGATCGAGCGCTCGAGCGAATCGGCCGTGCGCTCGCCCTGGATGCCCACCACCAGCCCGGCGACCGCGGTTTGCCCGAGCTTCATGCGCAGCAGCCCGATCAGGAAACCGATCGGCACCTGTGCTGGTCGCAATTTCATGCGCTGCTGCCGATCAAGGCTCCGCTGGCCCGCGACTTCCTCGGTTCCTTAGCGTCGTGACGTTATGACATCAGAGCGCTATACTGCAGCCCTTGCGTACGCCTCACGAGGTCTCTCTCATGTCCACCGCCGACGCCGTGCGTTCCACCGTCTACCTGGAGCCCGAGCTGCACCAGGCCCTGCGCCTGAAGTCGGCGCACAGCCGGCGCAGCATGTCGGAGATCGTCAACGACGCGCTGCGGCAAGCGCTGCGCGAAGACCAGGAAGACCTGGCCGTGGCAAAGGCACGCACCAAGGAGAAAGCGCTGAGCTACGAGGAGTTTCTCGCCAAGCTCAAGACCGATGGCACGCTATGAGCTGCGCGTCAAGCCTTCGGTAGCGAAGGACTTGCGCGGCATCCCCAAGGCGGACGTCCGCCGCAACCTGCGCAGCATCGAGGCGCTGCGTGACGACCCGCGTGCCCCGGGCTGCGAGAAGCTGGCCGGCGGCAGCGAGCTGTACCGCGTGCGGCACGGCAACTACCGTATCGTTTACACCGTCCATGACGAAAGCGTCGTCATCCTCGCCGCGGAAATGGAAGCCGGTGGTCTGCAAATGGCGAGGCCGCATCCTTGAAGAAGCCGACGAAGCCCGCCCGCCGCGCGGCCGAGCCGACGACGCCTGCGCGCTCGGCCAAGGCGTCGGTCCGCATCGATGAGGCGGCCCTGCTGGGTGATCTGCGCTCGCTCGTCCAGGCGGCCCGTCAGCGCATTGCCACCGTTGCCAATTCCACCTACACGCAGCTCTGCTGGCAGGTCGGGCGCCGGCTGCTCAGCGAGAACCTGCAGGCGGGGCGTGCGGCCTACGGCAAGCAGATTCTTGCGACCGTGTCGCAAGAATTGACGGCGGAGTTCGGCGCCGGGTTCAGCTACACCGCGCTGACACGGATGGCCCGTTTTGCCGAGTGGATGACCGACGAGCGGATTCTTGCGACGCTGTCGCAAACATTGAGCTGGAGCCACTTCGTCGAGCTGCTGCCGATCAAGGACCCGCTGGCCCGCGACTTCTACGCCGAGATGTGCCGCATCGAGCGCTGGGACGTGCGCACGCTGCGGCTGAAAATCCGGGGCGGTTCAAAAGTGCCATCCCGTAGTCGATACGGGGCCGGGATCCAGTGCCAGCAGACGCTCTGACGTTCCAGCCTCATGTAGAACTCGAACGAATGGATACCGGCTTGCGCCGGTATGACAGCTATTGGAGCGCCCGGCGCCCGACTGGCAAGCTACCGGTAGTGGCCGTGCCGCTCGAGCATCTCGATCTTGTAGCCGTCAGGGTCCTGGATGAAGAAGAAGCGTGCGAGCAGTTCTTCGCCGCGCTTGAATTCCTTCACCGGCAAGGGCTCGTAGCCCTTGGCCGCCACCGCGGCGCGGGTGGCGGCGGCGTCATCGACCACCACGGCCACATGGCCGTAGCCGTCGCCATGCGTATACGGCTCGGTGCGGCCCTTGTTCCAGGTCAGCTCGATCTCGAAATCGTTCTGCGCATTGCGCAGGTAGACGAGCGAGAAGTCGGGAAAGTCCAGGCGGTGCGATGGCTCAAGGCCCAGCACGTCGGCGTAGAACTTCATCGAGCGCTCGAGATCGAGCACACGAATCATGGTGTGGATGATCTTTGCCACGTGGCGGACATCTCTTCAGAACGGACAAACCCGAATCAACCGCGCGCGGTCGACGGCACGACTCGCGGCACCCCGCGCGGCAGCACGTGCGGCACCACTTTCGGCGCCTTCGCCTTGGCCACCGCGCTGGCGCGCTCGTGCTCCGGCAGATCGGCCAGGCGCTCCGCCTGCGTCAGCTTGCGCCGCAGGTAGCGCATCGAACACACGCGCAGGAACGACGCGAAATTTGGCACTTCGCCGCGGTGCGCGAGGATCTCGTCGTGGAAGGTCGAGATTACCGCGTTCGTCGTGCAGCCCTCTTCCTCGGCCATTTCGGCCAGCGTGTCCCACACCATGTTCTCCAGCCGGATGCTGGTGAGCACACCATGCATGCGCACGGTGCGGGAGCGCTGCTCGTACGCGATCGGGTCGGCCTTGACAAAGAATTCGCACATGTTCAGCTCCTCCCAGTTCGTCATCCCGACGAAAGTCGGGATCCACCGCTTGTTGACGCCATGGACCCCGACTTGCGTCGGGGTGACATGTCCTGCTCGTAAACTTCCGATCAGATCGCTCGCGCCGTCATCTGCTTTGCGATGTAATCGGCCTGGCGAATCGCCAGCGACACGATCGTCAGCGTCGGGTTTTCGGCGGCACCGGTCGTGAACTGGCTGCCGTCGCTGATGAACAGGTTGTTCACGTCGTGCGTCTGGCCGAAGCTGTTGCAGACACTTGAACCCGCCGATGCGCCCATGCGGCACGTGCCCAGGTTGTGCGTGCTCGGGTAAGGCGGCGTGCGAAACGTGCGAATCGCGCCGGCCGCCTTGTACACCGCCTCGCCTTGCGTGAACGCATGGTTGCGCATCGCGATGTCGTTGTCGTGGTCGTCGAAGTGCACGTTCGGCACCGGGCTGCCCCATTTGTCTTTCACGGCTGCGTTCAACGTGATCCGGTTCGTTTCGCGCGGCATGTCTTCGCCTACCAGCCACATGCCCGCCGTGTGGGTGTAGTGGTCCATCCACCACGAGAACTCGTCCCCCCAGCTACCAGGGTCGAGGAACGCCGCCATGAACGGCAGGCCGAGCGCCAGCGTTTCCATCTCGTAGCCGCCGGCAAAGCCGCGCTTCGTGTCGTGGCGCGCTTCGTCGCTGATGATGCCGGCCATCGTTGTGCCGCGGTACATGTGCACCGGCTTGTCGAACGCGGCGTAGACCGAGCCCGTCATGTGGCGCATGTAGTTGCGCCCGACCTGGCCCGATGAATTCGCCAATCCGTCCTTGAACTGGTTCGACGCCGACAACAGCAGCAGACGCGGCGTTTCGATCGAGTTGCCGGCCACGGCCACCGCCCGAGCTTTTTGGCGCTGCTCCTTGCCGTCTTTGTCGAAGTAGACGACACCGGTGACCTTGCCGGCGTCGTTGTGTTCGATGCGCGTCACATGGCTTTCGGGGCGCAGGTCGAGGTTGCCCGTCGCTTCGGCCTTGGGGATCTCCACATACAGCGTGCTCCACTTGGCGCCGCTCTTGCAGCCCTGAAAGCAGAAACCCAGTTGCATGCACCGCCCGCGGCCGTCGCGCGGCTGGCTGTTGATCGCCATGTTGCCGGTGTGGCATTTCTTGTAGCCGAGCTTCTGCGCGCCGGCGTACATCACCTTGAAATTGTTGTTGCCGGGCAGCCCGGGAATGCCGTTGGTGCGCGTGACACCCATCTTGTCTTCGGCGCGCGCGTACCAGGGTTCCATGTCATTCAGCGTGATCGGCCAGTCCTGCAGGCTCGCGCCTTTGATGTCGCCGTAATGGGTCTTGACTCGGAACTCGTGTTCCTGCAAGCGCAGCGACGCGCCCGCCCAGTGCGTGGTGGAGCCGCCCACCGTCTTGCAGATCCACGCTGGAAGGCCGGCGAAATCTTTCGCGACGCGCCAGGTGCCCGAGGTGGTGCGGCCGTCGAGCCACGCAAGTTGGCCGAACGACTTCCACTCGTCGTTGATGAAGCTGGCCGGCGACTGCATCGCGCCGGCTTCGAGCACCACCACCTTGATGCCCTTCTGGCAGAGTTCATTGGCGAGCGTGCCGCCGCCTGCGCCCGAGCCGATGATGACGACGACGGAGTCGTCGGTTTGTGCAAATTTCGCCATGGTGTGTCTCCGGATTTCTTGGTTAGCCCATGTACGGCTTGGGACTCGCGCTGGCGGAAGGCGCCGGCAGCCACTTCAGGTCTTGGAAGCCGCGCGTGATGTAGCCGCCCTTCTCCCAGGCCGAGCCGGGGTAGCCGAAGCTGACGAACGCCATGTCGTTGTTGTACAGCGACGTGATGGCCTGGCCGCGCACGGCGTTGAAGAAGGGGTTGCCCTCGATCTGCTTGACGGTGTGGCGCTTGAGTGCCAGGTCGGCACCCGTGAAATTGCCGTTGCCGCCCTGGTTGAGCGTGGCGATGCCGTCGCGGATCATGCGTGCCGACCCAGCCCCGCCACTGGCCATCGCGTCGATGTCCTTGGCGAGCAGTGCGTACACGGCGTCGGGAAGTTTGGCGTGCGGGAACATCACGCGGCCCATCGCCATGATGGTTTCGCCCTCGGCCTTCGTCAGCGTTTTCAGCTCGACCGCCCACACCGGCGACGGCGCGAGCGCAGCGATGGCGCTGCCTGCGGCAATGGTTCCCATCAGGATTCCGGAACCCTTGAGAAATTCGCGCCGGGCCAGCGGCAGGTCGAGCTTGGGCACTTCTCCGCTGGTCTCGCCGCAGCCTTCAGAATTCGCGCTCGAGTCGGCGATGGGAATCACACGCATTTTTGTCTCCTCGGTTGAAGGCATTCGCGGCAGTTCTGACGACTGGCCCGTCGAATGGAATTTCAGTATTGCACTTCAACCCATGCTGCGGTGATACGCGGCTACCTACTTGTTGCCTGCAGGATGCGAGTGCGGGTTTTCCTCTATTCCCCGCAGTTGCCAGAGCCGCAGCCTGAGCGGTGCTCTACAAGCGCAGCAAACCGCCGAGCGCCTGCCGGCCTGGTGGCGTGAGCCGCAACGCGCGGTTGCGCTGCCCGGTGCCGGCGCTGTCGTGCGTGAGCCAACCGCGCGCGAGGAAGTGCTTGAGCAAGACCGCTGGCAAGACTCCGGCGAGGTGGTCGCGCCGCTCCGACCAATCCAGGCAACCGTAAGCCAAACGCTGCGGCGCGCGTACCTTCGGCTCGGGCACACCAATTTGCTCCAGCCACGCACGTCCTTTGTCGGTGAGCTGAAAGTCGTTCTCCGCCTGCGCCTCAATGCAGCCTTCGGACTGCAGGCCCTGCAGCAGCGCCACACCCGCACGCCCGGCCAGATGGCCGTAGCAGCAGCGCGCAGCGCGCAGCGGCGCGCGCCCGGGCGACGACCAGCGGCGCTCATGGCTGCCGCGTTCGGCCACCAGCGCCAGCGCTTCGAGTGCATGCGCCACTTCGGCATCGGCCAGCCGAAAGTAACGATGGCGCCCGCGCGACTCGGCGCTGATGAGGCCGGCGTGCTGCAGCTTGGCCAGGTGCGCACTGGCAGTGGACGCACTCACCGCGCCAGCCGAGGCCAATTCGCCGGCACTCGCACAGTGGCCGTCGAGCAAGAAGGCGAGCATGCGCGAGCGCGCCGGGTCGCCGATCATTGCGGCGATGCGCGCCAGGCGCGGCTCGAAGGGAGGAGTCATTGGCAAGCCGGAATCAGGTCGGGTCGTCGCAGCGCTCGAAGTCTTCGCCGACGCGGTCTCGGTCTCTCAGCCGAGCGCCGCCAGCCCGGGAGCTCCGGTCGATTCGTCAGGCACCTGCGCGCGGTCGAACATGCCGTAGTCACGCAGCACCGCGGCGACGCGCAGGCGATAGTCGTCGAACACCTCGTCGCGCCCGGTGCTTTGGCCCTGCCGATGCGCGGCGTTGTTGCGCCAGGTGCGCACCGCCGCCTCGTCGCGCCAGTACGACAGCGACAGGTACTTGCCAGGCTGCGCGAGGCTCTCGAAACGTTCGACGGAGATAAAACCGTCGACGCCATCGAGCAAGGGCCGCAGTTGCGCGGCGATTTCCAGGTAGCGTGCGGCGCGCCCTGGCTTGGGCAGCACTTCGAAGATGACGACGATCATGACGCGGCCTGCGGCAAGGCCGGCCGCGCGAAGGCCTCGGCCACCACTTCCGTGAAAGTGCGCTGCTCGCGCTGGATGAAGCGCTCGGATTGCGCAAAGGCGAAGTTGGCCAGTGCGGCCGGGTCGCGCTTGAGCCGCGCCCGATAGGCCTCGTAGTCGCCCAGGCTCGGGAATGCGATCAGACCCCAGGCCTCGACGTTGCTGCCTTCATGCGGCAGGAAGTAGCCGACGAGATGCCCGCCCAGGCGCGGAATGATTTCGGCCCAGGCCTGGGCGTAGCGCCGAAACGCGTCGCGTTGAAACGGGTCGATTTCATAGCGGATGAAACAGGTGATGGTCATGGCGGCCTCGGGTTGAACCAGTCCGTGGCCCGACGCTAGGAGCCTGTCGGGCTTTGGGTCGGGCCCGCGTTGGGGCCGACGACAGCCAAAGAATAGCGCCAGGGACGCGCCGGACGCTTCGTTGCGCGTCGAACTGTTCAATTCCCGCGTGGCGCGTCTGTGCCGGCCCGCCGCGCCTGGTTCAAGGCCCGGGCTGATCCTCCACTTCAGCCATCAGACGCTGCGTCGGGGAAGGTTCGGCTTCGCTCAACGGCACCACTTTCAGTGCCGCGCCCGACAACAACGCGTTGTAGCTCGCCGCATTCGCGAGCACATTCTTCACGTAGTCGCGGGTCTCGTCGATCGGAATGATTTCGGTCCAGATGGCTGCGTCTTCAACGCCGCCCTTGCTCCAGCGGCGCGGCCGCGACGGGCCGGCGTTGTAGGCGGCCGCGGCGAGCGCGTGCGAGCCGCCGAAATCGGTCAACACGAGTTTCAGGTAGCGCGCGCCGATGCGCACGTTGAGCGCCGGGTCGTGAATGCGTTCGCGCTTGTACGGGATGCGGTAGCGCCCGGCAACCCAACGCGCCGTCTGCGGCATCAGTTGCATCAGCCCGGCGGCGCCGGCCACGGAACGCGCTGCGGCGCTGAAGTTCGACTCCTGGCGGATCACGGCGTAGACGCGCGCCGCGTCGATGCCGGCCTCGCGCGACGCCGCTTCAACGTGCTCGCGATACGGCGTGGGAAAACGCTGTGCCATGTCGATCTCGTTGCGCGTGCGTTCGCTGGTGCTCATGCACAGGTTCCAGACTTCAGCGTCGCACGCGTGCTGCGCCGCGGCGCGCAATTCGCGGTCGTCCATCCCGGCCAGGGCATGCTCCCACTCGGCGCGGCCTTCGTCTCGCAGACGCAGCGCGAGCAGCGCCAGGCCACGGTTCAGCCCCGGGTGGTTCTGGGCGCGGCCGCGCTCTTCGTCGGTCAGCGGCGGCGGCGCCGCGGGCAGGCGTGGCTCAAGACCGAGTTCTTGCGCGGCCAGGCCACCGTAGTAGTGCAAACGCGCCGAGATGCTCTCCAGCAGCAGCCGCGCGGCGCGGCGCTGGACGTCGCCTTGCGGCCCCGGCGCGGCGAGGGCCTGCAACGCGCGCGCTTTCCAATACGTCCAGGTCGGGTCGGCACGCTGTGTGCTGCCCATCGCATCGACGGCGTCGGCAATCATCTGCCAGCGCCGCGCTGACTGCGGCGCGCGCAACGCGGTTCGAACCTGCCACGCCAGCGTCTCGGCGCTGGCGGCAATGCGCTCGCCGCCGGCCACGCTCATGGCGCGCTGGTACCACTCGAACGCTTGCGGCCGCAGCCCGATGGCGCCCTGCTTGGCGACCACCGCCCACGCGGCGGCGGCGGCATGCGCCGGCAAGGGTGTGGCGCGCGCATCGCTGAGCACCGCGGCAGCCTGAGGCGCGCTGCGCGAGGCCAGGCGCATGATCGCCAGCGCCGTGAGTTCCGCTTCGTCGGGTGTCGGTTTGGGCGCTCGCCGCGCGAGGAATCGCGACGGTTGCAGAAACGCTTGGCGCACCTGGTCCATCTTCAGGCTGCCGAGCAGGCCGATCGCGTGTTGCGCCACATAGCGCCGGCCCTGTTCCGCCGCCAGGCGCGCCCGCGCCCAGACGTCGTCGCGCGTGAAATGGCCGGCGCGGTACAGCGTGGCGGCAAGCTGCGCGCAACCGTGGTCGGCCTCGCGCTGGGCGAACCACAATTCATGCGCGGCACCAGCGACGTCTTCACCGGCCGCGTGGCGTTGCAGCAGCGAACGGCACTCGACTTCGCGGTCGCGCTCGCGCCCACGGTCGAGTTCCTGCTCGGGGTCGTCGGCGTCGCGCACGCGTGACAGTTCATCGTCCACGACGCTCGCGTCGCCGTGTTTGCCGCGCTCGACGATCCAGTCCTTGCGCAACCGCTCCCGCACCGCCGTTCCGGGCCAGCGCGAATAGAACGCAACCACATCAGCCTGGCTCGTGGTGCGCAGGCGCAGGCTCAAGTCCCAATAATCGACCCACATCGCCAGCGGGTGCGATTGCGCCGCCGTGCTCTTGCGCAGCGCGGCCAGGCTGGCGCGGTCGCGCTGCTGGTAGGCAGCGCGCGCCTTGACGATCGGGTCGGGCGGAGGTGCTGCGGCGTCAACCGTGCCCGCAGCAAGCACCAGCCCGAGGCTCGCCAGCGAGCCGGTGAGCGCGCGCCGGGATGAATCAGGCTCGCGTCGGCAACGGAATATCGAATCAGAGGACATGGGAGCGCCAAGGCGGAAATCGCCACTCCAGATATCGGCAGTTCCAGGCTCTGACCCGCGAGGCGAAGCGTGCGAAACGTCACGCCTGCCGCCGCACCCGGATGAAGGGCCGATCGCTGCGGGCCTTGATCGGCGTCAAACCTTGCGGCACCGATGCGCGGCCAAATCGGCTATCTTTCGGACCATGGTGATGCGCCGCATGTTTCGACGCTGGCTCTCCGGCACGTTGGTGCTGGCGGTCCTCTTCACGCAGCTCGCCACCGCTGCGTATGCGTGCCCGTCGAGCATGGGTTCGGACGAGCCGCAGACGGCACCCGCCATGCCTTGCGCGCAGATGCTCGGCGCCAGCATGACGCTGGACCCCGAGCAACCGGGCCTGTGCCAGCAGCACTGCCAGTTCGGCAACACCCAGCAGGCGGGCGACCCGGTACAGGCGCTGGCCCTGCCCGTCGTGCTGCTCGCGTTTCCGCGGATCGCCATCCCTGGGGCCGATTCCACCGCGGACTTGGCCGCCTGGGCAGACCACGAACGCCGCCGCGAACCCGCGCCACCGCACAGCATCCTGCACTGCTGCCTGCGTTTTTGAACCTCTGAGCACCCCCAGGCCGACGACATACGTCGTCCGCCCCAAGGGCCACGAAGGGGCCCCTTCGTGGCCCTTGGGGGTCAAGCAAAGTGGCAAAGCCACATTTGCTTGAGACCCATCCGGCGGGTAGCGCCCGCGGTGTCGACTGTTCCGGAGTTCACATGAATCGAATTGAGTCTTCGAGGCGAAACGGCCTCATGTGCCTGCGCCTTCGTGCGCCGCGCTGGGCGTGCAGGCTCGCCGCCGTGGCGCTCAGCGCCGCCATCGCCGGCCCGCTGTCGGCCCAGCAGCCCGAGCTGGGCAGTGATGTGCAAGGCCTGCTCGAGGTCGCACGCGCGCAAAGCCCCGAACTCGCCGCGATGCGCCAGGAAGCCGACGCGGCGGCGCAGCGTGTGCAGCCGGCCGGCGCGCTGCCGGACCCGTTGCTGCGCGTCGAGCTGATGAACATGCGAGAGTGGATCAACGAGGCGTCGCCCACTCCGTTGCCGTGGCGCGTTGGCGAGACGAAGTACACGCTGATGCAGACGCTGCCCGGCTGGGGCAAGCGCGATCTGAAGCGAGATGCGGCTGCTGCGGACGCGCAACAGGCGCGCGCCCGCAGCGCCAGTACCTGGGCCGAGATGGCGATGCGCATCAAGATTGCCTTCGCCGAGTCCTACCGGGCCGTGGGCAACGAGCGGCTGATCCGCGAAGTGCTCGACCTGATGGCGCGACTCGAGCAAATCGCCCAGGCGCGCTATGCCAGTGGCCTGGCGGCGCAGCAAGACGCGATCCGCGCGCAGCTCGAGCAAACCGCCATGCGCTCCGAACTGATCGCGCTCGACAACGAAAAGCGTCAGCTGCGCGCGCGTCTGAATTCGCTGCTGGCGCGCGACGCGGCCGCGCCGCTCGCCGAGCCGCAGGGGCTGCGCCCGTTGCCGGCGCTGACGACGACGGACGCGGCGCTGCTTGTGCAACAGGCACGCGCGAACAATCCCGCGCTGCAGATAGAGCAGGCGCGCCTGGAGGCCGCGCAAAAGAGCCGCGACCTCGCGTTTCGCAATCGCGGCCCGGATTTCCAGATCGGCGTGTCGCCGACACAACTGCGATCCCGCATCACCTCGTGGGGCTTGATGTTCGAAATGAACATCCCGTTGCAGCAGGAGACGCGCCGCTCGCAGGAACAAGAGGCACAGGCGATGGTGGGCGCGGCGCAGTCGCGCGCGCAGGCCTTGTCCGACCAGTTGCTCGGCGAGTTGGCGGGCCAGCTCGCGGCGTTCGATACCGCTCGGCGCACCGAGGCGCTGCTGACCACGCAGCTGCTTCCCCAATCGGACGTGAGCCTGCAATCCGCGCTCGCCGCCTACGAGGCCGGCAAGGCCGACTTCGCCACGCTGCTCGACGCGCAGCGCCAGATTCGCAAAGCCAGACAAACCCTTCTGCAAGCCCAGGTCGACGCGCAGATGCGCCTGGCCGAGATCGAACGCATTCTGGGAGAAGACCTGTGAAGACCCCCACCAACGTGATCGTGATTGTTCTGGCGTTTGCCGTGCTCGGCACTGTCGCCGCAGGCAGCTACTGGCTTGGCGCGCGTTCGCCGGCACGTGAAGCCGCCAGCGCCACCGCCACGGCGACCGGCGCGACCCCTGCCAAGCCGCAGCGCAAGTTGCTCTACTACCGCAACCCGATGGGCCTGGCGGACACGTCGCCGACGCCGAAGAAGGACCCGATGGGAATGGACTACACGCCGGTCTACGAGGGCGAGGACGAAGACTCCAGCACCGAGCCGGGCACCGTGAACCAGATTCGCATCAGCACCGACAAGGTGCAAAAGCTCGGCGTTCGCACCGAGCCCGCAGCGAAACGGCTGCTCGGCAAGCTACTCCGCGCCGCGGGGCGCATCGAACCCGACGAGCGGCGCGTCGTGGCGATCTCGCCGCGCTTCGAGGGTTTCGTCGAACAGCTTCACGTCAACGTCACCGGCCAGTATGTCGCCAAGGGTCAGCCGCTGTTCGAGGTCTACAGCCCCGAGCTGATGTCGGCACAGCGCGAGTACCTGATCGCGATCCAAGGCGTGGCCGCGATGCAGGACGCGGGCGCGCAGGCGCAGGGCAGCATGCAGCAGTTGGCGCAGGCGAGCCTGGCGCGGCTGCGCAACTGGGATTTCTCCGCCGAGCAGGTCAGCAGCTTGGTGGCGAGCGGCCAAGCGACGCGCACGATCACGTTTCGCTCGCCCGTGTCGGGTGTCGTGACGGAGAAGAAGGCGCTGCAGGGCATGCGCTTCATGCCCGGCGAGATGCTGTATCAGGTGACCGACCTGTCCTCCGTCTGGGTGCTCGCCGACGTGTTCGAGCAGGACATCGCCCTCATCAAACTCGGCGCGAAAGCGAAGGTGAACATCAGCGCGTATCCGAACCAGGCGTTCGAGGGGCGCATCACTTACGTCTACCCGACGCTGAAGGCGGAAACGCGCACGGTGCCGGTGCGCATCGAGCTGGCCAATTCGCGGCAACTGCTTAAACCCGCGATGTATGCCCAGGTCGAGCTGCAGGTCGGTGCGACAACGCCGGTGCTCACGGTGCCGGACTCGGCGGTGATCGACAGCGGTACGCGGCGCATCGTGCTCGTGCAGGT
>JANNKM010000330.1:0-3490 GCA_031396305.1 Rhizobacter sp.
TGGGGGCCTGCGCCCGTACCCCAAGCCACCTGCCCCGGCACCCGGGGGGCGTGCAAAGGCGTGACAGGCAACCGTCAGATGCAGCAGGGCGGCGGTGGTGCCCCCGGGCGCAGGCCCCATTCGCGGTGTCCCCGACGCATCCAGGGCGAAACCGTGTTGACGCGGCGTCGGGTTGCAGGCTGCGGCGGTGCCCCGCGAGCGTGGGCCGGAGAACGGGGGCGCCGCCGTCGCCCTGGAGTCGAAACCTTGGCAGGCTGAACGCAGGCCCACTGACAGCAACGGGCCGAGAGTCGCCCCACGCCCATCAACCAAAATTGCAGATCTCATGCGAGACCTCGCCTGCGAAAGTAGAGCAAACGCGGCAGCCACGCCGCGACCAGGAAGGCGGCGAACGGAAACGCCGCCTGCAACACCGCCCAGGTGCCGATGACGCGCCGGTCCGCGCCGGCCGAGAGTGTGACGGCTTCTGTGGTCAACGTCGCCACCCTGCCGCTGCCGGCAAACAGCGTGGGCAGGTACAGGCCGGCACTCACCGCGAATGCCACCGCGCAGGCGATCAGCGTGGGTTTGAGAAGGATCGGCAACTTGATGCGCCAGAACACCCGCCAGCGCGACGCGCCCAGGCTCAATGCGGTGCGCGCATAGCGCGAGTCGAACGCGCGCCACGGGTCCACCAGCGACAGGAACAGGTAAGGAAGCACGAAGATCAGGTGCGCCCAGATCACCGAGAACAGCGTCGCGTCCAGGCCGAAGCGGATCAACAGCACTTGCGCACCGAACAGGAATGCCACCTGTGGCACGAGCAGCGGGATGTAGAGCAAGGCCAGGCTTCGCGTTCGCGACTCGCGCCGCTGATGGTGTGAGCTTGAGGTTTCGTTTTCCAGGCAGGCCAGCGTCAAGCCCAGCGCGATCGCGGTGGCGGCCAGGCCGACCGCCAGCGTCGTCAGGGTCGGCCGCTGCAAATCGCCGAGTTGCTGGACCCAGTTCGCCAGCGTGAACGCCGGCGGCAGGCTTTCCGGGAAACGCCAGCGCGACGCGAACGACCAGAGCACCATGCCGAGCATCGACGCCATCGCTAAGCCGAACAAGGCCACGCCGATGCCAGCACCCGCCGTTGCAAGCGCCGCGTTCGCGCTGCTGCGCCCGCCGCGGATGACCCAGCGCCGCCCGGCAAGCGCGAACACGCGTTCGAGCGCGATCCAGAGCATGATCGACGCCGCCACCAGCAGCAGCAGCAGCGTCGCCGCTGCCGCCGCCTGGAAATAGAGCCGCACATCGGGATCGCTGAACCAGCGCACCGCCAGCACCGCCAGCGTGGGCGGATTGCCGGGGCCGAGGATCAGCGCCACATCGACAACGGAGAGCGAAAATCCGAGCACCGCGAGCACCGGCAAGCGCATCTGCGGATACACCTGCGGCAGCACCACCTTGAGGAATCCGACCGCGGGTGAATATCCGAGCGCACGCGCGGCTTGCAGGTGCGCCTTGGCCGGCACCTGGTTCAGCGCACCGAGCAGCATCAGCATGAGGTACGGGACCTCCTTGAGCAGCAGGCACGCGACGAGCGCCCACCCGGAGGCGTGGCCCACGGTGCCGATGTCGGGTGGAACCGTCCAACCCGTCAATCCAGGGGACACAAGGCGCACGATCCAGCCCGACGGCGTGATCAGAAACGCAAAACCGATCGCGATCGCGGAATGGGGCATCGCCAGCAGCGGCGCGAGCCAGCTTCCCAGGCGCCGCACGATGCGCCGATGCTGCAACACCGCGCCCAGCGAAAACGTGATCAGCACCGCCAGCACGGTGGCGAGCCAGCCTGTGGTCAACGTGAGTTGAAGGCTCGTCGCGAAACCGGGGAAGCGCAGCAACTCGCGCCAACCGGTGAGGCCGAGCGTTTCACCGCCGATCGCCGGCAGCACGCCGAACGCCGGCAGCAATGTACCGATCACCCCGGCGACGATGGGGCCGGCGAATGCCGCGATCGTCAGCAGCGGCGCGTGGCGCAGCAGTCTCATGGGCAGCGCGCGCCGCAGCCGGGTATCAGCGGCTGTAGCGCCGCTGCCACTCGGCGGTCAGGCGGCTCATCCACGACGCATGCGGCTCCAGTTGCGGCTTGCCCAGGTCAGCTGCGCCGGGTAACGCCGGGCTGGGAGTAAGCGACTCGAACAGCGCACGTTGCGCCGGGGAAAGCTTCGCGGCGTCGAGCACGTTGACGGCGCCAATCTGTTTCACGTCTTGAGCGCGCGCCTGTGTCGCGGGCTCGAGCAGAAAGTTGGCAAGCACCATCGCGCCTTCCTTGACGCGCGAGTTGTAGGGGATCGCGACGAAACTCGTGTTGCCGATGCTGCCCTTGCTCAACGTGAACGTGCGCACGCTCTCGGGCAACTTGCCCGAAAGCACCGACACCGCCGCTTCGGCCGGCGTGAACGACAGCGTGATGTCGATCTCGCCGTCGTTCAGCAACTGGCGCTGCGCCGCGCCGTTGTCCGGAAACTGCTGGCCCTTGCGCCACAGCAGCGGGCGCAAGGCGTCGTACCAGGGCCAGAGCGGCGCGGTCGCGCGCGCGAAGCTCTCGTCGGTGGCGTTTTGCTGGAACACGGCCACGTCTGCTGCGAGTTCATAGAGCATCTGCTTGAGAAATGTCGCACCGAGAAAGTTGCTCGGGTTCGGGTGCGTCAGCCGCCCCGGGTTCTTGCGCGCCCATGCGAGCATCTCGGCCGCGGAGCGCGGCACGTCTTTCGGATCGCGGATGCGTGCGCTGTCGTAGATGAAAACGATCTGCGCAAGCCGCCACGGCACGGCATAACCCTGCACCGGGGTCGTGAAATCAACGACGTTGGAGCGCTTCGTCGTGGTGTCGACGAACCGCATGTTCGGCAGCAGCGGCGTCACCGGCCCATAGAGCAGGCCCTGCTCCTTCATCGCCAGAAAGTTCGGCCCGTTGATCCACACCAGGTCCACCGTGCCGTCGCTGTGGCGCCCTGCGGTCTTTTCGGCGATCACCCGCGTCACCGCCTCCGCCGTGTCCTTCAGCCTCACATGCACCACGTTCACGCCATGGCGCGCCTTCAGCTCGTCGCCGGCCCAGGCGATGAAAGCGTTCGTCTGCTCGTCGCCGGCCCAGGCGTTGAAGTACACCGTCTGGCCCTTTGCCTTGGCGACAATCTGCTCCCATTCGGCAGGGGTCTGCGCCTGCGACATCGCGCAGAACAGCGCCAGGGTCAACGCCAGAAGACCGGCGCGCACGCGCAACAGCGGCATAAAAATCCTCTCCTCCGAGCACGATTGTTGGATGGACGATGTTACGGCCGCCGGGAACAACCCTGCGAGCCGCCGGTGAGTCGGGCGCCGCGCGCGAATTCTTACACCCAGCCGCGCGGCAGATGCACCAGGTCGGCGGGCTCGTCGACGTCGGGCAGCGGCGCCAATTCGACGTGGCTGACAGCGACGCCTGGCTGCGCAAGGCGCTCGCGAGTGCGCGCCATGACAA
>JANNKM010000442.1:0-7959 GCA_031396305.1 Rhizobacter sp.
GCTGAATGCCGTAAGCCTGCACCACCGTGATGCCGGGCTCGCGCTCGAGCAGCGGTGCCACCACCTTGCGGGCCACGAGCGCCTCGTAGAGCTCGTCGCCATAGCGGTCTATCGTTTGCTGGTCCATGCCGTGCGTGCCTCAGTATTTAATGCAGACGTTGCGCAGGTCGGTGTAGAACTCGAGCGAATGCACGCCGCCTTCACGGCCGATGCCCGATTGCTTGGAGCCGCCGAACGGGGTGCGCAGGTCGCGCAGAAACCAGCTGTTGATCCAGCACAGGCCCACTTCGATCTGGGTTGCCAGCCGGCTGGCGCGGCTGATGTCTTGCGTGTAGATGGAGGTGGCCAGGCCGTACTTGGTGTCATTGGCCATGCGCACCGCTTCTTCCTCGCTGTCAAAGGGCTGGATGTGGCAGCAGGGGCCGAAGATTTCTTCGCGCACGACGGTGGCGGTTTCCGGCAGGCCGGTCCAGATGGTGGGCTGCACCCAGCAGCCGTCTTTCAGCTCATCAGGCATGTCGGGCACACCGCCGCCGAAGACTATTGTTGCGCCCTCCTCTTTCGCCTTCGCGTAGTAGGACAGCACTTTCTTCTGGTGGACCTTGCTGACCAGCGGGCCGATTTGGGTGTCGGCATCGAACGGGCGTCCCGGCTTCATGCCTTCGGCTTTCACTTTGAGGGCGGCGACAAACTTGTCGAAAATCGGGCGTTCAACGTAGACACGCTCGGTGCCCAGGCAGACCTGGCCGGCATTCTCGAAGCACGAGCGTGTCACGGTGGCGACGGCGTTGTCGAAGTCGCAGTCGGCGAACACGACCGCGGCGTTCTTGCCACCGAGTTCCAGCGACACCGGACGGATGCCGTCGGCTCCGGCCTTCATGATCGCGGTGCCGGTCTTGGTCTCGCCCGTGAAGGTGATGCCGTTGACGTCCTTGTGCGAGGTCAGGAAGGAGCCGGCTGAATCGACGCCGAAGCCGTTGACGACGTTGTACACACCCTTGGGCACGCCGACCTTGTTCATCACCTCACCGAGCAGCGTGGCGGTGCTCGGGGTGGCCTCGGAGGGCTTGACCACCACCGTGTTGCCGCAGGCCATGGCCGGGCCGCACTTCCAGGTCATCAGCAGCAGCGGCAGGTTCCAGGGGCAGATGATGGCGATCACGCCGCGCGGCACGCGCACGCCGTAGCTGCGCGCGGTCTTGCCGTCGGGGGTGGTCATCTCGAACGACTCGGTCGAGGCGTTCTTGATCGTGTCGGTGAAGATCTTGAAGTTGGCGGCACCGCGCGGGATGTCCACGTGCGACGCCAGGTGCGCGGGCTTGCCGGTGTCGGCAATCTCGGCCTGCAGGAAGTCGTCGAAGCGACGGTTGATCTCGTCGACCAGGCCGTCGAGCAGTTTGCAGCGGTCGGCCACCGACAGCTTGCCCCACGGGCCATGCAGCGCAGCCTTGGCGGCCGCCACTGCGGCATCGACCTCGGGCTTGCCGGCTTCAAAAACCATGCCGATCAGCGAGTTATCGACCGGGTTGCGCTTCTCGTAGGTCTTGCCGCTGGCGCATCTGACGTACTCGCCGTTGATGAAGTTGAGGATGTCTTTGCTCATGGCTGTCCTTTCAGGTGTCCAAACCAACTGCGCTCAGTCCCGCCCGGGCGCAGGATTCGTCTTCAAACTCGGAGCCACCGGAGACGCCGATGCCGCCGATCACACCGCCCTCGTGCCGCATCGGCAGGCCGCCGCCGAAGCACACCATGCGCGGGCGCATCGGAATGCCCGATCGAACTGCCGGCGAATGCGTCGCCAAGGCCTCGGTCCAGGCACTCGTGGGCAGGCCGAATCCCGCTGCCGTGTAGGCCTTGTCGATCGCGATCTCGATCGAGTGCAGGAACGCGCCCGGCATGCGCAGGAACGCCGCCAGATTGCCGCCGGCATCGACGACCGCGATGTTGACCTTGATGCCGGCTTCGTCGGCCCAATGCGCCGCCGCCGCCACGGCAGCCGCGGCGGCTTCCCAATGCACCACGTCTTGAGCGGCGGCGATTTTCATCAGGTGAACACCGAGAGGAAGGCTTCGTTGATCTTGCGGTCGTGATAGAAGATCGCCGGGCCCAGCGTTTCGTCGTACCAGGTGATCACCGGCTTGTCGGGGTAGTAGATGTACCCACCCGAGAACACCTCGTTGCGGTTGCCCGAAGGGTCGAAGAAATAGATCGTCTCGCCGCGCGTGATGCCGTGACGCGTAGGCCCAATGTCGATCGAGGTCTTGTTGCGCGACAGGATGTCGCCCGCGCGCAGCACCTTTTCCCAGCTGCCGAGTTCGAACGACGCGTGATGGAACTTGCCCTTCACCGGCTGGCGGATGAAGGCGACGTCGTGCGCCTTGCTCGAGCAGCTCAGGAATGCGCCGATCATCAAGCTCTTGTCGGGCCCGGCCATCACCTGCTCGGCGAGACCGAAGCCCAGCACTTGCGTGAACAGCTTGACCGTGCCGTCGAGGTCGTCGCCATACAGCAGGCAATGGTCGAAGCGCGAGGGCGCGATGCCTTTCAGTCCATCCGGCCAGGGGTCGGGGTTGATGTTGGGGCCGTCTGTGCCGCAATTGTTGCCGAGCTTCTCTTTCTCGGCGTACAACTCCATCACGTGGCCGGTGGGGATGGTGAAGCGGAAGCGCTCGCCGGTCTTGGGGTGTTCGCCGGCCGGGATCCACTCGAGGTCGGCGCACAGCTTCGACTTCTCGACATCGCCGGCGAGCTTTTTCAGCGTCGCCGGTGAATCGACGCGCCAGCCCATGTAGTCCATGCCCGCTTCGTCGGCCTCGCGCAGCACGACGCTGTGGTGGTCGTGTTCGTCCCAGGCCTTGAGGAAGACGCGACCTTTCTTGTCGCGCGCCACTTCGCTGAGGCCGAGAACTTCGGTGTAGTGCTTCAGTGCAGGCGCCATCTCTAACACGCGGATTGCCACATGTCCAGGGCGCAGAACGCCGGTGATTGCCATTCAATTCTCCTTGTCGGGTTGAGAAACGAGCGCCGGTCTCGTGAAATCGAGACTGAAAGACGCACTCTTGCGGACCGTGCCTGCGCCCCAGGCTCGGCCCAGCGCCTTCACGGTGATGTCGCCCTGCGGGTAGGTCTTGCAGGCCAGCACGCAGCCGTCGGATTCTTCTGCCGCGCTCACCACCGCGCGGTTCATCTTCCGGGTGTGAAAGCTGCCGGAGGTGATTCGTACCTTGCACGCGCCACAACCGCCGTTGCGACAGCCGACCGGAATGCCGTGGCAGCATGCCTGCTCCATCGCTGCGAGCACATTGATTTCGTCGCCGCAGCGAAAGGTCTCTCCGGTGTTCACGATGGTCACGTGGTAGGGCATGCTCGGCTCCTGGGCGGGTCAGATGTTCTTGAACAGTGGACTGCGCGCCAGGGCGTGCGCACCGTCGCCGGCGGTGATGAACTTCTCGATGTAGATGTCGCGCTCGTACAGCCGACCCTGCATGAGGGTGCGGATGCAGGCTTCGATCATGACCGGAGGCCCGCACAGGTAGGCCTTGTGGCCGCGGAAGTCGTTGTTGAAAGTCGCCTTCGCCGCCTCGTGCACGAAGCCCTTGCAGCCGTCCCAGGCGCAGGCCTCGGTGGGTTCGTTGAGTGCCGGCACGTAGCGGAAGTTCGTGTGCCTGGACGCGAGATCGGCAAACTGGTCGTGGTAGTAAAGCTCGGCCCGATTGCGGGCGCCGTAGACCAGCGTGATCGTGCGCGGGTCGGCGTCGTTGTGGAGCATGTCGACGATCATCGAGCGCGGGCTCGACAGGCCCGAGCCGCCGGCCATGAAGATCACCGGCTGGGCATCGGACTTGCGCACGAAGAAACGCCCGAGCGGCCCGCTCAGCGTCACCGCGTCGCCGATCTTCAATTGCTGGTGAATGTAGGTCGTGCCCTTGCCGTTGGGAACGTGCCGCACGTTCAACTCCAGCAAGTTCTTCGACCCGGGCTGGTTCGACAGCGAGAACGCGCGCGGATGCTCCAGGCCGGCAAGCTGCAGGTTCACGTACTGCCCGGCCTGGAACTCCATGCCGTCGACCTCGATGAAGACGCCCTTGATCGTCGGCGTCAGGTCGACCAGATCGGCCACCTTGCCGGGGTAGTCCTTCAGCGGCAGGTGCCGGGCGTCTGGGTCCTCGTCGATGTCGGCCTCGATGACCATGTCCGACATCGGCATCGCACAGCATGCGAGGCAGCGCCCCTCTTCGCGCTCCACGTCCATCAGCGCGAACGGCGAGGCCGGGCCGTGATCGACTTCGCCGTCGACCACCTGCACCTTGCAGGTCGCGCACAGGCCGTGGCAGCAGGCATGCGGCAGGTAGATGCCGGCGCGCAGCGACGCATCCAGAATCGTCTGGCCATCGGCCACCTCGATGGTGTGGCCGAGCGGTTCGATCGTGACCTGAAAGCTCATGGCGGCGCTTTGTGCGAACTCAGCTGAAACTGCCGGCGATGCCGGTCAGGCCCGGGGTGCGAAAGCGGATCAGCGCCTTGTGGCCGAGGCCGTTGTCGGCCAGGCTCTTCTTGCGGTCGGGCTTGAAGGGCTTGTCCGAGCGCAGCCACTCGACCTTGCTCCACTCGATCTTCGGCCAGTCGGGGTGCGCGGTGAACGACGTGGTCGGCAGCACCTTGTCGATCAGGTCGCCGAACAGCATCGCCGGCGGCAGCGGCAGCGCGAACGGCGCGCAGATCATGTTGTGTTGATCCCAGCCGATGTAGATCAGCTGGTTGCCGTGGAACAGTTCGACGCGGTCCTTGACCTCGCCTTCGTAGTCGGGCCGGATGGCTTGTACTGGCATGTTGATCGCTCCTTGCCGTTTCAGCTGGCTTGCGGGGGTTTCAGGCGGCCTTCTTCGCCGGGTCATCCTTGGCGAGGCCCTTCCACTTCAGCCAGTTGGCCTCGTCGGGCGAGCCCACGTAGTCCATGTTGTCGCCGGGACCGAAGTTGTAGTACTCGAGCACCGCGGCGAGCGGGTTGAAGTCCTTGGCCGTCGGGTCGGTGCCGGGCTTGAAACAGTTGCCCTGGTAGATCTGGTGCACCGGCAACCAGGACTGCACGTACTTCTCGGGCTCGTAATCGAAGATGTCCTTGCAGCCGTCGGAGCAGGTGTGGTACTTGTCGCCCTTGTACTCCGACTCGCGGTAGCAGGTCCTGGTGGGGTCGTCGGGCTCACTGAATACGAGCGGGATCTGGCAGCACTGGCAGAGCATCGGCAAGGTCGTGTTGTAGAAGCGCTTGCCCTGACGCTCCTGTTCGCGGTAGTACTCGAAGCGCGGGCGGTAGTACTTGTCGAAGGTGTCGGGATACTTCTGCGACATCCAGTCCATGTTCTCCTCGCTCGGGCACCAGGGGTTGAAGTTGGCCGCTGCCGAGTAGTTGTAGAAGGTGTTCCAGGCTTCCGACGACAGCCGGTCCGCGGCCGTGACCGTCTGCTCCCAGTACTTGGGCATGCGGATTCCGTAGCGACCGAGATCGTTGAACAGCGAGCCGCCGTTCTGCACGAAGTACATCTCCCAGGCTTCCTTCCAGGACATCACCTTCTTCGGCACCATGAAGTCCAGCATCATCGACACCAGCGTCAGCAGGCGGTAGCCGCGCCAGAACCATTTGTCGATCCAGCGTTGCACGATGGGCACGTTGGCCGGATCCTGCTCGAGCAGGAACTTGATGCACTCGATGCCCAGCGTCATGTGGCGCGCCTCGTCGCTCTGCGCCGAGAAGCCGAAGGTCACCGTCGCCATGTCGCCGTTGTAGGCCGCGGCCGACATGAAGGGCATGAAGATCAGGTTCGTCAGCACGTACTCGAAGCTGAACGAGATCGCGACGATGCCCTCGAACGGGCCGGCGGTCATCGCGTCTTCGAAGTAGGACTTCGGCACCGACAGGTACCACACCCGGTCGTGCATGTGGCGGAAGTCGTGCATGCCGTTGAAATACTTGTTGTACTGGCTGATCGTGTGCACCTGCGTCTGCGCATGGCGCAACTCGTCGATCGACTGCATCTGCGCCGCGATCTGTGGGCCGACGCCGGCGAACTGGCGCCCGAGCATCGCGAACATGCGGTGCGCCGAATACTCCTCGGGCGAGATACCGGTCAGGAACAGCTTCAGCGTGTTGACGTAGGTTCCGTCGCTCACGTTCAGGTGGCCGTTGTTCTGCTGGAACGCATCGATGATCGCGTAGAGCTTGCGTTCCTTCTCGGCCTGGTATTTCCAGTAGGCGTCCATCGTCAGACGGAACGGGTCTTCCCATTTGTCCCAGTCGTGGATCTTGATGCCCTCGAAGGTCGTCTGCGGGTAGACCTTGTCCATCGGCTGGTAGGTGGTTTCCCAACCCAGGCCGCGCGTCATCTGCGCGTACTTTTCCTTCAGGCTGAGCTTCTTCGGGGCGGTGCTGGTAGTGGCGGTGGCGTTGCTCATGAATCGTCTCCTCTTATTGCTTCCATTCGAGAACGAGCTCGTCCTCGGTCTCGTCGATGTTTCCGGACAGCGAGATCAGGTTCACGTGGAAGGACTGCAGATCGAAATCCATACCCGTGATGCCCTCGATCGTCTCGCGCTTGACCACCAACCGGCCCGGGGCGTCGATCTTGACCATCGCCGGCATCCGGTTGACCACCGCGAGCGGGTTGTCGATCTCGATCGCCTCGATGATCGGGCGCGTATCGTCGTTGGTCTGCAGCGCGAGGAAGACGGTGCTCTGTACTTTGCTCATGGTGCGCTCCTTCAGGCCTGAAGGCCGGTCTTGGCGACCCGCGCTCGCAGCGCGGCACGCGCTTCGTCCATCGCGGCTTCGGCGTCCTCAAAGTACATCAGCTTGGCCAGCGGCGCGAGGGCTTCACTGGCGCGAACGGTCCAGTCGCGCGTCCAGGCCGACAGCAGAACCTTGTTCTCGGGCGATTCGGCTGCGGCGGTCTTGACGAAGGCGTCGACCCACTTGAGGCTCTCGGCGTACCAGGCGTCCATGAACTCGGTGAGCATCGCGACCACCGAGCCGCCGCTCTGCGACAACTCGCCGCCGAAGCGGCCGTAGACGAGCGGGTACAGCAGTCCGTCGAGCACCAGGTTCTGCGCGATGAACAGCTCGAACCAGTCCTTGACGACGAAACTGTCCTCGACGAGCTTGCGCAGCGGCTGCCACACCGGGTCGGAGAGCCAGCTTTCCTTGGCCGCCGTGAGCGAGTCGCCGGTGTTGCCATCGATCAGCAGGCCGATGCGCGAAAGGTACTGCGCGATGCCCAGCCGGTCCATCATCGCGTACGTGGTGACCTGGGTGATCGCGGTACCCCACCCGTAGGCCGAGATGTAGCAGTTGTTCAGGTTCGCCGCGTACTCGACGTGGCGCAGCGGCAGCATGATGGCCTTGATGCGCCGCGTCAGCCCCTTGGGCAGGCTGGACAGCGCGCCGTGCTTCTCGACGAACTCGAAGTTCGCCTCGGCGGTATCCCGCAGCTTGGAGCGGTTGAGCACGTAGCTGCCGTAGTAGAACTGGCGCGGATCCTTGAACGCGTACCAGTCCTTCATGACGATCGCGGTGCGGCGCCTGTCGTACAGCTCGTATTCCGGGCCCCACAGCGGGCGGTAGTGGAAATTGCAGTCGGACTGCATGTCGAAGGTCGCTTCCTGGTAGCGCGACGCGGGCTTGTCCGCGCCGAGGCGGCGCGCCACATGACTGAAGGTCTGGCGCACCGGCTCGATGGCGGTGGTCTTGATTTCCACTGACATGCTTGTCTCCTTGTCGTGATGGGGGAATGCAATCCCGGTGTCGGGTCGCACTCAGGCGCTTGTCTGCGAACCGGGCGGCAGCTCGCCGTCGCTGGCTACGCCTTCGATGGGCGCGATGTGGGTGACGTGGTTGGCGCGGCAGAACTCGTGGAATGCCGCACTGGGCAGGATGAGTTCGACCGACAGATCGGGCTCGCCGATCGC
>JANNKM010000339.1:0-2976 GCA_031396305.1 Rhizobacter sp.
GCCCAGGGCATCGGCCGCGGCGTGGCGCTCGGCGTCTGCGCCGAAGGCGGCACCGTGCTGGCGGTGGACCGCTCGCCCCTGGTCCGCGAGGTCGTCGACGAGATCGTGGCCGCGGGCGGCAAGGCAGCCGCCTTCGAGGCCGACCTAGAGACCTTCGCGGGCGCCCAGGGCATGGTCGACCAGGCGCTGAAGTTGTTCAAGCGCGTGGATGTGCTGATCAACAACGTCGGCGGCACGATCTGGACCAAGCCCTACGACCAGTACGGCGAGCAAGAGATCGAGAAGGAGGTGCGGCGCTCCCTGTTCCCGACCCTGTGGTGCTGCCGCGCGGTGCTGCCCTTCATGGTGAAGAAGAAGAAAGGAGTCATCGTCAACGTCTCGTCGATCGCCACACGCAGCATCCACCGCGTGCCCTACGCGGCGGCGAAGGGTGGGGTCAACGCGCTGACGGCGTCGATCGCGATGGAGCAGGCCGGCAACGGCATCCGCATCAATGCCACCGCGCCCGGCGGCACCGAGGCGCCGCCGCGCAAGGTGCCGCGCAATACGGCCAAGCCGTCGGCCAAGGAAAAGGCCTGGTACCAGGGCATCGTCGACCAGACCAAGGAGACGAGCCTGATGCACCGCTACGGAACCATCGACGAGCAGGTGGCGCCGATCCTGTTTTTCGCGTCCGACGAATCCTCCTACATCACCGGATCGGTTCTGCCGGTGGGCGGCGGCGACCTCGGCTGACGCTCGGCAACGCCCCAGCGCCGATTGAAGGAGACATCTCATGCGACAGATCGATGTCCACAAGATCGCCGACGAAGCCAAGTTCAACGGCTTCCACGGTTTGGTGCTTTTCTGGTGCGCCCTGATCATCATCTTCGACGGCTACGACCTGGCGGTGGCCGGCATCGCGCTGCCGTCGATCATGAAGGAGATGGGCGTCGAAGCCACGAAGGCCGGCTTCATGGTCAGCTCCGCCCTGTTCGGCATGATGTTCGGCGCGATTTTCCTCGGCACCATCGCCGACAAGATCGGTCGCCGCTGGGCCATCGCGATCTGCATCGTGCTGTTCAGCGTGTTCACGGCGGCCGCCGGCATGACGAGCGACCCGGTGATGTTCAGCGTGACGCGTTTCCTCGCCGGTCTGGGCATCGGTGGCGTGATGCCTAACGTGGTCGCGCAGCTGACCGAGTACTCGCCGAAGAAGATTCGCGCCACGATGGTCACGCTGATGTTCAGCGGCTACGCGGTCGGCGGCATGCTCGCCGCCGTGCTCGGCAAACAGTTGATCGAGAGCTACGGCTGGCAGTCGGTGTTTCTGGCCGCGGGCCTGCCGGTGCTGCTGATCCCGTTCATCCTGAAGTCAATGCCCGAGTCGATGCCGTTCCTGCTCAAGCAGGGGCGTCACGACGAGCTGAAGGACATCGTGGCGCGCCTGGAGCCGTCGTTCAAGCCGGTTGCCAGCGACCATTTCGCGCTGCCCGCCGAAGACAAGGCCGACGACGCCACGATCGGTCACCTGTTCCATGAAGGTCGCGGCTTCAGCACCGCGATGTTCTGGGTCGCGTTCTTCATGTGCCTGTTCATGGTCTACGCGCTCAGTTCGTGGCTGACCAAGCTGATGGCCGGTGCCGGCTACAGCCTCGGTTCGGCACTGACCTTCGTGCTGGTGCTGAACTTCGGCGCCATGATCGGCGCCGTGGGCGGCGGCTGGCTCGCGGATCGCTTCCACATCAAGTGGGTGCTGTTCTCGATGTACGTGCTGGCGGCGGTGTCCATCACGCTGTTGGGCGTCAAGATGCCCACCGAGTGGCTGTTCTTCGTCGTCGGCCTGGCCGGGGCTTCGACGATCGGCACGCAGATCGTGACCTACGCCTACGCGGGGCAGTTCTACCCGATGGCGGTTCGCTCCACCGGCATCGGATTCGCGTCGGGCGTGGGTCGCAGCGGCGCGATCCTCGCGCCGATCGTGATCGGCGCGCTGGTGGCAATGGCGCTGCCGCTGCAACAGAACTTCTTCGCCATCGCCATTCCCGCCGTGATCGCCGCCATCGCGGTGGCGATGATCGATCACAGCCGATCGGCGTCGGCGCATCACGAAGACGTGAGCGCAGAAATTCCCGAGCCCACGATGGCGCGGGTCAGTGCCGCGCGCAAGTGAACCTCGCAGAATCCCCAGGAAAACCATGACTGAATTGCTGAAAGTGTTTCGTGCCGGCACCGGTGCGCTGGCCTGCCTGCTCGCGGGTTCCACGCTGGCCCAGCCGGGCGGCGTTGCCGAGCGTTTCGGCAAGGACGTCGACGCCCAGGTCGAACGCCACTACGCCGGTGTGGAGAGCCTATACAAAGACCTGCACGCGAGCCCCGAGCTGGCCTTCGCGGAGGTCAATACCGCAGCCAAGCTCGCCAAGGCGCTGCGCGATCTCGGTTTCGAAGTCACCGAGGGCATAGGCAAGACGGGCGTGGTCGGGCTGCTGCGCAACGGCGCGGGGCCGACCATCATGGTGCGCACCGAGCTCGATGCGCTGCCGATGGAGGAAAAGACCGGCCTGCCCTACGCCAGCAAGGTGAAGACGAGCTACCTCGGCAAGGAGACCTTTGTCGCCCACAGTTGCGGGCACGACCTGCACATGGCGAGCTGGGTCGGCACGGCCAGGACCCTGGTGGCCATGAAGGACCAATGGAAGGGCACGCTGATGTTCGTGGCCCAGCCGGCCGAAGAGACCGTTTCGGGCGCGAAGGCGATGCTGGCCGACGGCCTGTTCACCCGCTTCGCCAAGCCCGACTTCGCGTTCGCGCTGCACGCATCGCCCGGGCCGCTGGGCAGCATCGGCTACAACGTCGGCGCGATGACGTCCAACTCCGATGGCCTGGAGATCACCTTCAAGGGCCGCGGCGGCCACGGTTCCGCGCCCGACAAGACGATCGACCCGATCGCCATCGCGGCGCGCTTCATCGTCGACGTGCAGGCGGTGGTCAGCCGCG
>JANNKM010000356.1:0-9576 GCA_031396305.1 Rhizobacter sp.
GAAATGATGGCGAAGGTGCGACGGCGGCGCACGCTCTTCGCGATCTCCGGGGGGGTCAACTGGGACATGGGGTGCGGCGCGGATGCGGCCGCCTCCGGGCAAAGCGGCGATTATCGGCGTGCGCCGTGAAACACCCTGCCGCGCATCGCCTGGTTGCCTGTCATGGGCAATCGATGACGCGAAACTCGATGCGCCGGTCCAGCGCATCGCGCTGATCGTCGTGCCCCGAGCCGATCAAGTTGTCGCGCCAACCCGCGCCTTGCGCGGTGAAGCGATTGCCGCTGGTCGGCGCGGCCTGCGCAAGCAGCCAGCGCACCGTTGCCGCGCGGCGCTGCGACAACTCCACCGATGCCGTGGCCGAGGTACTGCGGCTGACATGCCCGACGATACGCAGGCACGCCTGCCGGGCGCTCGCCTGGCGTGCCACTTCGCGAATCCACTGCCGGTATTGCTCGCGCAGGTCCGCACCGGGCAGCATGACCGTGCTGCCGGGTCGGAACAGCACTTTCAACGGCAGACTTCCGGCGGCCAGCCCATTCGTGACGAGGCGCTTGAGCTCCTGGGCGGCGTCGTCTTTTGCGCCGAGCCGCCAACTCGTCAGGTAGCGCCCGCTGAGCACGCGCAAGTCGTCAGGGTCGGCGATGTCGGTGGCTTGAACGAACAGGCGCCGGGCCTGGGCAAACTGCTGGTCCTGGTAAGCGACGATGGCTTCGTGCAGCAGCGCAGCGGCCGGCAAGCGCCACTGGTACAGCGTGTCGATGCGCTCGCCCACCCGCGCTTCGACCTGGCACGACTTGATGTAGGCCGTGGTCGTGCGGTCCATGTGCCATGTCGGACTGTCGCGAAAAAAGGGCGTCGGCTCGGCGTTGACGCTTGCCAGCGTGGCTCGGTCGAGCCGCTTCGCAACGATTCTCCCGCTGCGCAGATCCACCAGTGTCAACCAGAAGCGGTACGCATCGGGCGGGCCGTTGCCGGCCTCGTTCAGTGCCACCGGCGTGAGCGTGCCGATCAACAACAGCGGGTTGCCTGCCAGCGCCTTGCGCTCGAAGGGGAGCACGGTCCATGGGCGGAAGTTCTCGGCGATCAGGCGTGCCAGTTGCCCGCCCGCAGCGACGCCGGCGAGCGTATGCTGCCCGGTGTTCGCATCGATGAACGGGTCGATCACCAAGTCGCGAGGCGCGTTGCCGAGCGCACGCAATGCATCATTGAACAGGCGGGTCCCGGCGCGCCGCACGACCACATCCAGCGCCTGTGGCGATGTGGCGCCGGGGGCGACCTTGGCGGGGGGAATCACCGGCGCGGCTGGGGCGGGTATCGCCACGGCGACACGCGGCTCGGGTGCGACAGGCTGCGCGGCGACGGCGGGTGCGGGCGAGGCCGGCGCCTCAATTTTTGCAGAGGGTCTTTCGTCGACTGCAGCACAACCGATCAGGCTGGCAGCACCCCACGCGACGACGAACCACGCGCTCTTCGTTCGAATCATTGCGGCTTCCGAAAGACGACTCATGCCTCGGCCGGCTTGGCCCGACCTGGGGCGCGACGATAACGCAGCGAGGCGTGCCCGCCAACTCGAGCTGCCCGATACGCAGCCGCTGGCAAGAGTATCGAGGCCATAATCTTTTGCATGAAGGCCCCATTGCACAACGACGCTTTCTTGCGCGCCTGTTTTTGCCAGCCCACGCTGTACACGCCGGTCTGGCTGATGCGCCAGGCGGGTCGTTATCTGCCCGAATACCGGGCGACGCGCGCCAAGGCGGGCAGCTTCATGGGGCTGGCGACGAATGTCGACTTCGCCACCGAAGTGACCCTGCAGCCGCTGGAGCGCTATGCGCTCGACGCGGCCATCCTGTTCAGCGACATCCTGACGGTTCCCGATGCGATGGGCCTGGGGCTGAGCTTTGCCGAAGGCGAGGGCCCGCGCTTTGCCCATCCCGTTCGCGACGAAGCCGCAGTGGCCGGGCTGGCCGTGCCCGACATGGCGAAGTTGCGCTATGTGTTCGACGCGGTCACGTCGATCCGGCGCGCGCTGGCCGGCCGCGTGCCGTTGATCGGCTTCGCCGGCAGTCCATGGACCCTGGCGTGCTACATGGTGGAGGGCGCGGGGTCCGACGACTACCGCCTCGTCAAGACGCTGCTCTACAGCCGCCCCGACCTGATGCACCGCATCCTGGCGATCAACGCCGACGCAGTGGCGCTGTACCTGAATACGCAGATCGAAGCCGGCGCCCAGGCGGTGATGGTGTTCGACAGTTGGGGCGGCGTGCTCGCCGACGGTGCCTACCAGGCCTTCAGCCTGGCCTACATGCAGCGTGTGCTGGCGCAGCTCAAGTCCGAGCACGACGGGGAGCGCATCGCGCGCATCGTGTTCACGAAGGGCGGTGGGTTGTGGTTGGAGGAGATCGCCGCGATCAAGCCGGACGTGATCGGCCTGGACTGGACCGTCGACCTCGGGCGGGCTCGCGAGCATGTGGGCGTCGACATCGCGCTCCAGGGGAACCTCGACCCGCACGCCTTGTTCGCGCCACCCCAGCAAATCGAGGCCGAAGTGGCGCGCGTCTTGCACAGTTTCGGAGCGCCGGGCGGGCATGTTTTCAATCTCGGTCATGGCATCAGCCAGTTCACGCCGCCCGAGAGTGTCAAGGTTCTGGTGGACGCCGTGCACCGAATTTCGCGGCGAATGCGCCAAGCTGCGTGATGGCCAGCGGGCGACATTGCTAAGAGGCTTGCCGCACACATGTTGCGCGGTAAGTGAGCGCTCAGGGCTTGACTTATCCCCATTTCTCGGCCTGCGCTGCGGGCAGCTGAATTCCTTGCGCTGCACCATGGACTGTTCAACAAACACGGCGCAAGCTGTTGATTTAAATGATGTTTTCGGAAAGCAACGAAACCGGGCGGAGTACCCCGAAACCCAATCGAATCAACGATTTAGGGTCACTCGAATGGGTTTTCCCACAAAGTTATCCACAGAATCTGTTGAAACATTCAAAAGCGCCGTCGAATCATCCACTTACTGTCAATCCCTGAACTGAGGTGGGGTTGACCGAGGCGCGACACATGGACGAACCGTCGCTGGTGCAGCGAGTTGCCGTTGAGACGCCGCAGCACAGTGGGCTCGGCGAGCCACTTGACTACCTCAGTGAGCAATGGCTCACTCCAGGAACGTTGGTGCGGGTTCCGCTGGGCAAGCGCGAAGTCGCCGGCCTGGTCTGGCCTGGCCGGGTGTCCGATGTCCCGCCTGAAAACCTGCGCCCGGTCGCGCAAGTTCTGGCTAGCCTGCCGCCGTTGAGTGAACGCTGGTGCCAACTCGTCGACTTCACTGCCGCCTACTACCAGCGCGGCTGCGGCGAAGTGGCGCTGTCGGTCTTGCCGCCCGAGTTGCGGAAGTTGAACGAGCGCCAACTGCAGTTGCGCATCGCCAAACTGCACCGCGGCAGGGCCCAGGACGCAGAAGAATCGAACACCGCTTCGCCCCGCGCCACGCTTGCTCCAACGTTGAACGTCGAGCAGGCTCGCCTCCTGGAGCAGTTGGATGCGCTCGCCGGGCAGACCGCACCGCCTCCGGTGCTGCTGCACGGCGTGACGGGCAGCGGCAAGACGGAGATCTACCTGCATGCCGCGGCGCACGCCCTTGCGCGCGGCCGGCAGGCGCTGGTGCTGGTGCCAGAGATCAACCTGACGCCGCAGCTCGAAGCGCGTTTTGCCGAACGTTTCGGCGAGCAGCGCATCGTCTCGCTGCACAGCGGTCTGACGCCGGCGCAGCGGCTGCGCCACTGGCTTGCCGCGCACCTCGGGCTGGCGGACCTGGTGCTGGGCACGCGCCTGGCGGTGTTTGCATCGTTGCCGCGTCTGGGCCTGATCGTCGTCGACGAAGAACACGACCCGTCATACAAACAACAGGACGGGGCGCGCTATTCGGCGCGTGACCTGGCGGTGTATCGCGGTCGGCTGGAGTCGGCGCTGGTCGTGCTCGGGTCTGCGACGCCGTCACTGGAAAGCTGGCGTCACGCGCAGACTGGCCGCTACCTGCGCCTGAGCTTGCCGACGCGCATTGCCGGCGCCGAATTGCCGCAGGTCAGGCTGGTGGACATGAGCCGGTTGCCCAAGGCACCCGGTGGCGAGGCGAGCAACGTGCTTTCGGCGCCGCTGGTCGCGGCGTTGCAGGAGCGCCTGGCGCGAGGCGAGCAGAGTCTGGTGTTCCTGAACCGGCGCGGATATGCGCCGGTGCTGCATTGCACCGACTGCGGCTGGAAAAGCGGCTGCCCGCATTGCAGCGCCTGGCGCGTCTTCCACAAGCTTGACCGCAGCCTGCGCTGCCACCACTGTGGCTTGGCCGAACGCGTACCGCGAGCCTGTCCGGAGTGCGGCAACCTCGACATCTCGCCGATCGGGCGCGGCACCGAGCGCCTGGAGGAGCAGCTCGCCGCGTTGTTGCCGCAGGCGCGGATTTCGCGCATCGACGCCGACAGCACACGCGCCAAAGGTGCCCTGGAAGAACGCCTGAACGCCGTGCACGCGGGCGAAGTGGACGTGCTCGTGGGCACGCAGATGATTGCCAAAGGCCACGACTTTCGCCGCATCACGCTGGTCGCAGCGGTGAACCCCGACACGGCGTTGTTCTCGGTGGACTTTCGTTCGCCAGAGCGCTTGTTCGCGCTGCTGATGCAGGCGGCGGGCCGCGCTGGGCGCGACGCCGGTCACTCGCTGCGCAGCGAAATGTGGGTCCAGACCTGGCATCCTCGGCACGCGCTGTACGAGGCGCTGCGGCGCCACGACTTCGAGGCCTTCGCGCAGGCGCAACTGAAGGAACGCGAAAGCGCCGGATTGCCGCCTTTTTCGCACCTGGCGATGCTGCGCGCCGAGGCGCGTGACGCGCAGGCTGCTGAAGACTTCTTGCACGCGGCGGCGCAGCGCGCCGCGGCATTGCCCGGTGCCGACGCGGTGACGATCTACCCGCCTGTGCCGCTCAACGTGGCGCGCGTGGCCGATGTCGAGCGCGTGCAGATGCTGGTGGAATCTGCGTCGCGCAAGGCGTTGCAGCAGTTCCTGGCGCTTTGGTTGCCGGCCTTGCATGACCTGCGCCACGAGCGCAAGGGCCCCGCGATGCGCATCTTGCGCTGGGCGGTGGACATCGATCCGCTGACGATTTGAACGCGCTGCGCCGAGTCTCAGCGCCGTGTTGCGCGGCGCGGCCGGGTTGCCTTCGCGCCCGGCGTGCAGCGCGCTGTCTGGGGCGTTGGCAACGGCCGCCCCACGTCGGCGAGCAACAGCGTGGCGCGCACCAGGTCTTCGACGGCTTCGCTCAGATCACCGAGCGGGGCGAGGGAGTCGATGGCCTCCAGCAAATCGTCGGCATCTTCCAGATCGTCGGGGTCGAGGTGTCGGTACAGCATCGCGAGCGGTTCGGTCAGCGCTTGCGCGGGCTGCGACATCAGCGCGGGAAAGGTATTCATCGCCGCGGCGAAGCCGGCGACCCAGGGGAACACGGCTTCAAGCGCAGCATCACTGGCGTCGCTCGCGGCGGCGCCATCTGCGTCGGCGAGTTCGAAGACCCAGGGATCGAACCACTCGCGGCGCGCGATCGCCCGGTCGAGTTGGGCGTGGCGCTGCGCGGCCAGTTGATGCAATCGTGTCGCGTCGAAGCCTTGCGGCAGGCGCCGGCCATCGATGTCGGTAACGCACGGTAACCATTGGGCGGCGGGCACGGCTGCGGGTTGCACCAGCACGCCGCACAGAAAACCATCGAGCATGCTCACGTCCAGGGGCTCGAGCGGCGCGGGCACGCTGTCGAGGAGGGATTGCAGTTCCTCGCGCTGCGCATCGCTCACGTGTGCATCGGTCATGAGGCGATTGTGCCCGCGCCACACCTACACCAATTTCTACCCGCAGCGAGCCCGACGCCGTCGCCCTCGGCCCCTCGGATGGGGGGTGGTGAGGCAAGGGGTGCGCACCTACAGTCGCGGCGTTGCTGTCACACGGGGCCTGTTCAGCAGGCCAGCCGCGGATCGAAAAGGTCCCCTCACCGGTCAGGAAGTCATCGAACCGTAGAAGACCGAACCCTTCCCAACGATGTCCTTCGCAAGAAGGGCCTCAATCCACCCACCTGCTCACCCAGGTGGGTTTTTTTTGCGCGCCGCGGCCTGATCCACAATTCGAGTTCCGTTCAAGGAGACCGTCATGGGCGCAGCTGAAGCTTTTAGCACCACTACCGACGTGAGCCACTGGATCGCCGGGCGTCGTTTCCCGGGCGCGCCGGGCCGCACCCAGCCGGTCTACAACCCGGCCAGCGGGGCCGTGGCGCGGCAGGTCTGCTTGGGCAGCGAGCGCGAAGTCGCCGCCGCTGTGGCGGCCGCGGACGAGGCGTTCCCCGCCTGGGCCGACACGCCGCCGCTGCGCCGCGCGCGCGTCCTCAACAAGTTTCTCGAGCTGATGAATCGGCACCGCGACGCCCTGGCCGCGATGATCACCGCGGAACACGGCAAGGTCTTCAGCGACGCCCAGGGCGAAGTCACGCGCGGCATCGACATCGTCGAGTTCGCCTGTGGCATACCGCAGTTGCTCAAGGGCGACTACACCGATCAGGTGAGCACGGGCATCGACAACTGGACGCTGCGCCAGCCGCTGGGCGTGGTGGCCGGTGTCACGCCGTTCAACTTCCCCGTCATGGTGCCGTGCTGGATGTTCCCGGTGGCACTCGCCTGCGGTAACACCTTCGTCTTGAAACCCAGCCCGCTGGACCCGAGCGCGTCGCTGCTGATGGCGGAACTGCTGCGCGAAGCGAGCCTGCCCGACGGCGTGTTCAACGTCGTGCAGGGCGACAAGTTTGCGGTGGACGCGCTGCTCGCGCATCCGTTGGTCAAGGCGCTGAGCTTTGTCGGCTCGACGCCAATCGCGCATACGCTGTACCAGACCGGAGCGCAACACGGCAAACGCGTGCAGGCGCTAGGCGGTGCCAAAAACCACATGGTCGTGATGCCTGATGCGAACCTCGAGCAGACGGTGGACGCGCTGATCGGCAGCGCTTACGGCTCTGCAGGCGAGCGCTGCATGGCGATCAGCGTCGCGGTTCTGGTGGGCGACGTGGCCGACAAGATCGTGCCCGTGCTCGCCGAGCGCGCGCGGCGCCTGAAAGTGGGCAGCGGCCACGCGCCCGAAGTCGAGATGGGCCCGGTGATCAGCCAGGCCGCGAAAGACCGCATCGAGAGTTACATCGCGCTGGGCGCCGAAGAGGGGGCGAAGCTCGTCGTCGATGGCCGCGGCTTCACGATCCAGGGGCACGAGAAGGGCTTTTTCACCGGCGGCACGCTGTTCGACCGCGTGCTGCCTTCGATGCGCATCTACAAGGAAGAAATCTTCGGCCCGGTGCTGTGCTGCGTGCGTGTTCCCGACATGGCTGCGGCGCTGCAGCTCGTGAATGAACATGAGTTCGGCAACGGCGTGGCGTGTTTCACCAGCGACGGCAACGTCGCCCGCGAGTTCTCGCGGCGCGTGCAGGTCGGCATGGTGGGGATCAATGTGCCGATTCCGGTGCCGATGGCGTGGCATGGATTCGGCGGCTGGAAGCGCAGCCTGTTCGGCGACATGCACGCCTACGGCGAAGAGGGCGTGCGCTTTTACACCAAGCAAAAAAGCGTGATGCAGCGCTGGCCCGAGAGCATTGCCAAAGGCGCCGAGTTCGCGATGCCGGTGTCGAAGTAAGGGCCGTCGTGGCAACAGTTCCTCACCAGCACATGTACGGGCTCGAAGCCTCCATCATGTTTCCCATTCAGCATGGGATGGCGTTTCATGTGGGGCGGCCGCTGTTTCCTGAAGATGTGCGCTTGGCGTTGGCGGAAGTGCCATCGCCGCGCATGCTTGTCACCACGCCTTTACATATCCGGGCTTGTGTCACCACTCGCTCACGGCTGCCTCCCGTGGAGTGCATTCTCTCTGCGACCGCGCCCCTTCCTAGCTCGTTGGCGAAAGAAGCCGAGACTCTATTCCAAACCAGAGTCTATGAGGTGTACGGGTTCACGGAGGCCGGGAGCCTCGCGACAAGACGGACTGTCGACGAGAACACCTGGCACGTATTGGACGGTATCACACTGCATCAGGAATCAGCCGGGTGTTCCCTTCAAGCCCCGTACTTGCATGAGCCGGTCCTCTTTCCTGATCTGGTTTCGCTGCAAGGGCCGCATCGGTTCGTGCTGCATGGGCGTGGCACGGATCTGGTGAACATCGGTGGGCACCGGGGCTCCTTAAACGATCTGAGCCAGAAACTGAACGAGATCGAGGGTGTTCAGGATGGAGTGTTCTTCCTCCCGGATGAAAAGGGAACTGCAGTCACACGTCTGATCGCCTTCGTTGTTGCGCCTAAAAAAACTGCCGAACACATTCTGTCGGCGCTTCGAACAGTCATTGATCCTGTGTTTCTCCCCAGACCGCTTCACCTGGTTCCCCACCTTCCCCGTAACGAGACCGGCAAGCTGACGAGAGAGGCCTTGCTCGGACTTCTACACACACTTCACAACGAGGAACGGCATGGGACCTGAGCGCATTGTCACAATCGGTGCGGACCATCCATCATTGGCTGGGCACTTTCCTGGCCATCCTGTGGTTCCTGGCGTCGTGGTGCTGGGTGAAATCATGAACGCCATCCGTGAAATGGCGAAGGAGCACATCGAGTTTGTGGGTATGCCATCGGCGAAGTTCATGTCTCCTCTGAACCCTGGAGAGCCTCTCACAATCAGGTTGAACCAGCAGGGCGATGATGCAATGGAGTTCAGCTGCACCACCGGGTCTCGACTTATTGCGAACGGCTGCCTGCGATACCGCATCGTCGCCGATGATTCCACGGGTGATTCGTGAGTGCCACATGGTTGCAACAACGCGAACGCGGCAACCGAATCGCGTCACGATTCATGATCTGGATGGCGTTATTCGTAGGTCGTCCAGCCACGCGCGCCTTGCTCTATCCGATCTGTGTCTATTATTTGGCATGTTCGAGGCAGGCAAGTCAGGCTATCCGACCCTACTTGATGCGAGCGCTGGGACGCCCAATCAGCTGGCGTGACCTGTATCGGC
Organism: Rhizobacter sp.; assembly: GCA_031396305.1. Lineage (GTDB taxonomy): Bacteria > Pseudomonadota > Gammaproteobacteria > Burkholderiales > Burkholderiaceae_C > JAEMQF01. The sequence continues at coordinate 9,061 of JANNKM010000356.1, forward strand.
AGTATCATCGTTTCGCGGCGACGCTTCTTGATCGTGTCTATCTCCTCGCCGGACAAGGCAGCCGCTTCGATATCGATATACGGGGACTCGATGTGCTCAAGAACCGCGTGGCTCATGGCAGAGGATGTCTTCTACTCGGTTCACATCTGGGAAGTTTCGATATCGTGCGTGCCATCGGGCTGACCCAGCAGGAAGTCGAAATCAAAGTCCTGATGCACGAGCAACATACGCCGATGCTCCGAGACCTCTTCCGTGACCTGAACCCTGCGTTCGCAGATTCGGTGATACAAACCGGCTCGCCGAATACGATGCTGCAAGTCAAGGAATGTCTGGACCGCGGAGGGATGGTGGGCATTCTCACGGATCGTCTCGTGAAGCAGGATCAGACCACATCCTGTATGTTCTTCGGCAAGCTTGCGCGATTCCCTGCCGGCACCATGTGGCTCGCGAGCATCTTAAAGGTGCCAGTCATTCTCTTCTTCGGGCTTTACCGTGGAGGCAACCGTTACGAGATCC
>JANNKM010000359.1:0-4318 GCA_031396305.1 Rhizobacter sp.
GTCGGGTATGCTGGAGCTGGCCGGGCTCGATGCCTCGGGCCAGGTCGAGCTGTTCGACGGGCGTACCGGCGACATGTTCGACCGCAAGGTGACGGTCGGCTACATCTACATGCTCAAGCTGCACCATCTGGTCGACGACAAGATCCACGCGCGGTCGATCGGGCCGTACAGCCTGGTCACCCAGCAGCCGCTGGGCGGCAAGGCGCAGTTCGGTGGCCAGCGCTTCGGCGAGATGGAGGTGTGGGCGTTGCAGGCCTACGGCGCCGCCTACACGTTGCAGGAAATGCTGACGGTCAAGTCGGACGACGTGAACGGCCGCACCAAGGTGTACGAGAGCATCGTCAAGGGTGAACACTCGATCGAGGCCGGCATGCCGGAGTCGTTCAACGTGCTGATCAAGGAAATTCGTTCGCTCGGTATCGACATCGAGCTCGAGCGCAACTAAAGGGAGGAAACAGAAATGAAGGGTTTGCTTGATCTGTTCCGCCAGTTCACGCCTGATGAGCATTTCGATGCCATCCGGATCGGACTGGCTTCGCCCGAGAAAATTCGGTCCTGGTCTTTCGGCGAGGTAAAGAAGCCGGAGACGATCAACTACCGCACGTTCAAGCCGGAACGCGACGGCCTGTTCTGCGCCAAGATCTTCGGGCCGATCAAAGACTACGAGTGCCTGTGCGGCAAGTACAAGCGCTTGAAGCATCGTGGGGTGATCTGCGAAAAGTGCGGCGTCGAGGTCACGCAGACCAAGGTGCGCCGCGAGCGCATGGGTCACATCGACCTGGCCGCGCCATGCGCGCACATCTGGTTCCTGAAGAGCCTGCCGTCGCGTCTGGGTCTCGTGCTCGACATGACACTGCGCGACATCGAGCGCGTGCTGTACTTCGAAGCCTACGTCGTTGTCGACCCCGGCATGACGCCGCTGAAGAAATTCAGCATCATGAGCGAAGACGACTTCGACGCGAAGCGCACCGAGTTTGGCGATGAGTTCGTGGCGTTGATGGGCGCCGAGGGCGTGCACAAACTGCTGTCCGAGATTGACCTCGATGTCGAGATCGAACGGCTGCGCGGCGACATGACTGGCTCGGAATTGAAGGTCAAGAAGAACTCCAAGCGCCTCAAAGTCATGGAGGCGTTCAAGAAGTCGGGCATCAAGCCGCAGTGGATGGTGATGGAGGTGTTGCCGGTGTTGCCGCCGGACTTGCGCCCGCTGGTTCCCCTGGACGGCGGACGCTTCGCGACATCCGACCTCAACGACCTGTACCGCCGCGTCATCAACCGCAACAACCGCCTGGCGCGGCTGCTCGAGTTGAAGGCGCCGGAAATCATCGTGCGCAACGAAAAGCGCATGCTGCAAGAAGCGGTCGATTCGCTGCTCGACAACGGCCGGCGCGGCAAGGCGATGACGGGTGCGAACAAGCGCGCGTTGAAGTCGCTGGCCGACATGATCAAGGGCAAGAGCGGCCGCTTCCGCCAGAACTTGCTGGGCAAGCGCGTCGACTACTCGGGCCGCTCAGTCATCGTCGTGGGCCCCACGCTCAAGCTGCACCAGTGCGGCCTGCCCAAACTGATGGCGCTGGAACTGTTCAAGCCTTTCATCTTCTCGCGCCTGGAAGCGATGGGCATCGCCACGACGATCAAGGCGGCGAAGAAAGAGGTTGAGTCAGGCACGCCGGTGGTGTGGGACATCCTTGAGGAAGTCATCAAGGAGCACCCGGTGTTGCTGAACCGTGCGCCGACGCTGCACCGCCTGGGCATTCAGGCGTTCGAGCCGGTGTTGATTGAAGGCAAGGCGATCCAGCTGCACCCGCTCGTCTGTTCGGCGTTCAACGCTGACTTCGACGGCGACCAGATGGCGGTGCATATTCCGCTGTCGATCGAGGCGCAGATGGAGGCCCGCACCCTGATGCTCGCGTCCAACAACGTGCTGTTCCCGGCCAACGGCGAGCCGAGCATCGTGCCTTCGCAAGACGTGGTGCTGGGCCTGTACTACGCCACGCGCGAGCGCATCAACGCCAAGGGCGAAGGCATCATCTTCTCGAACGTGGCTGAAGTGCACCGCGCGCTGGATCACCAGCAGGTCGAAATTACATCCAAGGTCAGCGTACGCATGACCGACTATGTGCAGGACAAGGCGACGGGCGAGTTCAAGCCCGAGACGACCCTTGTGGACACGACGGTGGGCCGCGCGCTGCTCAGCGAAATCCTGCCCAAGGGCTTGGCGTTCGCGAACATCAACAAGGCGCTGAAGAAGAAAGAAATCTCGCGCCTCATCAACACCTCATTCCGCAAGTGCGGACTGAAGGAAACGGTAGTGTTTGCCGACAAGCTGCTCCAGGCGGGATTCCGCCTGGCCACGCGCGCCGGAATTTCCATTGCGATCGACGACATGCTGGTGCCGAAAGAGAAGCCCGGCCTGATTGAGCGCGCCGAGAAGGAAGTCAAGGAGATCGAGCAACAGTACGTCTCGGGCCTGGTGACGTCGGGCGAGCGCTACAACAAGGTCGTCGATATCTGGGGCAAGACGGGCGACGAAGTCGGCAAGGTCATGATGGGCCAGCTGTCCAAGCAAAAAGTGACCGACCGCCATGGCAAACAAGTTGATCAGGAGTCGTTCAACTCGATCTACATGATGGCCGACTCGGGTGCTCGCGGCTCGGCGGCGCAGATTCGCCAGCTCGCGGGTATGCGAGGCCTGATGGCCAAGCCTGACGGCTCGATCATCGAGACGCCCATCACTGCGAACTTCCGCGAAGGCCTGAACGTCTTGCAGTACTTCATTTCGACGCACGGCGCGCGCAAGGGCCTGGCGGACACGGCGTTGAAGACGGCGAACTCGGGCTACCTGACGCGCCGCCTGGTCGATGTGACACAGGATCTGGTCGTCACGCAAGACGACTGCGGTACCTTCAATGGCATGAACATGCGCGCCCTGGTCGAGGGCGGCGAGGTGATCGAGAGCCTGCGCGATCGCATTCTCGGCCGCGTGACCGCGGTGGAGGTGGCGCACCCTGAATCGCAGGAAACGCTGGTCGCCGCCGGTCAGTTGCTCGACGAAGACATGTTCGACATGCTCGAGACCGCAGGCGTGGACGAAATCAAGGTTCGCACCGCGTTGACCTGCGGCACGCGCTTCGGCATCTGTGCCAAATGCTATGGCCGTGACCTCGGCCGCGGTGGACTCGTCAACATGGGTGAGGCGATCGGCGTCATCGCGGCGCAATCGATCGGCGAGCCGGGCACGCAGTTGACGATGCGCACCTTCCACATCGGCGGTGCCGCGTCGCGCTCGGCGGTGGCGAGCAGCGTCGATGCCAAGTCCGACGGCGTGGTCGGCTTCAACGCGACGATGCGCTACGTGACGAACAGCAAAAAGGAGCTGGTGGTTATTTCGCGTTCCGGCGAGATCATCGTGGCGGATGCGCATGGCCGCGAACGCGAACGTCACAAGGTGCCCTATGGCGCGCTGCTCAACATCAAGTCTGACCAGCACATCAAGGCTGGCACGGTGTTGGCGAACTGGGATCCGCTGACCCGACCCATCATCACCGAGTTCGCCGGCAAGGCGAAGTTCGAGAACGTGGAAGAGGGCGTGACGGTCGCGAAACAGCTCGACGAAGTGACCGGCCTGTCGACGCTGGTCGTGATCGACTCCAAGCGCCGCGGCGTCGCGAAAGTCGTGCGCCCGCAAGTGAAGCTGCTCGACGTGGCTGGCAACGAAGTGAAGATCCCCGGCACCGATCACTCGGTGACGATCGGCTTCCCGGTGGGCTCGCTGATCCAGATTCGTGACGGCCAAGACCTTGCTCCGGGTGAGGTGCTGGCGCGCATTCCGGTCGAAGGCCAGAAGACGCGCGACATCACGGGCGGTTTGCCGCGCGTCGCGGAACTGTTCGAAGCGCGCACGCCGAAAGACAAGGGCACACTCGCCGAGGTGACCGGCACGGTCTCGTTCGGCAAGGAAACCAAGGGCAAAGTGCGCCTGCAGATCACCGATCCGGAAGGCAAGGTCTACGAAGAGCTGGTGCCCAAGGAGAAGAACATCGTTGTGCACGAAGGCCAGGTCGTGAACAAGGGCGAGTCGATTGTCGACGGCCCTGCGGACCCGCAAGACATCCTGCGGCTGCTCGGCATCGAAGAGCTGGCGCGCTACATCGTCGATGAAGTGCAGGACGTCTATCGCCTGCAGGGCGTGAAGATCAACGACAAGCACATCGAAGTGATCGTGCGCCAGATGCTGCGCCGCGTGCAGATCGCCAATGCCGGCGACAGCGCCTACATCGGCGGCGAGCAGGTCGAGCGCTCGGAGCTGTTCGACACC
>JANNKM010000382.1:0-13815 GCA_031396305.1 Rhizobacter sp.
GCCGGCTCCTCGTGCTGGTACAGAACTCGGCGGGTTATCACAAGCTGTGTGAATTGATTTCGCGCGCCTGGCTCGGCAGCGGGCAACGCGGCCAGGCGTGGGTGAAATGGGCGTGGCTTGAGGAACTTGGCGAGGGGTTGATCGCGTTGTCAGGAGCCGAGCAAGGCGCAGTAGGGCAGGCGCTTCTCGCCGGGGACAGCGCGCGCGCAACGCAAATCGCGCAGCGCCTGGCGACCCTGTTTCCACGGCGCTTCTACCTGGAGCTGCAACGCGCCGGCCTGCCGGGAAACGACGCTCATGTGCGCGCTGCCGTGCAACTCGCGGCGCTGCTGCGCCTGCCGGTGGTCGCCACACACCCGGTGCAATTTGCCAGACTGGATGACTTCGAGGCGCATGAGGCGCGCGTGTGCATCGCCGACGGCGAAATGCTCGACAACCCGCGCCGCGTGAAACGCTTCAGCCGCGAGCAGTATTTCAAGACCCAGGCACAGATGGAGGCGTTGTTCGCCGACCTGCCCAGTGCGGTGCGCAACAGCGTCGAAATCGCGAAGCGCTGCAGCCTGACCCTGGTGCTGGGCAAGCCGCAGTTGCCCGACTTCGTGACACCGCTCGTCGATGGCCAGCACCTGCCGATGGCGGACTACTTCTCGCACGCCTCGCACCAGGGCCTGGAGGTGCGGCTGGAGCAGCTCTACCCGGACCCTCAGGTGCGCGAACCACAGCGCGAGCGCTACGTGCAGCGACTCGACTTCGAGATCGCGACGATCCTGAAGATGGGCTTTCCAGGTTACTTTCTCATCGTTGCCGACTTCATCAACTGGGCCCAGGCGAACGGCTGCCCGGTCGGGCCAGGACGCGGCTCGGGCGCGGGCTCGCTCGTCGCCTATGCGCTGGGCATCACCGGGCTGGACCCGCTGCGCTACCACTTGCTGTTCGAGCGCTTCCTGAACCCGGATCGCGTCTCCATGCCCGATTTCGACATCGACTTTTGTCAGGCGAATCGCGATCGCGTCATCGAGTACGTGAAGCAGAAGTACAGTCGCGACGCGGTGAGCCAGATCGCCACCTTCGGCACGATGGCGGCGAAAGCCGCGCTGCGCGACGTGGGTCGCGTACTCGGCATGAGCTACGGGCATGTCGACAGCATCGCCAAGCTCGTGCCCGCGCCACCCGGCAAGACGGTGACGCTGAAGCGCCCGCCCGACCCGCCCGATCCGGGGGTGATCTACGCACGCGAAGAAGCTCCCGAGATCGAGCAGCGCGAGAAGACGGAAGTTGAAGTCGCCGAACTGCTGGCGCTGGCCGAGCGCCTGGAGGGTGTGGTGCGCAATGTGGGCATGCATGCCGGAGGCGTATTGATCGCGCCCGGGCGCATCGCCGACTTCTGCCCCTTGTACATGCAGCCGGGCAGCGACAGCGCGGTGAGCCAGTATGACAAAGACGACGTCGAGGCGATCGGCTTGGTCAAGTTCGACTTCCTCGGGCTGGCCACGCTGACGATTCTCGAACTCGCCAAGGAGTTCATCCGCCGGCGCCACGCCGGCCAGCGCGACTTCACGCTCGAGGCACTGCCGCTGGACGACCGCGCTACCTATGAGTTGATGAGCGAAGGCAAGACGGTCGCCGTGTTCCAGCTGGAAAGCTCAGGCATGCAGCGCATGCTGCGCGACGCGAAGCCGAGCGTCTTTGAAGACGTGATCGCGCTGGTCGCCTTGTTCCGCCCGGGACCGATGGACCTGATTCCATCGTACTGCGCGCGCAAGCACGGCCGCGAAGCCGTGCAGTACCCGCACCCGCTGATGGCCGAAGTGCTGCAAGAGACCTACGGCATCATGGTCTATCAAGAACAGGTGATGCAGGTGGCGCAGCTCGTGGGCGGCTACTCCCTCGGCGAGGCCGACCTGCTGCGCCGCGCGATGGGCAAGAAGAAGGCCGACGAAATGGCCTTGCAGCGCACGATCTTCGCGCAGGGTGCGGCGAAAAAGGGCATCGGCGAACTCCAGGCGAACGAGATCTTCGACCTGATGGAAAAGTTTGCCGGCTACGGTTTCAACAAATCGCACGCCGCAGCCTACGCGCTACTTGCCTATCAGACGGCCTGGCTCAAGGTGCATTACCTGGCCGAGTTCACCGCGGCCAACATGAGCGTGCTGCTCGACGACACCGACAAGCTGAAGATCTTCCACGACGACGCTCTTGCAATGGGCCTGAGGTTCGAGCCGCCCAACGTCAATACCTGCACGCACCGCTTCGAGCCGGTGGCCGACGACGTGGTGCGTTATGGCCTGGGGGCGATCAAGGGAACCGGGCAAAGCGCGGTCGAGGCGATCGAGCGCGCGCGCGAACAGGGCGGTCTGTTCAAGTCGCTGTTCGACTTCTGCACGCGGGTGGACCGTACCCGCGTCAACAAACGCAGTGTCGAGTCGCTCATCAAGGCCGGTGCGTTCGACGCGCTCAGCGCCGACCGCGCGTCGCTGCTGGCAAGCGTCGGGTTGGCGTTCGACTTCGCCGACACGCAGGCGGCAAACGCGAACCAGGGCGGCCTGTTCGACTTTGACGCAGGCGACAGCGCGATGCATGGCGCCAGCACCAACGAGCCGCAACTCATCGCGGCGCCGGCCTGGTCGATCAGGGAGCAGTTGATGCTCGAGAAATCCGCGCTCGGCTTCTACCTCTCCGGCCACCTGTTCGATCAGAGTGCCGCCGAAGTGCGCGCCTTTGCCCGGCGCGCGATTGCCGACATGATTGACACCCGTGAGCCGCAGGTGCTCGCCGGAATCGTGACCGACCTGCGCATCGTCAACGGCCAGCGCGGCCGTGTCGCGATCTTCAAGCTCGACGACAAGAGCGAGGTGCTGGAGGCGGTCGCCAGCGAAGAGCTGCTCAACGCGCACAAGGACTGGCTGAAGGACGACGAACTCGTCATCGTGCTCGGCAAGGTCCAGCCTGATCGTTTTTCGGGTGGAATGCGCCTGACTGTGCATCAAGTGTGGGACCTCGCCGCAGCGCGCTGCCGCTTCGGCAAGTACCTGCGCGTCGACGTCAACGGCCACGTGCCGCCGGTGGCCGAGGTGCTGCGTGACTTCCCGGCGCGTCGCGTCGCCGGTGAACACGGCGAGTTGACGCAGGGCATGGCGGTGCGGCTGCACCTGCATCGCCAGCGCGCCAGCGCGGAAGTCGAACTCGGGGACGCCGCGCGCTTTTACCCGAGCGACGCCGCGCTGGAGCGCTGGCGCGCCGGCGCCAATGCGGGCCGGGCGCAAATCGTCTACGACTGACGGCTGGATGCGAAGGGCCTGAGGGGTGCCGAAGTGGCGTACCCCCCAGTTCCACTGTCATACACTATTGCGCTGCGGACGCGGTTGACAAATAATCGCGCGGTCGGCGCCGGTTCGACGCAAGGGGATGCCTTGAAGAAGCAGATTCAGCAGCTTTCTTTCGTCGTGACTGTTCTGGCCGCCTTGCTGCCCTTGCCCGCGGCTGCGGAAATGCCGAGCACCGCGACATGTGACAGCCCGAACTGGAGTGCGTTGGTCGCAGGAGAATGCGGCATCGGCGACGTCCACGCCCTGCGGCAGCCGCGTCAAGGCGAGGAAGATAGTTCGACGGCTCTGGTGGATGAAATTCCCGTGCCGATTCCCGAGCCCGAAACCTACGCGCTGATGCTGGTCGGTCTGGTCGCGGTTGTGGCGGCTGCCCGGAGACGACGCCGCACCTGAGCGGCCTTCGGCCGCGTTTCGACGCTGGGCCTTGTGGGCCTTGCTCGCGTCCGCGCCATTGGGAAGTTGAACACCTGGACGACGCGCGCGCTCGTGATTCTCCGAGAAGCTCGTCTCGGCGTAGAGGTGCAGTACCCGTCAGAAATCAATCTGCGCAGCAAGCACACCGGAAGCGGCGAACAGTTGGTAACCGGTGCAAAGACCCGAGCCGATTCAACCCCTGAATGAGTGTGTGGTATTGCCACTGATCCGTGTTTGATGACCGCCGGTCCGTGACCTTCGGCACGACCCTGGCGGCCTCGGCACAATGCAACCGAACGTAGTTTCCTCCCGTCCGCGCTGCATTCATTGAGCGCGCAAGAGGGCTGTGGAAATCTCAGGAGGCATGGTCAATGTCGAGCCAGGTTGTTCGGACGCAAGCAAGCGGACCCAGTTCACGACGGGGTGGCCGCTTGGGTGGATTCACGCTGTTCGAACTGCTCATCACCTTGATCGTCGCAGCAGTGTTGCTCGCGATCGTTGTTCCCGGACTTTCCAGCTTCGTCAACAGCAGCCGGCTGCGGGCTTCGCAAAGCGAGTTCGTATCGGCGTTGACACTGGCGCGCAGCGAGGCCACGAAACGAGGGAGCGACGTTGCCGTGAGCGCGCGAGGCACTGTCGACGGTTCTGAATTCCTGGGCGGTTGGCTGGTCTGTTCCGACACCGATCAGGATGGCACTTGCGAAGACGGCGAACCAGTGATACGTGAGTACGCCCCGCTTGCCGGTCAGGTTCGCTTCATGGCACGGGTGGGCGAAACAACGACAAAAGCGACGAGCGCGGCCTTCAACTCGCGAGGATTTCTGAAGAGTGCATCGCTGAAGTTCACGTTGTGCGGCCCGAGCGCGACGACGAAGAGCTACACGATCAGGCTTGAGCAGGTCGGTATCGCCGACGTTGTGGAGGGGAATGACACATGCACATGAATTCTCGCCCCGCAGCGCGGCGCGTCGCCGCAGGTTACGCGCTGCTCGAAGCGCTCGTCGCCTTGGTTGTCGCTTCCGTCGGCTTCGTCGGCGCGGCACGCATGCAGACGGCAGGAATGTCGCTGAGCAACAGCGCGCAGTCGCGCCAGAAGGCGACGCTGCTGGGCTACCAGATGACGGACCGGATTCGTGCGAATCGAAAGGGCTTCGAAGAGGGGCTGTACAACAACCCCGCCACGGGCTCCACGAGTTGCCTGAGCAGCGGCTGTACCTCGGCGCAGCTCGCGACGGCCGACATGGGCGAGTGGCTGGCCGATGTGGCCGCACTGCCAGCTGGCACCGGCAAGGTCTGCGTTGACAGCACGCCTAACGACGGTATGCCCGCTGCACCGGCATGCGACGGCGTCGGCAACGTGATCGCCGTGAAGATCTGGTGGACCGACAGCGTCGCCGAGACGCGATTCGTCACGGCGATTCGGCCATGAAGCGTACTTCGGCTCGGCTTTCAGAATTGCGCGGCATGACCTTGCCGGAATTGATGGTCGGACTCGCGGTTGGACTGTTCGTCGTCACGATCGCTATTTCCACATTCGTCAGCACGCGCATGCTCAACGTCGTCAATTCTTCGAGCACGCGCATGACAGAGAACGCGCGGCTCGCCACGGAGACATTGCACACCGATCTGCGCAGCGCTGGCTTTGCCGGTTGCCGCACGCTCGAGCAGCGGCAGGACGCCCCGCCGGTGGTGGTACTCAGCGGCGGCATCGATGCAGGGTTCATCACCGAAGGCAACTCGGGCGTGCGCGGCTTCAGCGGAACAGGCGCTGGTCACTCGCCGACTTTGCCCGACGCGATTGCGGATCTGCCCCCCGCCGTTTACCCTGCGCCGCTGCAGAACAGCGATGTGGTCTCGGTGCGAGTGCCGGCGGATACCGCTGCGATGGGGGTCGTGGCATCGATGGGCTCGACCAGCGCTGCACCGCAGCTCGTTGCATCTTCCCCAGGCAACACCATCACCAAGGGTGATGTGGTGCTGATCTCCAACTGCAAGGCGGCGGCGATGTTTCAGGTGACTGCCGCAGACCCCGCGCTGACCGGAGTCCTTGCGCATGACACGGGCGAATTGACGCCCGGCAACGCGAGTACCGACCTGAGGCATGTGTTCCGCAGCGACGCGACCGTGTATCGCGTGCAGACGCGCCACTACTACGTGGCACCGAGCAAGTTGCGCACGGGAACGAACTCGCTGTGGCGTCTTACCGTGCCAGCCCCCGCGGGAGGTGCGCCGGTCCCGCAGGAAATTGCCTCCGGTATCGATCGCCTGATCGTCACCTACGGGGTGGACAACGACACCACGCCGGATTTGAGCGTGAATCGATATCTCTCTGCGTCTGCCGTCGCCGATTGGGACCGTGTCCTCAGCGCAAGACTGCAAATCGTCGCGGCGACGGCAGAGGATCGCATGGCGGTCGCGAAGCAGAATTACAAGCTCGACATCGGCACTCAGACACCGACCGACAACCGCCTGCGGACGGTGCTGACCGAAGTTGTGACCCTGAGGAACGGCGCGCCATGAGAACGCATCGCCGTCATTCAGGACCTGGCATGCGGACGGCACAACGCGGTCTGTCGCTCGTCACGACCTTGTTGTTCATGGTCGCTGCCTTGATGCTCGGTGTATCGGTGCTGAGCGTCAACGTGATGCAGGAGCGCACGATTGGCAACACGAAGGATCGCGACCTTGCGCTGCAGGCCGCCGAAGCTGCGTTGCGCGAAGCCGAGCGTGACCTGGTCACGAACGTCAGCGGGTTCACATTCAAAGACGACTGCGAGTCCGGCTTGTGCACGCCGCCGTCACAAAGGGCCGTGCCGAGTTCATTGCCTGTCGATCAGGCTGCCGGGTTCAGTTGGGACAGCGGCCGGTTGGCTCCGGCGTTTCCCGGCGTGAATGCTCAGGCGCGCTATGTGATCGAAAAGGTCGGCAACCTGGGAGCTCCATCCGGCGAGAGCATGAAATTGGGCGTGGCTCCCGGCGCAACCGGTACCGGCTATCGAATCACCGCGCGTGCGTTCGGCGCCCGCGAGGAGACGGTTGTCATCTTGCAGTCGATGTACACGGTGCGATGAGAGGAATGAAGATGAAATCAATCTCTCGGATCGCAGTGTGGTTGCCGCTGGCTGCGATCTTCGGTCCTGTGGGCCCGGCCATCGCCGCCGATCCGTTCACGATCTCGAGCGTCCCGCTGTTCCTCGCCCCTCCCGTCAAGCCCAACCTGATGGTGATCCTGGACAACTCGCAGTCGATGGACGCACTGATGAGCGGCAAGATCATCTCCGGGAACGATCCCAGTACGCGCGGCAACATCGCGCGAGATGTCCTGCGCAGCGTGATCACGACGCATCGAAACTCGTTCAACTGGGGACTGACTGCTTTCGACATCGCCAACGTCGGATTGCGCGACACCTTTGCGTACTACCTTGGTGACGCGACGACGATGGCCTATACCGCCGATTGCGTTGCGGGCATTTCGGCGAGCAACGGCGGGCGACGGTGCCTTCCCAACCCCGCAGGCGGTGGGAACTTCATTACCTACGATCGATCGGGAGACGACTCGGACATCAACGACGTCACGTACGTCAACAATTCGGCAAACGTGATGTACGGCGTCGGCTTGAGCGGCACGACGTACGACCTTTATGGCAACAGGGATGGCGGCACCGGCTGGGCGGCGTCGAACTTCAGTTCGCTCATCTTTGGCAACGCGCAGTTTTCGGCCACTGACGCCGGGTTCGTATCGAGCGCGACGACCTATCCCCGCCGGCTGTGGTTGAAACGCGGCTGGGGATATCGAAGCGACATCGATGGCGACGGGCGGATCGCTCAAACGGTTCAAGCCGACTCGACTGGGCACTACAACAGCCTGATGGCGTATCTGGCTCCGGAGACCGACAACATCAGCTCCGGCGAGATCAAGAACGCGGCGTCGTTCACACCGCTCGCGGGCACGCTCGATACCGTCAAAGACTATTTCCGGCGGGGAGAGTCCAGTTCTCGTCCCAGTCCGATCAGCGAGACATGTCAGGCCAACTTCGTGGTATTGGCCACCGATGGCAACCCGACCGGACGAACCGACGGCACCAAGTACGCCGCCAGCGACATGGTCAACACGTTCAATGCGGGGACGGGCACGTGGAGCTTTGGTCTGGCCCAGACCCATGTATTCGATCAGATCAATGCGCTGCGCAGCACGACGCTGTCGGGCAGTGGAGACCTCTCCAACCCTGCACTGGCGGGCCAGACCTTTAACATCAGGACCTACGTGATCGGCATGGGCGACTCGGTGGCGAATGCCAGCTCGGTGGCTGCACTGAATGAGATGGCGCGCCTGGGCGGAGCCAGCCCGACGGCGTTTCTCGGCAATTCCCTGGCAACCCTCACCACTGCATTCGAGACCATCGTCAGCGACATTGAAGAAAAGACCGGGACCGCGTCGTCGGTGGCAGTGAACGCCGGCTCATGGAACGCCGGTTCTCACGTATACCAGGCCAAGTTCAGCAGCAAAGGTTGGTCGGGGAATCTGGCGGCCTACCCGGTCAGTTCAGCCGGCGCGATCAGTTCGACGCCGAGCTGGGAAGCCGCCCCACAGATCCTCGCGCAAAACTGGGATACACAGCGCAAGATCATCACCTACAAACCCGGAGCGCTCGGCAGCCGCGGCGTGAAGTTTCGTTGGCCCGATCCAATGGCGCCGGCAGCGACAGACGTTGACGCGACACTGGTGACCGAACTCGACAAGGATGCCTCGGGGTCGAACGATGGACACGGCGCCTTGCGCCTGGCGTTCCTGCGTGGCGATGCGTCGCGCGAAGCGCGCAACTGTGCGACGCCGCCTTGTTCGGCACCGCAATTTCGCAACCGGACCGCCGGGCCGCTGGGCGACATCGTCAACTCAGCGCCGTACTATGTTGCCGGACCGGCATTCGGCTACGCCGATGACTTCGAGTCCGCGCCCTACAGCAGCTTCGCGGCCACGTACCGCACCCGCACGCCCGTGCTGTATGTGGGTGCGAACGACGGAATGCTGCACGCGATCAACGCCAATACCGGCGCGGAACTGTTTGCGTATGTTCCGTACGCGCTGTACGGCAACTTGAGCAAGCTCACTGCCTCGAGTTACTCGCACCGCTACTTTGTCGATGGTTCGCCAACGGTGGGTGACGTGTTTTACGGCGGCGCCTGGCACACCCTGCTGGTGTCTGGCATGCGCGCCGGGGCGAAAGGCCTGTTTGCGCTGGACGTGACCAACCCCGCCAGCTTCTCGGAAGCGAACGCGCCGAGCATCGCGCGCTGGGAATTCCAGGACGACGACATGGGCCACGTCTACGGCCAGCCGCTGCTCGTCAAGACGAATGACGGGAAGTGGTCGGTGCTGGTCGGCGGCGGCTACAACTCCGGCAACAGCAGCGGCAATGCCTTCCTGTTCGTCATTGACGCTGAAACGGGCGTGCTGACCCGAAAGATCGACACCGGCGCGGGGTCTTCCTCCAGCCCGAATGGGCTCTCGGCGCCCGCCGCTATCGACAGCAACGGCGACGGCGTGGTTGACCTGGTTTACGCCGGCGATTTGAATGGCAACCTCTGGAAATTCGACCTGACATCGGCAACTCCCGCATCCTGGGTGCGGGGCAACGGCGGCGCTGTGCTGTTCGCTGCTGGAGCCACGCAGCCGATCACCGGTGCTCCCGACGTCACGCGGTTCCCCCAAGGCGGCTTCCTGATTGGCTTTGGCACAGGGCGCTATCTCGCGACCTCGGACAGCTCCAGCAGCGCGGGGCAATCCATCTATGCCGTCCGGGACAGCCTGAGCAACGGCACCGTGACGCTCGATCAACTGCAACAGCAGTCGATCCTGGGAACCGCTTCGCGATCGGGGGTCGAATTCAGGCTCAGCTCGCATGCAGTTGGCGTGCCTGCCGACACACTGGTCGCGACGAAAGACAATCTCATCACCAAAGCGAGCTACCTCGCGCAGAAGGGCTGGTATCTGAACCTGCCCACGAGTGGCGAGCGCGTCGTGGGTGACGCAACGTTCCGCGCGGGAAGACTGATCTTCGCGTCCCTGATTCCCGATGCGACAACCGCTTGCGCAGGCGGTGGCTCCGGCTGGCTGCTCGAATTCGATGCGATCACGGGAAACCGTCTCGGCACTCCGACCTTCGATACGAATGGCGACGCCAACCTGGACAGCTCCGACTTTTTGACTTTTTCGATTGCAGGTTCGGGCACCGACAACGTCAGCGGCCGGCGCATCCAAGGCATCACGGCGACGCCTGCATTCATGAGTACCGGCAGACTGGATTTCCGCCTCATGCCCAACGCCGACGGGCCCATCATCGGCGGACTGGGCGTCGGCCGCGACGGGCGTGCCATGTGGCGTGAAGTGCGATGAAGGAGCGAGCAATGGGTGATTGGCTACGCATAGCGTCGACCACACTGGCGCTGGCGCTTGGGGGTTCCGGCGCTGTTGTGCGGGCAGACGAACTGCCCGGATCGATGACCCAGCCGTCACGCAGGTCGAACCCGACAGCGCAAGCGAACCGGATCGACGACAGTCAGGTGTTGCGCAAAGGCGTTGTGACCGCGGTGAGCCCCCGCGGAGAGAAGGTCGAGATTCAAGGGCATTGGCATCGCATCGATCCTCGCCGCACACGGCTCTTTCGATCAGGGAGACCCGTCGATGTTGACGCCTTGAAGACGGGCCAGGTGTTGGCGTTCACGTTGTGGCACGGCCAGGGGGATCGTGAGACGTTGGGGGTGGTGTATGTGCCGTGATTCGCACCGCAGCGACTTGGCCGCGCGGCCGCCAATTGCCCAACGGGGAATGACGCTCATCGAGTTGATGATCGTGGTTGCACTGATTGCGGTGCTTGGTGCAATCGCAGTGCCTTCCTACCAGGCGTACGTGATGAAGGCACGGCGCGCCGATGCGCGCGGTGCCCTGACCAATGCAGCGCAGATGCTGGAGCGCTTTGCGACTGAAAACGCGACCACCGGCTATTCAACGGCTACATTGGGCAGTGCCGGCGTCTATCCAAACAAGAGCGAGAACGGACACTACAACCTGACTCTTTCACCGGCACCAACCGTTTCGGCCTACACGCTGCGGGCCCAGCCGGTCCCAGGCAGCGCCCAGGCGGGCGACACCGGGTGCAGCACGTTCACGCTGACGCACAAGGGCGAGCGCGGCGTGACGGGGATGCTGCCGGTGGCGCAGTGCTGGTAGTGAACAGCGTCGTTCTTCGTTCCCTTTTCGCGGGATTGACTCCGCACCCCTGACCTATCATCGCGCCGGACCGAGCGTCCTGAGCGCCGGGTGGCGCCGCACGATGATCGCAAACGGGAGCGAAAATTCAGACATACCGGCGTTGACCGGGTTGGTGCTGACCGGCGGCGGCGCACGTGCGGCGTACCAGGTTGGGGTACTCAAAGCGATCGCGCAAATCCGCCGTGAATGCGGTGTCATCGGCAAAAATCCATTCCCCGTCATCACCGGAACGTCGGCCGGCGCCATCAATGCCGCCGCCCTGGCGTGCCGCGCCGATGATTTCGACGAGAGCGTTCGCGCCCTTTGCGAGGTGTGGGAAGGCTTCCGCGCCGAGCAGGTCTACCGTTCGGACTCGATCGGAGTGATCCGCACCGGCGCGCGCTGGTTGACGATGTTTTCGCTCGGCTGGGCAATCGCGCGCTGGCGCCGCGCGCGGCCGCGCTCATTGCTCGACAACGAACCACTCGAGTCGCTTCTTGCGCGCCTGGTTCCGACCGCGAGGCTTCGGCAGATGATGCACTCGGGGCATCTGCACGCGCTTGCAGTTACCGCATCGAGCTACGGCTCGGGAATGCACATCACTTTCTACGAAGCTGCGCGCGATATCGTGCCTTGGACGCGTTCGCAACGGATCGCTGTGCGCGGCCGTATCACGGACCAGCACCTGCTGGCGTCATCAGCGATCCCGTTCATCTTTCCAGCCGTGGCCTTGGAAATCAATGGCCAGCTCGAGTATTGCGGTGACGGATCGATGCGCCAATCAGCACCGATTTCGCCGGCCGTGCACCTGGGTGCGCAGCGCATCCTGGTCGTCGGTGCCGGCCGCATGCACGAGCCTCCCGGTCAGCGCGCGGGTAGCAGCGAGTACCCCAATCTCGCGCAGATTGCCGGCCACGCGTTGTCCAACATCTTTCTCGACGCACTGGCTGTCGACGTCGAGCGCCTGCAGCGCATCAACAGCACGCTCAAGCTCCTGCCGGCCACGGCGCTTGCACACACCACGTTGCGCTCGATTGAAGTTCTCGTCATTGCCCCAACCCAGCGCCTCGACGATATCGCCGCCAAGCACCTCGGCAGCCTGCCAACGCCGATCCGCGCGATGCTGCGCGGTGTCGGCGTTTCGGGCCAGGGCGAACAGGCTCGTGGCGCGGCATTGGCGAGCTATCTGCTATTTGAATCGGCCTATACCCGCGAACTCGTCGACCTGGGCGTCGCGGACACGCTGGCTCGGCGAAGTGACGTTGTCCGCTTCTTCGATTGGAAACAATGATCCCTCCCGCTGTGCCAAAACGCACGGTGCGAGCCGCAGTGCGCGCAAAGACGTCGATTCAGCGGATCGACGGGGTCGATTACCTTGGAGAATTTTCAATTTCCGAGCTCGGATGGCGAGGTGTTGCCTTGTCGCCGTGATCCCGGTCGTCATGGGACGCACCCGAGTGGTCAACTGACTGGTGGGGAATGACAAAGCTGGCAGAACAAGTCGAACTCAGTGCTCTGCATGGGCTGCGGCGGGACTTCGGCGCCGGCAGCGTCGTCGCATCGTTCGAACGGCATGCGGCTGCGTACCCCGAGGCGTCGGCGTTGGTCTGTGAACAGGTGCGGTTGACGTACGGCCAGTTGAACCGTCGAGCGAATGCCGTCGCGTGGTCATTGAAGCAACTCGGTGTGGGGCGAAATGCCATCGTCGCGCTGGCGATGGACCGTTCCGTGGATTCGATCGTGGCGATCCTGGGTGTGCTCAAGGCTGGGGGCGCCTTTCTCTGCATCGACAACGACCAGCCCGAGTCGCGTCGCGACGAGTTGATTCGCGCAAGCCGCGTCCGGGCGGTACTGCGTGAGTGCACTGCCGAGGAGCGCGCAGACAATCCCCCGCAAGTCAGCGCCGCCGGGGACCTTGCCTATGTGATGTACACCTCCGGCTCGACCGGTCAGCCCAAGGGCGTCGCAGTAGAACAACGCCAGCTTTGGAACTACGTGAATGCCATTGGCGAGTTCATCGACTTGCCTCTCGGCGCTCGTTACGCAACGGTGTCGACGTTTGCCGCCGACCTCGGGCATACGGCAGTCTTCCCGGCACTCTGCAATGGTGGCGAACTGCATGTGCTGCTGCGCCACCGGGCGCTGAGCGGCTCTCTGCTGGCCGACTATATCGAGGCCGAGCGCATCGATCTCCTGAAGATCGTTCCATCGCATCTGGAGGCGCTGTTTCAGGCGACCGAGCGGCCCGAGCGCCTGATTCCCACGCGGCGACTGGTTCTGGGGGGCGAGGCCGCGTCGTGGAAACTGATCGATCGAATCAAGGCGATCGGGCGAGGTTGCGTCGTCATCAACCACTACGGCCCCACGGAAACGACCGTGGGTGTCACAACGATTCGGTTGAATGACCTCACCGATCGTTCGGGCACGACTCCACCGATCGGCCGGCCACTGGCCAATGTGTCCGCCTACGTGCTGGGCCCGCAACTCGAACCCGTGCCCGTGTCGGATGTCGGTGAACTGTTCGTCGGGGGGGCGCAAGTCGCGCGCGGGTACCTGAATTCCGATGCTGAAACCGCGCAGCGTTTTGTCGCGAATCCGTTCGGTGAAGGTCGGCTCTACCGCACCGGCGATCTGGCACGCGTGCTTTCCGACGGCACGCTCCAATGGCTCGGTCGGATCGATCAGCAAGTCAAGGTCCGTGGTTTTCGGATTGAGTTGGGTGAGATAGAAGCACGGCTTGGGGAATGTGAAGGCGTGCGCGAGGCGATTGTGCTGGCGCGCGAAGACGCCTCGGGCGAGAAGCGGCTGGTGGCGTACTACACCGTC
>JANNKM010000453.1:0-24806 GCA_031396305.1 Rhizobacter sp.
CGCCGCGCTGCAATTTCACTGGGTCGAACTGGAACGCGTGGTGCGCATCGAAGGCCGCGTCAATCACACCGACGCCGCTGAGTCGGACGCCTACTTCCAGACCCGGCCTCTCGACTCTCGCATCGGCGCCTGGGCTTCACCGCAAAGTGAAGTCATCCGCTCGCGCGCGGTGCTCGTGGCGAACGCCGCGAAAGTGAGCGCACAGTACCTTCTGAACCCACCGCGCCCGCCACATTGGGGAGGTTTTCGCCTCGCTCCCGACCGTTGGGAGTTCTGGCAGGGGCGCAGGTCGCGCCTGCACGACCGGCTGGCGTATCGGCTTGTCGGCGGCGCGTGGCAACGCGAGCGGCTTGCGCCGTAGGAGCCTGTCGGGCGTCACTGCGGCAGCGCCAGACTCCTGAACGTCTGGCGAAACTTCTCGACCTTCGGGAACACGACGAACATGCAGTAGCCCTGCTGCGGATTGTTCGCAAAGTAGTGCTGGTGTTCGTCTTCGGCGCGCGAATAGTTGTTTTCCGGCACGATTTCCGTCACCACTTTGCCGCGATGGTGTTCGTTCGCCTCGGCGGTCACTTCGCGGGCGATGCGCTCCTGCTCGGCATTGTGAAAGTAGACGGCCGAGCGGTACTGCGGGCCCTTGTCGTTGCCCTGACGGTTCAGCGTCGTCGGGTCGTGGGTCACGTAGAAGATCTCGAGCACCTGGCGCAGGCTGATCTTCTGTGGGTCGAAACTCACCCGCACCACCTCGGCGTGGCCGGTCTTGCCGCCGCACACCTGTGCGTACGACGGATTCGCCACCTGGCCGTTGCTGTAGCCCGATTCGACGCGCGTGACACCGCGCACCTGCTCGTACACAGCCTCCAGACACCAGAAACAGCCACCACCCAAGGTGATAGTTTCGATCGATTGATTCATGCGAGCCTCCATGCGTGTGCACCCTGCAGGGATTGTCCAACTTATCATCTGTCGATTCACAGGCCAACAACTGACAACCATGGCAGCAACTTCCATTCCTTTCCAGTGGGACGATGCGTTCCGCTTCGACGACCAACTGAGCGACGACGAGCGCGCCGTGCGAGACGCGGCGCGAGACTACTGCCAGGAGAAGTTGCAGACGCGCGTCCTGATGGCGGCACGCCATGAGACCTTTGATCGCACCATCATGAACGAGATGGGTGCGCTGGGGCTGCTCGGCTCCACCATCGACGGCTACGGCTGCCCGGGCGTGAACCACGTCAGCTACGGCCTGGTGGCGCGCGAGGTCGAACGCGTCGACAGCGGCTACCGCAGCGCGATGAGCGTGCAAAGCTCGCTCGTGATGCACCCGATCCACGCCTACGGCAACGAAGCGCAGCGCGAAAAGTATCTGCCCAAGCTGGCCAGCGGCGAGTGGATCGGCTGCTTTGGCCTGACCGAACCGAATCACGGCTCCGACCCCGGCAGCATGCTCACGCGCGCCAAACCGGCGAAACGGGACGGGGCGGGCGGCTACCTGCTCACAGGCAGCAAGATGTGGATCACGAACTCGCCCGTGGCCGATGTGTTTGTCGTCTGGGCGAAGCGTGAAGACCCGGATGGCAAGGTCGGCGGCCAGGAGGCGATCCACGGCTTCATTCTCGAGCGCGGCATGAAGGGACTCACCGCACCGAAGATCGAAGGCAAGATGAGCCTGCGCGCCAGCGTCACCGGCGAAATCGTCATGGACGGGGTGTTCGTCCCGGAGGCGAACCTGCTACCGGGCGTGAACGGATTGAAAGGTCCGTTCGGCTGCCTGAACAAGGCGCGCTACGGCATCGCCTGGGGTGCGATGGGCGCGGCCGAGTTCTGCTGGCATGCGGCGCGCCAGTACACGCTCGATCGGAACCAGTTCGGCAGGCCGCTCGCCGCGAACCAGTTGATTCAGAAAAAACTCGCCGACATGCAGACCGAGATCACGCTCGGCCTGCAAGCCTGCCTGCGCGTGGGCAGGCTTCTTGATGAAGGCCGAGCCGCGCCCGAGATGATTTCACTCATCAAGCGCAACAACTGCGGCAAGGCACTGGACATCGCCCGAACCGCACGCGACATGCACGGCGGCAACGGCATCCACGACGAGTACCACGTGATCCGCCACATGATCAACCTGGAGACGGTCAACACCTACGAGGGCACGCACGACGTACATGCGCTCATCCTCGGGCGGGCGATGACGGGGATACAGGCGTTTTTCTGAACCCTCGCGTCATCCCGGCGTCACGCCGACAAGCCGTCATCCCGGCGAAAGCCGGGATCCACCGGCCACGGGACGAGCGAGTGCGACGCAATGGATCCCGGCATGCGCCGGGATGACATTGGGTCGAGGTCAGCGCCTTACCGAAACTCGTAGCGCGCCTTCAGCCCCACCAGCCAATTGCGCGGCATCGCCGGCTCGAAAAAGCGGCTGTTGCCTTCGTTGACGATCACCGATCCGGCGTAGTTGCGATCGGTCGCGTTGTCCACGCGCAGCAGTTGGCTGAACTGCCATTCGCCCAGCGTCTGCTGAAAACCGGCGCGCAGGTTCAGAACCGTCGCAGCCGACGCCGCGTCGGTGTTGGCATCGTTCACATAGAGCTTGCCGGTGTGCACCACTTCGACGCCGGAGTTGAACCCGCCCCAGGCGCCGTGCGGCGCCCATGCGAGTTCGGCAAACGCGCTGCGTTCGGGCGTTCCAGGCAAGTGGTTGCCCGCAGGGATGTTCACCGCCGTCGCGCCGCTGCCGCTGACAAAGGCCTCGTCGAAACGCGCCCGCAGCGCCGTCAGGCTGAGCGTGGTGCGCAGCGATTCGCCAAGTTGCCCCACGTGTGACAACTCGATGCCACGGCGCGATGTCTTGCCCGCGTTCTTGAACGTGGAGCGTCCGTTCAGGTTGGTGTCGACAACGATCTCATTTCGCGTCGCAATGTCGAACAGCGCCACATCAAGGCGTTGTGAGCCGGCGTACTTCCACTTCGCGCCGATCTCGGCATGGCGGCTCTTCGACGCGCGCAGGTCTGTGTTCAACCCCGTCAGGCCGCCCGGGCGATACGACAACTCGGTGAAGGTGGGCGTCTCGAAACCCTGGCCGGCGTTGGCGTAGACGTTCAGCGTGGGCGCCGCGCGCCAGCTCATGCCCAGCACCGGACTCGTGGCGCTGTAGCTCAGGCTGCCGCTGTCGTCCGGGTTGGGCAAATCACCCGCGATCGCGGGGTTGGCGGGAGCGGTGAAGAAATCCTGACTGCGGAACCGCACGTGACTGGAGCGCAGGCCGGCCGTCGCCGTCCACTGCGGGTCAAGGTCGAAGCTGGCCTGGACGAAGGCGTCGCGGTTATCCGCGCGATTGCGCTCGTCGCGCTTGAGCGCGCCGCGCACGCCGAGGTCGTTGATGAAGCCCTGGCGGTCTTCATCACTCTCATCGAGGTCGATGCCACCGACCAGGCGCAAGGCCTGGCCGTTGTCGAACTTCAAGGCATGGCTCAACTGCACGCCCAGGCCCTGGTAGCTGCGCGAGAACACGACGATGCCGCCGCTGGCCGTGCTGAACGTCTGCGCCGTCGAAGGTGGCCGCGGGATCGACAACGCGTTGTCCAGATCACGCTGACCGAAGTAGATGCGCGCGGTCAGCTGCGTCGCCTCGCCCAGACGCTGTTCCAGCACGCCGCCGACCTGCTGTTGCAGCACCGTCTTGCGCGGGTCCTGGGCGAGCGCGGCAACGTAGAACGCATTGCCCGGCGTGCCGTTGCGGAACTGGGCGGCGTTCAGCCCGAGCGGATCGAGCGACACCGGCTGATCCAGCGAGTTGAGTACCAGGCTGAAACGCGAATCGGCGCCGAAGTCGTGCTGCCATTTTGCGTTGATCTGGTCGCGCGTGGCCTTGCTGTGCGGGCGATAGCCGTCGGTGTGAAAAGTCGATGCGTCGATGCTCACCGCGTCGTTCGGTCCGGCCCCGCCGAACTTCACACCCACCTTGTTCTGGCCGTAGGGACCAAGCGAGCCACTCAGCGTGGTCGTCGGCGGCCCCAAGTCCATGTCGGTGAACACCTGCACCACACCGCCCGCCGCGTTGCCGTACAACTGCGCCATCGGGCCGCGCAGCACTTCGATGCGCCCGGCGGACGTGAGCGCGATGTTCGACGCCTGGCCCTGGCCGTCGGGCATCGTCGCCGGAATGCCGTCGACGATCAGGCGCACGCCGCGGATGCCGAACGTCGAGCGCGAGCCGAAGCCGCGGATCGAGAGCTGCAGGTCCTGCGAATAGTTCTGTCGGTTCAGCACTGTGATGCCGGGCACGCGGTTCAGCGCCTCGGACAGGTTGACCTGCGGCCCGGCGGATTCGATCGTCTCGCGCGTCACCGCCGTGATGGCGGCGGGCGCGTCGAAAGTGGTTTGGCGCGAGCGTTCGACGCTGATGATCACCGGGTCGAGTTGGGTCGAGGTCGAGGCAGAGGCGGGCGCCCCATCCGCTTGCGCCCAGGATCCGGACGCAGCCAGTGCAACCACGCCGCCAGTCGACAAGGCGGATAAGGCGTTCTTCATGTCACCAACCGATTAGCTTTGTTTGAATCGAGTCTACGGTCGCTCGCGCGCCGACCGGCTCATGAAATTCTGGTTTCGCTTTGGGAAAGTCCGCCTGGGCATCGTTCGGTCGAAGGCGGTGCCTCGGACGCCGAAATTCATCAGGTCAGTCCTTGTGACAAAGCAACTTCAACCGTCTCGGTGTTTTCCCCTCCCTTGTTTTAGGGATTGCTGCTGCGTGCGCTGCGGCCGACATTCGCCAGGAGTGGCCCACCTATGCGCAGGCGGCTCATGGGATTCGGGTTCCGAATTCGAGGGGTGGCATAGGAGACGGGCATGGATTGGCGTGGACTTTGAATAGGTTAAGGTCTAGCATAAACAATTACGGTCACGAGGCTCGCACAAACAAAATGGGCAATTCAGTGACGGCAGGTTGCGACTTGCCTACCGACGCAATCAGGAGGAAAGACGAATGCGCAATTTGAAATCGACCTGTATCGCCGCTTTCGCAGCGCTGGTGCTTGCAAGCCCGGCACTTGCAGGGGAACTCGACGGAGCAGTGAGTCGGGTCCTGGACACCGTCACACGCAGCACCGTTACCCAGCCGACCTTGGGGGCATTCACCGTCACGTTGACAAACACGAAACCGAACGCAATGGCCGGAGTGCGATTCATCGCATCGACTGGCGTCCTCGATACGAACGGGGGATTGACGGGTTCAGAGGCCCCGTACGTCTCAGTTTCTCCAGCAGCCGGAGTGGTGACGTGCGAGCCGACGACCCCCGCCGAAACTTCTATCTCGTGCAGCCTTGTCGATCCGCTGCCGGGCACGAGCACCGGCGGCAGCAATTGGGTAACGTTTACCGTGAGTTTCAGGGCCCCGACCATTGGGGGCGAGTTGAATTACCTGCTCCGCCTCAACTGGATTGCAGTCTTCGATGAGAGCGGAGGTGGAGCCTCCGATGGTGATTTTGGAGGGCCGGAGACTGAGATCACGCTCACACCGGCGAGCAACGACAAGGTTGAAACATACGTGGCGGTTGAAGGCACTACCATCCAAACGGCGTCCACGGATACGTGGACGACCTCAGTCAAAGTCCCGAAGCTGGGGAAGGCGACGCTGCAGGAGTTCAGGAATGATATTGATCAGGGATGCAGCATCGATCCCCAGCCTGGCCTCAAGGACTGCAGAATCTCCGATCTAGAGATTCCATCAGTGAATCCGGTGACCTTGCCTTCTTGCACGGGAGACACTGGCACCGCTCCTTGCCTGGTGATCACATTGCGTCGGGACGCCTCGACGATCAAGAAGGGGCAGTCGGTGCAGATCGAGAATTTGTTTGTGTACTACGGGAGCGTGGCTCCTGGAACTGAAATTCCTCTGTGCAGCAACATTATTGGCGGTCTTCCAACCACCGGCAACAAACGCTGCATCCAGCAACGATTCGAGTACACCAGGAAGACCGCACCAACTCGTGACGACATCGGTGACTTCATTTGGGTGATCTGGGCCCTTGAGAACGGCAAGATGATCAACTGAGCGCACAGAGCGCGCTAACGAATCGAATCGCGACCTCTCGACTCTCAGTCTGCAACAGGACGGAAAGGGCGGACGTCGCTGAGGGTCGAAGCCCATGCGGTTGCTCGAGCCGCCGATGCGACGTCGCCTTTAGCCTCATAGGTTGCGATCGCCGAGACAATGGCTTGGCGGGCTTCGTCGTGACGCCCGGCGAGCATCAGGACGGCGGCAAATTCGGACAGGCAATCCGCCCGCAGCTGCGGCGAATCGGTCTTCTGTGACAGCTCGACCGCGGCGTGCGCAAGCGACTCCCCTCCTGCCAAATCGCCGGCGCGGGCAATGATCGGTGCCCGAATCGATCGCCACAACGCCGTCGACTCGACGTCGTCCGCTGCCGTCGCCCTTTCCGCGATCTCGGAGTAGAGGAGCGCCTCGCCGTCGCGACCCTGGTCGCGCACGACGCGCGACAACATCGCCGCAATCGTCGAAAGGACGTAGGTTTCACCCGTTCGCTTGAGGAATTCGTAGTCAGCCATGACTTCGCGCTCCGCAGCAACGAGATCGCCTGCCAGCAACTCGACGGCCAGTAGATCGATTCCGGTAGAGGCAGCCATCACGCCGTGGCCAAGTTCGCGCAACAATGCCCGGCCGCGCCGATAGAGCGCACGCGCCTTGTCGAACTCAGCGTTCATCGCTTGCAATTGCGCAAGTGTGCAGAGGAGTTTGCCCTCAGCCTGCCGGTCACTGAGCCCATCAGCAATGATCTGCTGGCAGCGCTCGATTGCTTGCGCCACCGGTTTAGGCCCGAGCAGCTCGGTGACAGACAGGCCCATCGCATTGCGCGCGATCAGGCGATCGTCTCCCGCCAGTCTGGCGTGCTCCATCGAACGGATCATGTCGTCGCTCGCCTGTCCATAGCGACCCATCATCCCGTGGATGAAACCGATCAGACGCCAAGCCCTTGCCAACTCCGGGTGCGCACCCTCGCTTTCGAACAACGGAATCGCTTCGTCAGCCATGCGCAACGCCTCGCCGCTCCAATCACCCGGCTCAGCACTGAAGAGGCCCACTCGCATCCTCAGCAATTGGGCTGACGTCGCGATGCGCCGATTGGCGGCGCGCTCCGCCACAGCTTGTGCCTCAGCCAGCACGGTGCGGGCTTGCGCAAAGTCACCCTGCTCCAGCAGGACTTCGCCGAATTCGGGCAGAAGTGCAAGCCGTGCCGGATCGTTTTCCCCGAGCAGCGCGCTCGCGCGCCGGAACAGATTGCCTGAAGCATGCATGTCGCCGCGCGCGAAGGCGCGCCTTGCAGCATTCGATAAGCGATGTGCCGCATCGGCCCCGATCGCCACGCCCTGCTCATCCAGTGGCCCGAGCTCGGCCAGATAGCGATGCGCCTGCTCCAGGTGGTAGCCCAGAATCTCCTCGAACTCCAGCGCCCGCCCGCGTTCGGCATTGATGCGGTCCGCCCACTTCACGAAGTTGATATGCAGCGTGGCGCGGGTTCGCTTGAGCAGGCCGTTGTAGACCGTGTCGCGCACCAGGTGGTGGTGAAAGCGGTAGATCGTTTCGGCGTCGCGGCTCGTCGCCGGGTCGATGAATTGCTTGCGCGCCAATGCGCCCAGGTGTTGCGTCATCATCGGCCGGATCGCTTCGGGCGCGAGCGATTCGAGTGCGTGCTGCGCGAATTCCACGCCGATCACCGACGCGGGTTCGACGGCAACGCGCTCTTCGCGACCCAGGTTGTCCAGGCGCGCTTCGAGCAGGGCACGGATGGTCGGCGGTACCGTGATGTCGCTGCTGCCGCTGCCGCGCACCCACTGGCCTCCCTCCTGGCGCAGCACATCGGCATCGAGCAGCATCGACAGCATCTGCTCGATGAACAGAGGGTTGCCTTCGGCCGCGGCAACGATCTTTCCGACCACGTCGTGCGGCAAGCCGGCGGAGCCGAGCAGGTTTTCGACCACCTGCGCCGAGGCGTTGTCACTCAGCGGCCCGAGCACGAGGCGGCTAGCGTCGGCGCGCTCGCTCCACTGCGGGCGTCCTTCGAGCAGGTCGTGTCGTGCGGTGGCCATCCAGACGATTGGCGCGCTGCTGGCCGTATCGAGCACATGTTCGATCAGGTCCAGGAACGCCGTTTCGGCCCAGTGGATGTCGTCGACGAAGGCAAGCACCGGCGATTTGGCCGCCAGGCGTTCCAGGAACTTGCGTGCCGCCCAGTTGGTTTCGTGCAGCGGAAACGCCGCCGTGCTCAGGCCAATAGCCGCTGCCAGCCGATCGGTGACGCCTGAATCGACAGCGCAGGCGAGCAGCTTGGTGCGCGCGGCTTCGGGCGCGTCATCCTCGCGGATTCCCGCCGCCTCGCCAACGAGGCCGCGCAGCGGCCAGAACGTGATGCCGTCGCCGTACGGCAGGCAGCGCCCGCGCAGCACGCGCGCGTGGCCGGCGCGGCGGTCGACGAACTCGGCGGTCAGGCGCGTCTTGCCGGCGCCGGCATCGCCGATCACGGTGACCAGACGCGCCACCGGTTGTTCGCAGGCTTCGCGGTACACGGCTTCCAGCGCTTCGAGTTCGGCATCGCGGCCGACCAGCGGCGTATCGTGGCGGCGCACGTGGCCGTCCAGGCCCGACGCCGCAACCAGGCGGTACGCCGGCAAGCGTTGCGTCTTGCCCTTCAACTCCAGTGACTCGACGGGCTCCACATCGACCGCGTCTCGCACCAGCCGGTAGGTCAGCTCGCCGAGGTAGATCTGCCCCACCGGCGCGGCCTGTTCGAGGCGCGCCGCGACGTTCACGGCGTCGCCGGTGGCGAGGTTCTGGACCGCGCCCGCATCGCCAGTGGCGACCACTTCGCCGGTGTTGATGCCGGTGCGATTCGCCAGCGCCACGCCGTAGCGCGCCAGCAGATCGGCGTTGACGCGCGCCAGCGCTGCGCGCATGCCGCTGGCCGCGCGCACCGCGCGCAACGCGTCGTCTTCATGGGCGCGCGGCAGGCCGAACACCGCCATGATCGCGTCGCCGATGTATTTTTCCACTCTGCCGCCGTGGCGCGTGAGTTCGGCGGACATTGCGGCGAAGTAACGCTGCTTGATCTCGTGCAGCGCTTCGGCGTCCACGCGCTCGCCCAATGCGGTGGAGTCTTTCAGGTCGGAAAAGACGATCGTCACCGTCTTGCGAACCTCTTGCGCGGGCAGCGCGGCGGCCACCGCCAGCGGGGTGCCGCAGTAACCACAGAGGCGGAATTTGGGGGGGTTCTCTTCGCCGCAACTCGGGCAGTTGATCATGGCGTGCAGTCTACTGCCGGGACGTGGCTGGGCGTTGCAGCGGACTCGCTGGCCGCACAGCATTTGGTCGGTCATGTCCACCCTTGGGGGGGTTGACAGCCACTCGGAACAGGCGCCTAGTTTGATCCCTCGCACGAAAGAACCACAACCGGTGCCAAAAAGATTGATCCAGTTGGGTGCAACAGGCCTGCTGCGTGCCAGCGCGTTTGTCCACCCACCTTGGCCAAGTTGGATTGCGTGATCGTCTTGTTCTTCCAGTGCGTCGCTTCTGCCCACAACACGCCAAAAGGAAAGGACCCCTCATCATGAACAGTCGAGCTTCCCGCGTTGCGGTCGTCGCCGGATGGGCCGTCCTGGCCGGCGCCGGCATGTTCGGCGGCGTCTCAGCAGCGTTGGCCAGTGACGGCTCCATCCGGCTGCGGGTGGAACCCCTGTTGGACGCTGCCATCTATAGCGCCCCCGGAAAAACTCAGACCGTCGGCTGGAAGGTCACCGTGACCAACGTCGGCGCGAACCTGGCCGGCCCCGCCCTGTTACTGGGGCGGACTGTGGTCCGTGACCCGAAGGAGAAGGCGAAATTCGATAACTACTATTTCTCCGGGAAAGATCCGCGGTGTCGGAGCACGAACCTGTTCCCGACGGCGGTCGGCTGCGTGATTCCTCGGCTGCAAGCCAACGAAAGCCTGACGTTTGCAGTGTCGTTCAAGACGCCCATCAAGTTCGTCGGGGGCAGCGGGGTGGGCGATGTCGAAGGGACCGACTACGTCAACTTCAGGGCAACCACGATCGCTGCCGAAGACAGGGACGCCTTCGTCAACCGAGACCTCAGGAATCGGGTAACCCTCTTCTCGGCGAATTCGTTGAATGTGGCGAATGTCTGCCCGCCGGGCGGATGCACAGCGTTCACCGGAACGAATGGCGGGATACCCACCGCGACGGACGTGCACTCGACTGAGGTCGTCGTGCCCTCTGGAGACCGGTTCACGACGGTCAGAATTGTGGAGACAAAGACTGGTTCGCTCGCCGTGCCCTGCACCGACAACGTCTTCGAGTGCTGGACGTCGCAAGTCACGATTCCCGGCAACTCCAACCCGGCACCAGTACCAGATCTATTCCTCACAACATCCTCCACCGCCGCCACTTTCGATCCCTACCTGACGGTCTTTCTCCGCCAGGACATTTCGAACATTCAGTTCTCATGTGGTGAAGGTGGTGGTGTAGGGATTGCGAGCTTTTCAGTTTCGTCAACGTGCTATAGCCGGGTCCCGATCGAGAGCATCAGCGTCGTTTATGTACGTGACGGCGAGACTGCCGAGAACCCCGTCGGACTTTGCGAGTTTTCCGAAGGTTTCCCCCTGGTTAGGGGCGATGGCCTTCCGTGCATTGTGGACAGGATGGAGGTAACCGAGCCCAGCCACTACTACCAGTGGAAACTCATCAACGATCGGAACGGCGGATGGGGCACCAGATAGTGGCTGTTGAGCATCTGCCTATACCGCGACCTCGCGGGGCCGCGCCTGCAAGTGCCGGCCCCGCGTTCACGTTTGACTGCGCTCAGACCCGATCGAGTTTGCCGGCCCAGGCCATGGAGCGGGTGGCCGAGACAACGTCGCCCTTGGCGGTGTAGAGCGTTATCGCCTCGTCGATGAGGTGGCGCGCCTCGCCGGCCTTCCCCGCGATACGCAGCACCGAGGCAAGTTCCGAAAGGGCATCGGCCTGCAGCCAGGGCGCCTCGGTTCGGCGGACCATTTCAAGCGCAGTCCGCGCCAGATCTTCGGCGAGCGCCGAGTTCCCGGCACGAGCGACGATCGGCGCCCGGATCGATCGCCACAGCGCCTGCGATTCGATGTCGTCCGCCGCCGTCGCCTGCTCGGATATCCTCGAAAGGGCGAGGGCCTCGTCGTCGCGCCCCTGATCTCGCACGACGCGCGCGAGCAGCGCGGCGATGGTCGAAAGGTAGTAAGTCTCGCCCATCTTCGCGAGAAATTCGTAGTCGGCGCGGACCTCCCTCTCGACGATGGAAAGGTCCCCGCCATGCAGCTCGACGCGTGCCAGGTCGACCCCCGTCGCCGCCGCGTACACGCCCTGTCCGAGGTCGCGCAGCATCGCCCGGCCGCGCCGATAAAGGTTGCGCGCCTCCTCCAGCTCGCCGTTCATCGCCTTCAACTGGGCAAGCGTACACATGATGCCGCACTCGATTTGACGGTCGCTCAGGCCTTGGGCAATCAGCTTCTCGCACTGGGCGATGGCTTGCGGCACGGGCGTGGGTCCGTAAAGCGCATTGATCGAGAGAATCGTGCTGTTCCTCGCCACCAGCCGGTCGTTACCCGCCAGCCGAGCGTGCGCGGTCGATCGTTCGCCGGCTTCACTGGCGAGGCTGTAGCGGCCTGCGACGCCGTGCACATAGACGATCAAGCGCCAGGCCATCGCCAGTTCGCTGTGGGCTTTCTCGCGCTCGAGCACAGGAATGAGGCTGTGGGCAGTTTTCAGCGTTTCTTCGCTCCAGTCGCCCAGCTCGCCGCTGTAGAAACGCACGAACATTCCGACGATCTGGCTCGACGCCATGATCCGCTGACTGGAGCTTCGATCGGCGGCGACGCCGGCCTCCGCGATGACCGCGCGCGCTCCGGCAAAGTCGCCCAGGATCATCAAGGTCTCACCGAACTCGGGGAGCAGTTCGGTGCGCCGCGGGTCGTCGCTGGCGAGCAGCGCGGTCGCGCGCTTGAACAGGTTGGCAGCTGCGCGCAGGTCGCCGCGCGCGACTGCGCGCCTTGCGGCGCTCGACAGGCGCCGTGCCGCATCGTTGCCGATCGCCACGCCCTGTTCATCGAGCAGCCCGAGCTCGCGCAGGTAATGATGCGCCTGCTCGAGGTGGTAGCCGAGGATCTCCTCGAATTCGAGGGCGCGGTCGCGATCGGCGTTCACTCGGTCGGCCCAGCGCACGAAATTGATGTGCAAGGTGGCGCGTGTCCGCTTGAGCAGACCGTTGTAGACCGTGTCGCGCACGAGTTGGTGGTGAAACCGGTAGACGACCTCGGCTTCGCTCGCGCGGGCCGAATCGATGAAACGCTTTCGCATCAAGGCCGCCAGGTGCGAGCGAATCGTCGGCCGCATTACCTCGGGCACCAGCGACTCGACCGCAGGCTGCGCGAATTCGAGGCCGATCACCGACGCCGGTTCGACGACCACGCGCTCCTCGCGGCCCAGTTGGTCGAGTCGCGCTTCGAGCAGGGCATGGATGGTCGGCGGCACGGCAATCTCGCGGTCGCCATCACCGCATGCCCAGCCCGCGTCGACCTGGCGCAGCACGCCGCCATCGATCAGCATCGACAGCATCTGTTCGACGAACAGCGGGTTGCCTTCGGCGGCCGCCACGATCCGGGCGACCAGGTCAATCGGCAGGCCGGCGGATCCGAGCAGATTTTCCACCACCTGGCGCGCTGCTTCGTCGCTGAGCGGGCGCAACGCCAGACGTATCGCGCCGGGACGTTCGCCCCATTGCGGCCGTTCCTCGAGCAGGTCGTGGCGCGCCGTGACGAGCACCAGGATGGGCGCTGCTGTCGAGGCCTCGAGCACATGTTCGAGCAGGTCGAGGAACGCCGACTCGGCCCAGTGGATATCGTCGATCAACGCCACCACCGGCGAACGTGCCGCGAAGCCTTCGAGGAACTTGCGCGCCGCCCAGTTCAACTCGTGCAGCGGAAAAGAAGACGCGCTGAGACCCACCGCCGAGGCGAGGCGGTCGGCCACGTCGGCGACGCCCAGGGTCGCCAGCAGCTTGGCGCGGGCCGCCTCCGGGCTGTCGTCCTCGCGAATGCCGGCTGCCTCGCCGAGCATGCCGCGCAGCGGCCAGAACGTGATGCCGTCGCCATACGGCAGGCAGCGGCCGCGCAGCACGCGTGTCTGCCGCGGAAGCCCGCCGACAAACTCGCTGAGCAGCCGCGACTTGCCTGCACCCGCGTCGCCCAGTACCGTGACCAGCCGCGTCACCGATGCGTCGCAAACCTCGCGATACGAAGTCGCCAGCAAGCCGAGTTCGGCATCACGCCCCACCAGCGGCGTGTCATGGCGGCGTGCGTTGCCTTCCAGGCCCTTCGCAGCGACGAGCCGAAACGCCGTCACGCGCTGCGACTTGCCCTTCATCTCCAAGGGTTCGACAGGTTCGACCTCGACCGCATCGCGCACCAGCCGATGCGTGAACTCGCCGAGGTAAATCTGATCAGCGGGCGCAGCCTGCTCGAGGCGCGCCGCGACGTTGACGGCGTCGCCGGTGGCGAGTTGCTGGTTGGCACCGGGGTCGTCGTTGGCAACCACCTCGCCGGTATTCACCCCGGTTCGGTTCGACAGGGCCACCCCATAGAGGGCCGTCAGGTCGGCGTTGACCTGCACCAACGCATCGCGCATACCCGCCGCCGCGCGCACTGCCCGCAAGGCATCGTCTTCATGAGCACGCGGCAGCCCGAACACCGCCATGATGGCGTCGCCGATGTACTTCTCGATCTTGCCGCCGTGGCGCGTGATCTCGGCGGCCATCGCGTTGAAGTAACGCTCCTTGACCATGTGAAGCGCTTCCGCGTCGAGGCGTTCGCCCAATGCGGTCGATTCCTTCAGGTCGGTGAAGAGAACCGTCACCGTCTTGCGTACCAGCAGCGGCGCTGCTGGCGCTGCGCTGGTCAGAGGCGTTCCGCAATATCCGCAAAGCCTGAATTTCGGCGGGTTCTCTTCGCCGCAGCTCGGGCAGTTGACCATGGCGCGAAGTCTACTGCCGGTATTGCGTCATCCCGGCGAAAGCACCTCACCCACAAGCCGTCATCCCGGCGTGCGCCGGGATGACACGCTGGCTCAGGTCGCGACCAGCCCCGCCACCACCGCCTGCATCGCCTCTTCGAGCTTCTTGCGCGCCAGCTCGCGGCACTGCTCGCGCGTGGCGTTGGGCAGGGCGTCGAACGCCGTCGCCGCCTTCTTCGGGCTCAGGCTCAAGACCTTGCCGCGCAACGGCAGCAGCATCGCACGCGCCGTCACGACACAGGTGTTGCTTGCGTTGAAGCCGCCTTCCACCTCGCTGGCGAAGCCCCACTTCTTGACCGGGTAGAGCTTCGCCAGGCGCGCCGCGGGAAGCTCCTTTTTCCACATCGCCTTGGCAGTGGCGCGGTCGATCAGCACGTCACTGGAGTGATCCACGGTCAGGTACTGCGGCTGCGCCGCCCAGACGCCGAACCCCGTCAGCGTGAGTGCTGCGAGCAGGCATGCAATCCAGAACTTCATGCTCACCCTCCATGGGCCGACGCCGCGGCGCAGCGAGAGCCCATTTGTAACGGCATTCGGCGCCCAAAGCGCGTCGGGCTTACCCTGGGGCGCGCCGCGCCACTTCCTTGCGCTTCATCTCCATGTACTCGGTCTCGCTCATTTCATGCAGCTGGAGTGCGTAGCGCTCCGTCGCGGTGAACCAGTCGTGCAGGCGTTTTTCCACCTGCTGCGCAGCCGGCGCGGCCATCGCGCCGAGGTAGGCGTCGATCGCCAGGTAGTAGCGCATCGTGTTGCGCTCGACAACCCCGCGCACATTGCCGACGTAAACCGGCTTGCCGTCAGGCAGCTTGTCGACGACGGAAAACCCCACCTTGCCGCTGCCCAGCGTCGACAGGTAGGCACTCAGCGCCAGCCGCGCCGCGACCCCGTAGCCGTAGGAATACGACAGATGCATGAAGCTGCGCCCGCCTTCGAGCGGTATCGCCTGGAGCGCGATGCGGTAGTCGCGCGTTCCCATCGGCCCGCTGTCGGCGCGCAGGCTCGCGTGCAGGTACTCGGGTGTCGCCGCGATTTGACGAAAGGCAAATTCGACGCGATACGCCTCTTCGATCGGCTGGTCGAACTTGCGGCCGACGTACACAGCCACCGTGGCCGCGTCGCCTTTGCGCGCCACGCTGCACTGCTTGACGTTCAGATGCAGGATCAGGATGTCGCACCAGGTTTCGGCCTTGCCGAGCGCCGCGCCGAGGTTCGCAAACGGGTGCTCGACGATGGCGTGGATGTCGCCGCGCAGATCACCCGAGTTCTGCACCGAATCGAGATGCAGCGCGCGGCCGAACGGGTTGTTGCGCAGCGGTTCCTGCAATGCGGTGTAGCGCTCGCGCAGAGACTGTGCGCTGTCGCCGACCACAGCCTGAGCGTGCGCTGCCCCCGCGCCCAGACACAGCATGGCCGCCGCGGCCCAGAACCGCAGGCCGGACAACGCCTTCGCACGCACGCCTTGATGTGTCCTCATGACCCGCCCTCCTCTCACCGCGGCCCCCAGCTGCCGCGACGGTCATTGTGGCGTGTTCTGTCTGACTGCGGCAATTGTCGCGACGCGCGGCACGCGCTTCCCCGGGAGGGCGTGGACGTCATGCCATGGTCGATGCCGTGGCGCCGCGGCAGGGCCGGCGACGATGGGAAAATTCCTGACTCAGGGTTTCCCGGCTCTGAGTTCGAACTGGCCCGTGCTGGAATGCGCCACATGCTTTCCGCCAGCAACCGCCTCGCCCAAGGCTATACCTCGATGCTGGTGCACGCGTTCGCGCACCGCGGTCTGCTGGGTGACCCCGCGGTGCGCGACGCGCTGTGGCGCCAGATTCACTTCACCGGCGTGCGCGCCCTGCCTTACGCCGCGCTGGTGGCGCTGCTGTTCGGCGCGGTCGTCGTGACACGCGTGCTCGCGCTCGTCGGCGACGACAACGAGGCCGTGCTCAAGACGATTGTCGGCGGCGGCCTGCGCGAACTCGGGCCGCTGGTGACCGCACTGATCGTGATCGTGCGCAGCAGCGTCGCCATCGCCGCCGAGGTGGCGCTGATGCAATTGCGCGGCGAGCTGAGCGAAACGCTGCGCTCGGCCGCGACGCATGAAGACGAAGTGGTGCTGCCGCGTGTGCTGGGCGTGGCCATCGGTTCGACATTGCTCGTCGCGTGCTTCGAGTTCGTCGCCATCGCCTCGGCGATGACGACAACCGTGTTCACGCTTGATTCCACGTTTGCCGCCGAGCTGGACGACTTCCTCATCGCCGCCACTTGGTGGCAGGTGCCGCTGTCGCTCGCCAAGGGCGCGATGTTCGGCGCCGGCATCGCGGCGATTTCCTGCTATCACGGCCTGCAGGTCGAACGCGAAATCGGTGAAATTCCGAAAGCCGTGGTCGCCGCGTGCGCGGGCAGCCTGACGTTCGTGATCGGCGTGGACGTCGCGGCCTTCGCACTCAAGCTGGTTTGACGCGGCCGGCGATCCTGTACCCTTCGCGCCATGGTTGAACCCACCACACCCAGCGTCAAGCGAGAGTCGATCCGGCGCCAGGTGCTCGCCGTGTTGGCGTTGGGCGCGGTGCTGGCGATCCTGCTGGCCGGCGCCATCGCCCAGCGCCACGGCATGTTCGCGCGTACCAACGAGGTCTACTTTCTCGCCGACAGCGCCGCCGGCATCGCGCCGGGCCTGAGCGTGCGCCTGAGCGGATTTCGTGTCGGTTCGGTCACCAGCGTCGTGCTGCAGTCCGACCTCAAGGTGAAAGTCACGATGAAGGTCGAAGAAGACCGCGCAGCCGCGTTGCGCAGCGATGCGCACGCCGAGTGGTTCAAGGAGCAGTTGCAGGCCGCCGTGATCGACCTGCAGCCGGGCACATCGGCCCAGCCGCTGTCGCGCACCGATCCGCGCCTGACGCACAGCCGGCGCCGCACGCTCACGGAGGTGGCAAACGACCTGCGCGCGCGGCTCGCGCCGATCCTCGACGACATGAAGCAGCTGTCGGGCACCGCCGCGGGAAGCAAGGGTGACATCGCGGCGCTGCTGGCCAACGCCAACGTCGCGTCACAGGAACTTGCGGGCACGGCGCAGGAGTTGCGCGCCTTGAGCAGCGACGCCAAGACGCGCATCGCCACCCTCGGCGGCCAGGCGCAGGGCGCCCTGGGGCAGGTGCAAGGGGCGCTGGGCCAGATGCAGGGTGCATTGACGCAGGCAAATCAGACGCTGCTGCGCGTGGACACCCTCGTCGGCCAGGCCGACAAGGGCCTGGCCAACGTCAACGACAAGCTGCCCGCGCTGCTGGCCCGGACCGGCGACACGCTCGACCAGCTCAACGCCGTGGCGCGCGACGTTCGCGCCGTGTCCGGGGCCGCTTCAGCGGCGCTGCCGAACATGTTGCGTAGCGCCGGGCCGATCGTGGACGACGCGCGCGACATGATGAGCGGCGTCAAGACCTCCTGGCCGGTGCGCAACATGCTCGCGCCACCCCCTGCGACGCTGTTGCCGATCGACAGCCACGATGCGGCCGCGCTGCGTGAACCGGCGAAGCGCTGAACACGTGCCGTTCCCGCGCGTCAGCCTCGCAGCGCTGCTCTTGGCCACTGCGCTGCTCGCGGCCTGCTCGAGCCCGCCGCCTCGGCCGTCGAGCGCCGCGCAGACCAGCGCCCAGGCGCACCACCAGAACGGTGCGCGCGCGCTGCGGCGTGGCGACCTGAATGCAGCGCTCGCGGCCTACAACGAGGCGCTCGCCGCGTCCGACTCTGTCGAAGACTTCGAAGGCAGCGCCACGGCACTGCTGAACCTCGCCGTCGTGCACGCGCGGCTCGCACAGGCGGACCCGGCGCAGGCGCGCGCGCACCTGGACGCCGCGCATGCGCGCGTCGACCGCATCCTCACTGCGCCGCAGCGCTACAGCGATACGCAACGCAGTCGGGCCGCCACGCGCAAGGCAATGCTCTATCTGGACGCCCAGGCGCAGGGCCTGGCGCTGCATTGGGCCGATCAGGCGCGCGCCGTCTGCGCCGACCCTTGCCCGCTGGCGCCGACGCTGGCCAACCTGCGGGCCTTTGTCGCCTTTGAACGCGGCGAGGCGGCGCGCGCTGCCGACCAGGCGTCGCGTGCCGCCGAATTGGCCGCGGCGATGGGGCAGGAAACCGAGCACGCCAACGCGCTGCGCCTGCTCGGCCGCGCCAACACCCGGCTGGGCAAGACCGACGAAGCCGCCCAGGCCCTCGAGAGCGCGCTGCGCATCGACCGCGACCTCGGCATGCCCGAGCGCATCGCGCTGGATTTGATGCACGCGGGCGAGAACGAAGAGCGGCGCGGCCGGGCGGCAGCAGCGCGGGAGTTCTACGAGCGCGCGCTGCAGGTCAGCGTGGGCGGCAATCTCCCCAATCTTGTAGAGGTGTTGCGCGTTCGCCTGGAGAAGACCGGACAGGCGACGCCTCGTTGATCGGGCAGGCCACAGAAGCGTTGCACGCTTTGCGAACGCCCCTTCACGGTGTATCGTGGCATCGGAGTCAGCAAGGCCGCATCCCGATTCACACGGCTGCGGCGAGGCGCTGGAGGCAGCAGCCCTTGGCCGACTGACTCTTTGCGCGCGCACACCTCTGCCTGACCGGAGGGACAACATGTCGAATCGAACCAAAGCGGCTTGCATCGCTGTCGCGGCTGGCGCGGCGTTGATCGGGTGTACGAGCACGCCGATGGCGCCCATTGCGCCATCGGCGGATTGCGATGCCCAACATTGCCGAGTCACCGTGAAAGTGACCGACTGCACCCAGCACAACGGATTCGTGGTCGTCCCCGAGACGCTCGTCGTCGATGCACCGAAGCACATTCACTGGGAACTGCTGAACAGCCCTCAGTACAAATTCGCCGCCCTGGGAATCGACATCAAGAAGAACGACGGCGTGTTTGAAACGCCAGTGGTGTATGCCGATGGCAAGAAGTTTCGCTGGAAGGACCGGCACTTCGATGCGCCAGGCTTTGGTGCGAAGGACTACTACTACGCGATCAACGTCGTGCATCGGGACGGCACGGTGAACTGCGGCGTGTTCGACCCGAAGATCGCCAATCAGTGAGGCGAATCGCGTCGCAGCAGCAGCTCGACGCGCTTCAACTCAACGTCGAGTTCAGACTCCGGCCCAGCCTCGATTTGCAGCGCCAGCGCGCGCGCTTTTGCGAGCGCGGACACCGCCGCATCGGCACATCCGGCCGCTTGCTCGACCTCGGCGCGGCCGCACAGAATGATGCCCAGGCTGAGTGGGTCGGCGACTTCGGCCAAGAGCGCCTGCCCGGCGTCCAGGCACCGCCTGGCCTCGTCGAACTGTTCGAGCCGGCCATGCAGGCGCCCCAGATAGTTGAGAAACTGACCTTCGTTGCGCGGATCGCGCAGGCGCCTCGCTCCGCACAGTGCGTCCTCGTAGTAGCGCCGCGCGTCGTCCAGCTTGCCCAGCGAATTGAAGACGATTCCGAGGTTGCACAGCGCGACACATTCGAGTCGCGCGTGACCCAGCTCGCGCGCGACACCCAGCGCAGCCTCGAGATGCTGATGGGCCGCGGGCAAATCGCCCATCACTTGCAGCAGCAGGCCGAGGTTGTTCAGGGTGTTGCCTTCCCATTGGCGGTCGCCCAATTCGCGCGCCAGCGCCAGGCCTGCGTCGTAGTGACTCCTGGCCTGCACCATCCGGCCCTGCGTCGCATAGACCTGCCCGAGGTTTCCGAGCACGCCGCCCTCCCAACGCCGGTCCGCCACAGCGCGCGCCAATTGCAGCGCCGCCTCGTAGTGGGAGACCGCCTCCTCGAGTCGCCCAAGATCCATGCTCGCCGTGCCCAGGCCATTGAGCGCGGCGCATTGCGCAATCCGGTCACCCAATCGACGCGCCAGCGCAAGCGCCTCGCGGTGCAACTCCTGACCGGATTCGGCGTGGCCCTCGTTGATATGCAGGGCACCGAGATCGTTCAGCAGGTGCGCCTCGATGCGCGCGTCACCCGCCTGGCGAATCTGCTCGAGCGCCGATTCGAGATGGGTTCGGCCTTGCGCGATCAAGCCCAGTGCCAGATGCGCGTTGCCGAGCACGCGCTCGATCCGCGCCTTCGAGGCCAGGGCAAGCCCGGCGACGGACCCGGCTTGCGCGGCCAGCGCGACGCCGGTCTTGTAGGGGCCGCGCAATTTCAGCCCCGCCCAGGCGCATTCGAGCGCTCCCACGGCATGGTCCGTGTGCCCGGCACTGGCGGCACGGTGGCATGCGACGACCAGGTTGTCCACCTCGACGCAGCTGTCGGCGACGGCGCGCTTCTCGCCGAGTCCAGCGAAGTAAGCCGCGTGCCGCGCCCGCGCCGCCGCGAGGGCCTGCGGCCCGCTGCCGCCAAAGCGCCCGGGGGTGCGCAGGTGTTCGGCGGCGTACTCCTGCATCGTGCCGAGCAAGTTGAATCGACCGTCGACGCGTTGACGAACGAATGACTTGTCGACCAGCGACTGCAACAGATCGGGGGTCCAGGGCGCGCCGTCGAGGGCCGACAGGTCGAGCACCGCTTCCGCCGCCTCGAGCGTGAACCCGCCCTCGAACACTGACAACTGAGCCAGCGCGGCGCGCTCCGGCGCTTGCAGCAGCTCCCACGACCAGTCGAACGTCGCGCGCAGCGTCGCTTGACGGTCGTGCCGTTTGCCGCTCGACGCCAACAGCCTGAACCGCTCGCTCATGCGCGCGAGCAGTTTGCTCGGCGAGAGCACACGCACGCGCGCGGCCGCAAGTTCAATCGCCAGCGGCAGGCCGTCAAGCAAGTTGACCAGCGGCAGGATCGCCGCCTGGTCTTGCGCATCCAGCCGGAAATCTACCCGCGCCGACTGGGCACGCCGCAGAAACAGTTGCGCGGCATCCGGGGGTTGCAGCGGCGGCAACGCCAGCGCCTCTTCGCCACCCATGCCCAGCACCTCGCGACTTGTGACGAGGAAGCGTGCCTCGTTGGCGCGGTCGAGCCAGCGACCCAGCGTGTCATCGGCATGGCGTGACACCTGCTCAAAATTGTCGAGAACCACCAGGCATTCGCCGCGGCCTGCAATCGCGTTGCCGAGTTGCACCACCGGGTCGTCGCGGCCGAGCGGGACTCCGAGCGCAGCGGCGACCGCATGCACGATGCCGTCGAGGCCGCGCGCCTGCGACAGGTCGCAAAACCAGACGCCGCCGGGAAAGTCCCCGAGCCAGGCCCAGCTGAAGTGCAGCGCCAGACGCGTCTTTCCCGTACCACCCATGCCGAGCACGCTGACCAGGCGTGCGCCAGCATCGAAGCGGGACGCGAGTTCGACAAGCACGTCCTCGCGGCCGACGAAGCTGTCGCGCTCGGCAGGCAGGCTGTGCCTGATCTTGCGCGCGGGCGACCACAGGTCGTTCTTGCGCACCACGCGGTACGCCTTGGGCGCATCGCTCGGAGGTGTGAACGCCCGCTCGCCCAGCGAATCGACAGCACCGACCTCGAACACCTCGATCGGTTCGGCGATGCCCTTGAATCGCCAATGGCCGTGCGACTGGATGCGCCAGGCGCTGCGCAGCGTCTGGCGTGCGTCAAACGTCAACAGCGTCTGGCCACCGAGCGCAAGGTCCATCACGCGCGCCGCGATCGGCTTGGCCAGGCCCTCGACTTCGATCAACTTCGCGCCGAGCGCCACATCCGACGCGCTGTTCTCGCGCAGCGTCACCGATCCGACGTGAACCCCGGCGCGCGCCTTCAGCGGCACCCGCAGGTGCGCCAATGCAGCGTGGTAGTCGAGCGCATAGCCGACTGCGTCGTCGGCACTCTCGAAGAGGATCAGCAAGCCGTCGGTCTTCTCGATCTCCCGGCCGTGCCAGCGCGGCAGCAGGTCCCGCGCCGCGCGGTCGTGCGCAGCCCACAACGCAGAACTCGCCGCGTCGCCCATCTGCTCGGCAAGACGCGTGCTGTCGACGATGTCGGTCAGGAGGAGCGCGCGGATGTCGCCCATGACCGCAGACTGTATGGCGATTCAGGGCTGCACGGCAAGCGGCATCGCGTCAGCTCGGTCGCACAGTCCCGTGTCAGCGCTGAGAACTCGGGGCTGCTGACGGCTCGCTACGACGGTGCCGCGGGGCAGCCGCCTGCCCGGCCGGCGTCGAGTGCCGTGAGCGCCAGCGCAACTTCAGCTCCGAGCCGCTCGACAGCCCGGCGATGCCCACCCGCCAATGCCGGCACGCCGGAGCCCACCGCCTGTTCGTGCACGCTGCGGCAACGCAGCGCCGGGGTGTCGGCGCCCGTCAGCAACGCCCATTGCGCGACGAGGCTGGTGCGCCCGGGCATCGAGTCGAATCGTTGCACCTCTACCGCGACGCGCCAGCCCTTGCGGCCAGCGGCCGGCGCCGCGCCGGGCGCGCCCAGGGTTGCCGTCAGGTGTTCGCTGAGGGCCGCGCGGAATTCTTCGTTCAGCGGCGCGATCCAGCGCTCCTGTTCGAGCACGGCGAAAGTGTCGTCGGCACGCCGCACGACGAACTGAGGCTGGTCGACCTGCGCGGGGATGCCCACCGGCATCAGTTGCCACGCCACCGCCGCGACGCCCGGCGCGGCGCGAACGCCGGGCGCGGCCGGCATCAGGCTGTGAAAGCGCGGCGGCGCGGGCGAACTGCACGCCGCAATCTCGAGCAACGCCGCGAGCAACGCCGCGAGGGCGCTGCCGGAGCGCGCGGCGCGTGAAGTGCCATTCTTCATCGGCGTCCCTCGGAAGTTCATTGGCACTCCTGAGGAGTTCATGGGTGCCCCTGCGGGGTGGGGCCCACGTCAGGGTCGGCCGGTTTGCCGCGCAGCAGCGATTCGGGGTGCAGTTGCAGGTAGTCGGAAAGCACGCGCAGCGCGCGCGCGGCGCGCTGGATCTCGAGCAAGGTTTGATTTGCATTGCGCAGCAATGGTGCTTCCGGTTGGGTGAGGCCACGGTCCACACCGTCGAGCGTGCCCTGCACCGCCTTGAGCGCGCGCTGCACCTCCATCAGCATCTCCTGCGCCTGCGGCGAGAGTTGCTGGATCGCGGCATCGGCGCTGGCCAGGGTCTTTTCCAGCTGGGGCGAGAGTTGCTGGATCGCCGTATTGGCACTCGCCAGCGTCTCCTGCAATGCCGTGGTAGCGCCACCCGCGCCGCGCAAGGTTTCCTGCAGCGTGCCGCTGGCCACGCTCGTATTCTTCAGCGTCTCTTCCAGGTTCGCACCGATCTGCTCGAAGCGGATGCGTGCGATGCGCTCCAGGATCTCCGATACCTGCGGCTGCAAGTCGCCGGTGCCGCCGGGCAAGGTGGGAATCGTCGGCGTGGGCAGGGTCGCGTCGA
Source organism: Rhizobacter sp. (assembly GCA_031396305.1). Classification (GTDB taxonomy): domain Bacteria; phylum Pseudomonadota; class Gammaproteobacteria; order Burkholderiales; family Burkholderiaceae_C; genus JAEMQF01. The sequence goes on from JANNKM010000453.1 coordinate 23,397, forward strand.
GCGTCGCTTTCGGCGCTTTGGCGACAATTTCCAGCGCCACGTAAGGCTGGCCGGTCAGCAAATTGCCGCTCTTGAGTTGCGCGCGCATTCCCCTGTCGACGAGGTGCTTGAGAAACACCGCGTCGGATTGCGTCGCGGCTCCGCGCTGCTCCAGAAACATGCGGCGCGCGTCGCCCAGGCGCGCCGGAAAGATTTCCGCGACCACCTCGACCGGAAAGCGCTGAGTTCGCGCGTCGTACTGCATCGCCACCGATTGCACCTGGCCGATTTCCATGCCGAGCAGTTCCACCGGGGCACCCACCGCCAGTCCGCGCATCGCTGGCGAGAACACCATGCGCACGCGCTGGCCCACGCCGTCAGGCGCCGCGAGCGCGGCCTTGCGGTCGGCATACAGCACGAAACGTTGGCCGTCCTGCGCGGGCGCACCCTTCGCGGCGCCAGGCGGTGCCGCGAAGGCGATGCCTCCGGCGACGAGCGACGCGATCGATTCAGTGTTGATGCTCAAGCCTGCCGCGCTGACCGACATGTCGATGCCGCTCGCGTTCCAGAAGCGCGAGGCCTGGGTCACGAGCAGCTCATTGGGCGACTCCACGAATACCTGCACGTCCACGCCGTCGCGCTGCGCATCGAGTGTGTAGCCCACGACACGCCCGACACGCATGCGCCGGTAATACAGCGGCGAACCCACTTCAAGAGAACCCAGGTCGGCGGCATTGAGCACGATGCTGCGCCCGGGTTCGCCGCGCTGCACGAGGGGCGGGGCCTCGAGGCCGGTGAAATGGGTTTCCAGTTTCGCCGCCTCGCCTGCGTCGGCGCCGATGTAGACACCGGAGAACAGCGTGCCCAGCCCGCTGATGCCCGCCGTGCCGATGCGCGGCCGCACGACCCAGAACAGGGTGTCGGCTACTGCCAGGTTGGCGGCGCTCTTGTCCAGGCGCACCGTGACGAGCACGCGGCCGCGGTCCGGGCTCAAGCCCACCTTGCTGACGCGCCCCACCACCACTTCCTTGTAGCGCACCTCGGTGCGGCCGGGCTCCAGGCCGTCGGCGTTGCGAAACGTGATCGTGATCAGCGGGCCGGTCGCGAGCAGCGTGCGCGCGACGATGACGATGCCTGCGATCAAGGCCACCAGCGGCACGATCCAGACGAGCGAAAAGCGCAGCCGGTTCGCGCGCACGATCACGGGCGGCGGAACCGCGGCGCGTGCCGTTGCCGGCACTGCACCTGAAGGCGGCGGCGCCGCGGGGTCGGTGGGTTCAATCATGTTGACGGCGCCAGCGGGCGTGCCTTCACGTTCTGACGGCGCGCTTGGCGCCTAGGAGCGTGGGCGGCAGAAGGCGTCGAAGCGAAACGTGCGAAAACCGAGTACCGCTTGGTAGCACTGACAAGCCCAGGGTGGTTCCCCTGGGC
>JANNKM010000446.1:0-10788 GCA_031396305.1 Rhizobacter sp.
TGAACAAGGGCGTGTCGATCCAGGAACACCCGATGAAGCGGGCGATTTCCAGCCAGCCCGTCGTCAAGCCCATCAAGATCACCGCACCGAACTCCGTATTCGCGCTTGGCGCCGCGTATTCGAAGTAACTGCGAAACCAGCGCGAAGCAAGCGAATTCCTGACCCATCGTCTCGGCTCCCATGGACATGTCCCCGCATTTCCCCATTTACATGGACTACGGTGCCACGAGCCCGGTGGACCAGCGAGTCGTTGACGCGATGATTCCCTGGTTGCGCGAGCACTTCGGCAACCCCGCTTCGCGCAGCCATGCCTGGGGTTGGGAAGCCGAAGCAGCGGTGGAGCGGGCGCGCGGGCAGGTTGCGGAACTGGTGGGCGCGGATCCTCGTGAAATCGTCTGGACTTCGGGTGCGACCGAGTCGATCAATCTGGCGATCAAGGGCGCGGCGCAGTTTTACAAGACGCGCGGAAAACACCTGATCACGCTGAAGACGGAGCACAAGGCGGTGCTCGACACGATGCGCGAACTCGAGCGCCAGGGCTTCGAGGTCACCTATCTCGACGTGCAGGAAGACGGCCTGCTCGACCTCGCCAAGCTCGAAGCGGCAATGCGCCCTGACACGATACTCGTCTCGGTGCTGTATGTGAACAACGAGATCGGCGTGATCCAGGACATCCCGGCCATCGGCACGCTGTGCCGGTCACGCGGCATCATTTTCCACGTTGACGCAGCTCAGGCCACGGGCAAGGTGGCGATTGACTTGCGCACGCTGCCGGTGGACTTGATGAGTCTGGCGTCGCACAAGACGTACGGCCCCAAGGGCATCGGTGCGCTGTTCGTGCGGCGCAAGCCGCGCGTACGCCTGGAGGCGCAGATGCATGGCGGTGGCCACGAACGCGGCATGCGTTCAGGCACCTTGCCGACGCACCAGATCGTCGGCATGGGCGAGGCCTTCCGCATCGCGCGCGAAGAGATGGGCACGGAGAATGAACGCATCCGCATGCTGCAGCAGCGCCTGATCAAGGGTCTGTCCGGAATCGAGCAGGTGTTTCTCAACGGGCACCCGGAAAAGCGCGTTCCGCACAACGTCAACATGAGCTTCAATTTCGTCGAAGGCGAATCGTTGATCATGGGTATCAAGGGCATCGCCGTGTCGTCGGGTTCGGCGTGCACGTCGGCGAGCCTGGAGCCGAGTTACGTGTTGCGTGCGCTCGGCCGCAGCGACGAACTCGCGCACTCGAGCCTGCGCATGACGATCGGTCGTTTCACGACCGAAGAAGAGATCGACTACGTCATCACGACGCTCAAAGACCGCGTCGCCAAGCTGCGCGAGCTGTCGCCGCTGTGGGAGATGTACCAGGACGGCGTAGACATCAGCACGATTCAGTGGACCGCCCACTGAACACTTTGGAGAGACACCATGGCATACAGTGAAAAAGTTGTAGACCATTACGAAAACCCACGCAACGTGGGTTCGTTCGACAAGGGCGATGAAACCGTCGGTACCGGCATGGTCGGCGCGCCGGCTTGCGGCGACGTGATGAAGCTGCAGATCAAGGTCAACCCGACGACGGGCTTGATCGAAGACGCAAAGTTCAAGACCTACGGATGTGGTTCGGCGATTGCCTCGAGTTCCCTCGTAACTGAATGGGTCAAGGGCAAGTCGCTCGACGAGGCCCTGACGATCAAGAACTCGCACATCGCCGAAGAGCTGGCGCTGCCGCCGGTCAAGATCCACTGTTCGATCCTCGCCGAAGACGCGATCAAGGCGGCGGTCAGCGACTACAAGGCCAAGAGCGGCTTGACGCACTGATTGCGAGAGAGAAGATGGCAGTCACCCTGACCGAAGCAGCAGCGCGCCACGTCACGCGCTACCTGAGCAAGCGCGGCAAAGGTGTCGGCGTGCGCCTGGGCGTCAAGACGACCGGCTGTTCGGGTCTGGCCTACAAGCTCGAATACGCCGACGACCTCGCCCCCGAAGACATTGTGTTCGAAGGGCACGGCGTCAAGGTGCTCGTCGATCCGAAGAGCCTGCCCTACATCGACGGCACCGAGCTCGACTTCGTGCGCGAGGGCCTGAACGAAGGCTTCAAGTTTCACAACCCTCGCGAGAAAGACCGCTGCGGTTGCGGCGAGTCGTTCCGCGTGTAAATCGGCTCACCCTACAGCGCCCGCGCGGCCCTGAGCCGCGCTTTTTCTTGCCATGTCCGCCGAGCCCCCCATCGCCGTCCGCGCCGAGAGCCCCGATCAGCCCGAGGTTCGCGCGCTGCTGGCCGAACTCGACGCCTCCTTGTCGGGGCTGTACGAGCCGGACCACAACCACATCCTCGATGTGCAAGCGCTGCTCGCCCAACACGTGTACTTCGTGGTCGCGCGGCGCGATGGTGAGGCAGTGGGCTGTGGCGCGGTGCGGGTCATGCCACCGGAGCCGGCCACCAACGGCAAACCCTACGGCGAAATCAAACGCATGTATGTGCGCACCCCATTGCGCGGCCAGGGGATCGCCCGTGCCGTGCTCGAAAAGCTTGAGGCGCGCTTGCTCGGCAGGGGTATCCAGCTGGCGACGCTTGAAACCGGTGATCGACAAGCGGAAGCGCTGCACCTGTACGAGCGCTGTGGCTACGTCAAACGCCCGCCCTTCGGTGGTTACGCAGACAACGGCACGAGTGTGTTCTACGCCAAGAATCTCTCGGCATCGCGATGAAACTCGACAGCGATGACTTCGAGCTGTTCGGGCTGGAGCGCTGCTTCGCACTGGACCGCGCCATGCTCGACGAGCGCCGACGCACGCTGCAGGCGCAAACCCACCCTGACAAGTTTGCTGCCCAGGGCGCCGCGGCACAACGCGTGGCGCTGCAGTGGGCGGTGCGCGTCAACGAGGCCTATGAGCGCCTGAAGGATCCGTTGCACCGCGCGGCCTATCTGTGCGAACTCCAAGGCCAGCGCATCAACGCGCAGACCAACACGGCAATGCCTGCGGCCTTCCTGATGCGGCAAATGGAACTGCGCGAAGCGCTGGACGATGCGCGCACCACCACCCAAATCGAATCCCTGGAGGGTAACCTTGCCGCCGAACGCGCTGCCGCGCTGCTGCGCCTGGAGAACCTGCTCGACGTGCAACGTGACGCGTCCGCGGCTGCCCAGGAGGTGAGAGCCCTCATGTTCCTCGAGCGCTTTGCCGCCGACATCGACGCTCGCCTTGAGGCGTTGGGACAATAGCCGCATGGCACTGCTGCAGATCTCGGAGCCCGGCGGAGCACCTGACCCGCATCAGCGGCGCATCGCCGTGGGCATCGACCTGGGCACCACGCATTCGCTGGTGGCTGCAGTACGCCACGGTGTCGCCGAGTGCCTGCCTGACGAGGGTGGCCACGTGATCCTGCCCTCGGCGGTGCGCTACCTGCCCGAAGGGCGCCGCCAGATTGGCGCCGCGGCGCTTGCCGATGCGGCGTTCGACCCACGCAACACCATCGTCTCCGTCAAACGATTCATGGGCCGCGGCGTCGCCGACATCGCCGGCCGCGAACGCCTGCCCTATGAATTCGTCGATGCGCCGGGCATGCTGAAGTTGCGCACTGTGGCGGGCGACAAGTCCCCAGTAGAAGTGTCGGCCGAGATCCTGGCCAGCCTGCGCCAGCGCGCGGAAGACAGTTTCGACGATGACCTGTTTGGCGCCGTCATCACGGTGCCGGCCTACTTTGATGACGCACAGCGCCAGGCGACGAAAGACGCCGCGCAGCTCGCTGGCCTGAACGTGCTGCGCCTGATCAGCGAGCCCACCGCCGCAGCCATCGCCTACGGCCTGGAGCACGGCACCGAGGGGCTCTATGCGGTGTACGACCTGGGTGGCGGCACCTTCGACATTTCGCTGCTTCGGCTGTCGGCCGGTGTCTTTGAAGTCATCGCTACCGGTGGAGACTCGGCGCTGGGTGGCGATGATTTCGACGCTGCGCTTGCCGACGCCGCGCTGCAGCGCAGCCACCTGAATGCCGAGACGCCGCAGGACAAACGAGCCCTGTTGGTCGCGGCACGCGCCGCCAAGGAGAAGCTGTCGTTCGCCGACCATGCCACGTTGGCGTGCCCTCTCAGCAGCGGAGCCGAGCTGTCGGTGCGTTTCACGCGCGATGAATTCGAGTCCCTGGTTCAGGCGCTGCTCGCGCGCACGCTGGCGGCGGTGCGCAAGGTGCTGCGCGATGCCAAAGTCGACAAGGCCGAGGTGAAGGGCGTCGTGATGGTGGGCGGCTCGACACGAATTCCGCTCGTTCAGGCGAGCGTCGCCGAGTTCTTCGGCAAGGCGCCGTTGACCAACCTGAATCCTGACGAAGTGGTCGCATTGGGCGCGGCGATCCAGGCCAACTCGTTGGCGGGCAACGCCGGCGCCGACGAATTGCTGTTGCTCGATGTGATTGCGCTGTCTCTCGGGCTGGAAACCATGGGCGGCCTGGTCGAGCGCATCATCCCGCGCAACAGCACCATCCCGACCGCGCGCGCCCAGGATTTCACGACGTTCAAAGACGGCCAGACGGCGATCGCAGTGCATGTGCTGCAAGGTGAGCGGGAACTCGTCGCCGACTGTCGCTCGCTTGCCAAGTTCGAGTTGCGCGGCATACCGCCGATGGTGGCCGGCGCGGCGCGGGTGCGCGTGAGCTTTCAGGTCGATGCGGACGGCTTGCTCAGCGTCAGCGCGCACGAACAGACCTCGGGCGTGCAAGCGTCGATCAGCGTCAAACCCAGCTACGGTCTGAGTGACGCGGACATCACGCGCATGCTCACCGACAGTTTTTCCTCGGCCGAACACGACATGCGTGAGCGCAGCCTGCGCGAGTCGCGTGTCGACGCCGAACGGCTCGTCCTGGCCACGCGCGCTGCTCTGGCGGCCGACGACGACCTGCTCGATGCGGCGCAGCGCCAGGACATCGAGGCCCTGCTGACGCAGCTGCAAAGTGTGCGAGAGGACAGCGACCACCATCGCATCGACGTCGCAGTGGAAGCCCTGGCGCACGGCACCGAGGAATTTGCCGCCGAACGCATGAACCGCGGCATTCGCAGCGCCCTCGCGGGCAAACGCGTCCAGGACGTCTGAGTCTTCACAGGCCCTGAGCATGCCCGTCATCAAAATCTTGCCTCACGCCGAATACTGCCCGGCGGGCGCCGAAATTCGAGCCGACTCCGGAACGTCGATCTGCGAAGCGCTGCTCGAGCACAATATCGACATCGAACACGCCTGCGAGCTGAGCTGCGCCTGCACCACCTGCCACGTCGTGGTGCGCGAAGGCTTCGAGTCGCTCGGCGAAATGGACGAAGGCGAAGAAGACCTGCTCGACCGCGCCTGGGGCCTGGAGCCGACCTCGCGCCTGTCCTGCCAAGCGATCCTGTCGCAGCGCGATGTGGTGATCGAGATCCCCAAGTATTCGATCAATCACGCCAAGGAAAAGGGTGGCGGCTAGAAGCCCCAGGCTCCTGGAGGGTGAAGCCCGCTGCGCTGCGGCAGTCAGTACACTGTATATGTGTACAGTATCGAGAAACCCGCTGATTCGGCCCCTCAGCCGCTGGCCCGAGCCGCATTGCCGCGCCTGCCGCGCTATGCCGAGCTTCACTGCCGCAGCAACTTCAGCTTTCTGAGCGGTGCTTCGCACCCTGAGGAGTTGGTGGCGCGAGCGGCGCAGTTGGGCTATGCGGCGTTGGCGATCACCGATGAGTGTTCGCTCGCCGGTGTCGTGCGCGCGCATATCGAAGCCAAGCGTCATCCGCAATTGCACTTGATCATCGGTTGCGAGATGCGCCTGGCCGCGCCCACGCCGGCGACTTCATCCGCGGTACCCGCAGCGGGCCAGCGCCGCGGGGGCGGTCCGGCTGAAGCGGCCGCGGCGTCGGCGCCACGCCTGGTGCTGCTCGCACAAACGCGGCGCGGCTATGGCAACTTGTCGCAGTGGATCACGGTGGCGCGGCGGCGCGCCGAGAAAGGCAGCTATATCGCGTTTGCTTCCGACGTCGAAGGCCGGGTGCCGCATGCGCCGTTCCTCGCCGGCCTGCCCGATTGCCTGGCGCTGCTCGTGCCGCATCCCGGCCAGACGTTCGAGTTGCTGTTCGCGCAGGCGCTGTGGCTCAAGACCTGGTTCCAGGAGCGTGCCTTCATCGCGATCGAACTGTTGCATCGCGGCGCGGACGAGCAACTGCTCGACACGGTGCAGCGTGTGGCCGCGCTGGCGGGCCTGGCCCTGGTGGCGGCGGGCGATGTGCTGATGCATGTGCGCTCGCGAAAACCCTTGCAGGACGTGCTCAGCGCGACGCGCCTGGGACTGCCGGTGGCGCTGTGCGGTTGGCAGCTTGAGCCCAATGCCGAGGCGCATTTGCGCTCGCTGATGCGGCTGGGGGGGTTGTACGAACCCGCCTGGCTCGAGCAGACGCTGGTGCTCGTCGGGAGCTGCCGCTTCTCGCTCGACGAGCTGCGCTACGAGTATCCGCAGGAGATCGTGCCGCAGGGGCACACACCCACCTCGCACCTGCGTCAGCTCACTGAAGCAGGATTGCAACGCCGCTATCCGGCGCTGCGCTTTCCCCAGGGTCCACCGGACGAGGTGCGGCGCCTGGTCGAACACGAACTCGCATTGATCGCGCAACTGAAATACGAGCCTTATTTCCTGACGGTGGCCGACATCGTGCAGTGGGCGCGCGGCCAGGGCATCTTGTGCCAGGGGCGCGGCAGCGCGGCCAATTCGGTGGTGTGTTACTGCTTGGGCGTGACGGAAGTCGACCCGGCGCGCATGAGCGTGCTGTTCGAGCGGTTCATCAGCGCCGAGCGCAACGAGCCGCCCGACATCGATGTGGACTTCGAGCACCAGCGGCGCGAGGAGGTCATTCAATACATCTACCGCAAATACGGCCGGCACCGCGCCGCGCTCACGGGCGTGGTGATCAGCTACCGGCCGCGCTCCGCGGTGCGCGATGTCGGGCGGGCGCTGGGCATCGACCTGGACCGCATCGACGCCGTGGCGAAAAGCCAGCAGTGGTACGACGGAAGAAGTATTTCGCCGGAGCGGCTGCGCGAAAACGGCTTCGACCCGCAGGCGCCGACAGTGAAGCTGTGGGCTGAGTTGACGCATCAGTTGATCGGCTTTCCGCGCCACCTGAGCCAGCACCCGGGTGGCTTTGTGATCGCGAAGGAGCAAATCGCGCTGCTCGTTCCTGTCGAAAACGCCGCGATGGACGGAAGAAGCGTCATCCAATGGGACAAGGACGACCTGGATGCACTCGGCCTGTTGAAGGTCGACGTGCTCGCTTTGGGCATGCTCAGCGCGATCCGCCGTGCGCTCGGGCACATCGGTGCCAAGCTCGGGCGCTCAGCGCAAGAGCCATTCGAGATGCAAGACGTGCCCGCCGAAGACCCCGCCACCTACGACATGGCGTGCAAGGCCGACACGGTGGGTGTGTTCCAGATCGAGAGCCGCGCGCAGATGAGCATGCTGCCGCGATTGAAACCGCGTTGCTTCTACGACCTGGTGATCGAAGTCGCGATCGTGCGCCCGGGGCCTATCCAGGGCGGCATGGTGCACCCCTATCTGAAACGGCGCAGCGGTGAAGAGGCGATCGAATTTCCGAGCGCCGAGGTTGCGCAGGCCTTGCAGCGCACCTGCGGCATCCCGATCTTTCAAGAGCAGGTGATGCAGCTCGCCGTGCTTGCCGCCGACTTCACGCCCGGCGAGGCCGATCAGTTGCGCCGCGCGATGGCGGCGTGGAAGCGCAAGGGGGGCCTCGGGCCGTTCCACGACCGGTTGGTGGGGCGGATGGTGCAAAAAGGCTACGCACCCGAGTACGCCGAGCGCATCTTCAAGCAGATCGAGGGTTTCGGCGAATACGGTTTCCCCGAGAGCCACGCCGCGAGTTTCGCGCTGCTCGTCTATGTGAGCTGCTGGATCAAGCGCCATCACCCCGATGCCTTTCTCGCCGCGCTGCTGAACAGCCAGCCGATGGGTTTTTACGCGCCCGCGCAACTGGTGCGCGACGCACGCGAGCATGGCGTGCAGGTGCGGCCGGTCGATGTGCGCGTGAGCGCGTGGGACAGTGCCCTCGAAGGCAGCGACGGCCCCCACCCGCACACGCCAGACGCGGGCAGGGTGGATCAAACCGTGCCGCTCCAGGCGGTACGCCTGGGGTTGAATCGGATTTCGGGTCTGTCGCAAGCTGCCGCGCAGCGCATCGTCGATGCACGCAGCCAGGCGCCGTTCAGTGGCGCCGAAGACCTGGCGCGGCGCGCGCGACTCAACGCCGTTGAGCTGCGTGCGCTGGCGCTGGCCGACGCGCTGCACGGCATCGTCGGTGGGTTGGACGGAAATCGCCACCAGGCCGCCTGGGCGGTTGCTGGAGTGGACACGCGGCCCACTGAGCTGCTGCGTGCCACCCGGCTGCATGAAGCGCCGGTGCAGCTCGCCGCACCGAGTGAAGCCGAAGCGATGCTCGCCGACTACCGCTCGCTCGGTTTGACACTGAACCGGCATCCGGTGGCGATGCTGCGCGAACAACTCACTGCCTTCAAGGTGCAACCCGCCGCCGTGCTGCGCACCTACCCGAATGGCCGCATCGCGCGCGCCAGTGGCCTGGTCACGCACCGCCAGCGCCCGGAAACAGCCAAGGGCACGGTGTTCGTGACGATAGAAGACGAAACCGGCTCGGTCAACATCATCGTCTGGCCCGCGGTGGCCGACGCGCAGCGCAAGCCGCTGCTCGGCGCACGGCTGCTCACCGTGTACGGTCAATGGCAGCGCGAAGGCGACGTGATGCATTTGCTGGCGACCAGGATGCTCGACCATTCGGCGTTGTTGCAAGGACTGAATTCGCACAGTCGCGACTTCAGATAGGCATCGCCCGGAGCCGAGTCGGCCGGGTGGTCTGGCAGATGCGCTACGCTTGCAGCGATGCCGGCCATCATTTCCATTTCGAACCTGACCAAGACCTATGCGTCTGGGCTCGAAGCGCTGAAGCGCGTCGACCTTGACATCGAAAAAGGCGAAATCTTTGCGCTGCTTGGCCCGAACGGCGCGGGCAAGACGACGCTGATCTCGATCGTCTGCGGCATCGTCACGCCGAGTTCCGGCAGCGTGCTCGCCGACGGCCACGACATCGCGCGCGACTACCGCGCCGCGCGCGCCAAGATCGGCCTGGTGCCGCAGGAGCTGACGACCGACGCGTTCGAGACGGTCTGGGCCACCGTCACCTTCAGCCGCGGCCTGTTCGGGCGTGCGCCGAACCCGGCGTTCATCGAAAAAGTGCTGCGCGATTTGTCGTTGTGGGACAAGCGCCACGAGACGATCATGAACCTGTCGGGGGGCATGAAGCGGCGCGTGATGATCGCCAAGGCCCTGTCGCACGAGCCGCAGATCCTGTTCCTCGACGAGCCGACCGCCGGTGTGGACGTCGAACTGCGCCGCGACATGTGGGCGCTGGTGCGAGGCTTGCGCGACAGCGGTGTGACGATCATCCTGACCACACACTACATCGACGAGGCCGAAGAGATGGCGGACCGCATCGGCGTGATCAGCAAGGGCCAGCTCATCCTGGTCGAGGACAAGGTGGCGCTGATGAAGAAACTCGGCAAGAAGCAGCTGACACTGCATTTGCAGAACCCGATGAACGCGCTGCCCGTCGCGCTTGCCGACTGGCCACTGGTGCTGAATGCCGATGGCCACGAGCTGGAGTACCGCTTCGACGCGTCGCAGGAGCGCACCGGCATTCCCGCGTTGCTGCAGCGCCTGGGTGAGCTGGGCATCGCCTTCAAGGACCTGAACACGCGCCAGAGTTCGCTCGAAGACATCTTCGTGAGCCTGGTGACGACCCGATGAAGCAGCTCGCTTTCAACCGGCACGGCGTGTGGGCGATCTACCGCTTCGAGATGGCGCGCGCGCTGCGCACGCTGTGGCAGAGCCTGGCCACGCCGGTGATCACGACGTCGCTCTATTTCGTCGTCTTCGGCGCGGCAATCGGCTCGCGCATGAGCGAGGTGGACGGTGTCGCTTACGGCGCGTTCATCGTCCCCGGTCTCATCATGCTTGCGCTGTTCACCGAGAGCATCTCCAACGCATCGTTCGGCATCTATTTCCCGAAGTTCAAGGGCACGATCTACGAGCTGTTGTCGGCGCCGGTGTCGACGTTCGAGATCGTGCTCGCCTATGTGGGCGCGGCGGTGACGAAGTCGATCGTGCTGGGTCTGGTGATCCTGGCCACGGCCAGCCTGTTCGTGCCGATCCGCATCCTGCATCCGCTGTGGATGGTCGCCTTCCTGCTGCTGACCGCGACGACGTTCAGCCTGTTCGGTTTCATCCTCGGCATCTGGGCGAACGGCTTCGAGCAGCTGCAGTTCATCCCGATGCTGGTTATCACGCCGCTCACCTTCCTCGGCGGCGCGTTCTATTCGATCGATATGCTGCCCGCGGCGTGGCGGACTTTCAGCCTGTTCAACCCGGTGGTCTACCTGATCAGCGGTTTTCGCTGGAGCTTCTACGGGACTTCGGACGTCGGCGTCGAAGCGAGCCTGGCGGCAACGCTGGGATTTTTCCTGGTCTGCATGATCGCCGTGTCCTGGATCTTCAAGACCGGATACAGACTGAAGACCTGACTGCAACAATCCGCCTCGTTTCTCACGGTAGAATTCCTCCCCTCGCGCGTCTTTCGAAACAGAAAAATCCCATGCGTATCAAACAGTTTTTGCCGGCGTCCCTGGCGCTGGTCGTTGCCGCCTGCGGCCCATCCGGCGACGGCAAGGGTGGTCATGGCCCGGCCGGCGGCATGCCGCCGG
>JANNKM010000452.1:0-8491 GCA_031396305.1 Rhizobacter sp.
TATTGCTGCCGGCCAGCAGCTGGGGCGAAAAGTCGGGCCCCGTGACCAACAGCGAGCGCCGCATCAGCCGCGTGCGCGCAGCGCTGACGGCGCCGCACCAGCCGCGCGATGACTGGCGCATTGCGGTCGACGTGGCACGCCGGCTTGACGGGCGCACGCTGTTCCCTTACACCACGCCGGAAGGCATCTGGAACGAACACCGCGAAAGCACGCGCGGGCGCGATCTCGACATCTCCGGGCTGAGCTACGCGCGCCTGGACACGCCGCAGCAATGGCCCTGCGTGGAGGGTGCGAGCGTGGGCCAGGCCAGGCTCTACACCGACGGCCGTTTCGCCACGCCCGACGCGCGCGCGCGCTTCGTCGCCCCGGCCTGGCGGCCCACCGCCGAAGTGCGCGACGCGCGCTTTCCGGTGTCGTTGACGACAGGCCGGCTGCGCGACCAGTGGCACGCGATGAGCCGCACGGGCACGCTGGGGCGACTCTTCGCGCATGTCAGCGAACCGACGCTGGAGTTGCATCCGCAGGAGCTGGCGCGCCGCCGCTGGGCCCCGGGCGACCTGGTGCGTGTCAAGTCGCGCCGCGGCGAGCTGGTGCTGCCGGTGGGCGCCAGCGAGTCGGTGCAGCCCGCGCAAGCCTTCATCGCGATGCACTGGGGGCCCGAATACATGGCCGGGTGGGGGGTGAATGCGCTGACCACCGGCGCGCGCTGCCCGCAGTCCGGGCAACCCGAACTGAAGCACGCCGCGGTGCGTCTGGAGCACGCCGAGCTGCCGTGGCAGATCGTCGCCGCCGCCTGGCTGCCCCAGGGTGACGCGCTGCCGGTGCGGGAAAGGCTGCGCGAGTCGTTCACCCGCTTCGACTACGCGGTGTGCGTGCCGTTCGGCAGAGAAGTTGCGCAGGGCAGCGAAGGCACGGAGGGTGGTGCGGCTGCCTCACCCAAGCGCGCGCCGCAAGGCCGGGTCGGCGTGCTGTTTCGCGCGGCGGCGCGGCAACCCGACATCGACGCGCTGGCCGAGATCGAAGACGCGCTGCAACTTGCCAGTGGCCCGGTGCTACGCTACGCCGACGCGCGTGCCGGCCAGAGCCGGGCGATGTGCCTGCATGAAGACGGTACCTTGCAGTCTTTCCTGCTCGCCGGCGACGCGTCGGCGCAAGGCTGGGTGCTCGATCTGCTGCAACAGGCCCAGCCTGCGGCAGGGTTCGGGCGCGCGCTGCTGGCGGCGAGCCCGCAGCCACCGCAGCCGGTGCGGCCACGCTCAGCGCAGGTCTGCGCCTGTCACGACGTCGGCGAAGCAGCAATCACCACGACCCTTCAGCAATGCGAAGGCGACGCCGCGCAGCGCCTGAACCAACTGCAGGCCAGGCTGCGCTGCGGCACCGAATGCGGTTCGTGCCTGCCGGCGCTGAAGGCGCTGGTGCAGCGTCACCAGGCAACGGCCAAAGACAAGCAGATTCGGATCGGCGGTGACAGACAGACAGTGCGATGACAATGGGCGACCCGCCGCGCGGCACCGTTGCGGCCGAAGACGATCACTATCTTTTGCACAAGTTTGTTTTGTACGATTCTTATCGTATGATGAGATCGCGCGGAGTGCATATGCCCACGACGAAGACTTCCCCGCCAGCGTCGGACCTTTACCTGGACAACCAGCTTTGCCATGCCCTGTACGCCGCGTCTCTGGCGATGACGAAGACCTACCGGCCGCTGCTGGCCCCGCTGGGCCTGACCTATCCGCAGTACGTCGTGCTGTTGGCGCTGTGGCAGCACCGCTCGCTCACCGTCGGCGCGCTCTCGCAAGCCGTGGCCCTGGACTCCGGCACCCTCGTCCCGCTGTTGCGAAAGCTGGTGGCACGGGGCTTGGTGCAGCGCCAGCGCAGCGAGGACGACGAGCGCTCGGTGATCATCACGCTCACGTCGGCGGGCCGGGCCCTGCAACGACGCGCCCACGCGATCCGTGCGCAAGTGGCTTGCAGCACGCAGTACTCCGCAGCCCAGTGCGCCACGCTGACCCTGCAGCTCCAGTCGTTGCGACACACCCTCGCCGCACCTTCACCCTGACCACGTTCCTCAACCCCTTCCACAACAGGAGACACTGATGAAGCACTTATGCCGCACGCCCCGGTTTGTCACCGCCAGCGCCACCCTCTTTGCCATGCTGTCGGGCGCGCCGGCGCTCGCTCAGGTCGACCCGAGCCAGATGGTCGATGCCTTCGAGCGCGCCGGCGGCAAGTTCGAAGGCTTTCGCCGCTCGGGTGCCAAGGGCGTGTGCGCAACGGGTGAGTTCGTCGGCAGTGCCGAAGCGCGGACGCTGTCCACCGCCTCAGCCTTCAGCGGCCGGCCCGTGCCGGTGTCGATGCGCTTTTCGGTCGGCGGTGGCAATCCCAAGGCGCCCGACAACGCCAAGACGCAGCGCAACATGGCCCTTCAATTCGATCTGCCGGGCGGCGAGTCGTGGCAGATGGGCAACATCTCGGCGCCGATCTTCGGTGCGGCCACACCTCAGCAGTTGCTCGGACGGCTGACCTCGCTGACGCCGGACCCAGAGACCAAGAAGCCCGATCCAGACAAAGTCAAGGCCTTCGTGGACGCCAATCCCGAGGTGCTGCTGCAGGGTAGGTACTTTGCCGGCCAACCGGTGCCGTCCAGCTTCGGCAAAGTCAACTACTGGGGCGTGCACGGCTTCGGCTTCGTCGATGCCGCAGGCCGCAAGACGTTCGGCAAGTGGGTGTTCGAGCCGGTGGGCGGCATCCAGGGCCTGAGCGACGACGAGGCCAAGACCAAGGGAACCGATTTTCTGTTCGACGATCTGCGTCAGCGCGTGGCTTCGGGCAGCATCGCCTTCGACTTCAACCTACAGCTGGCCCAGCCGGGTGACAAGATCGACAGCGCCGTCATTGCACTGCCCGACGAGCGCAAGAAGGTCACGCTTGGCCGGCTGACGATCAAGGCGGTGTCTCCTGACGCGACCGGACCCTGCTTGGCCATCACCTACAACCCGATGGTGCTGCCAAAGGGCGTCGAGGGTTCGGCCGATCCGATGCTCGCCGCGCGCGCGGCGCCTTACGTCGTGTCGCTGGGCCGGCGCTTGAGCGAAGGCGCCAAGCAGTGAACGGCGAGGATCAGGCTCGGCGCCGCTCGCGCGGCGGCGCCGTGTTCATGCGATGCGCCACTTCGAGCAGCGTCGTCCTGAGCCGCTCGAACGCCGCGTCTGCCAGTCCGGTGCGGCAGGCGATGCGCTTCTGCACTTCGGCGACCCGCTCGCGGATCGCCCAACCCTTTGGTTGAACTTTCACGCAGACGATGCGGTCGTCGCCCGCGATGCGCAGACGGGCAACCAGCCCCGTGGCTTCTAGGCGCTTGACGAGCGGGCTCACGGTCGCAGCGTCGAGGTCAAGCGTGTCGGCGACCACTGACACGCTTGCCTCGTCCTGCTCCCACAGTACCAACATCAAGAGGTACTGCGCGTACGTCAACCCGACGTCGGCAAGTTCGCACCTGTACGCGCGCGCCATCGCATGCGTGGCCGCGTAAAGCGCAAAGCACAGTTGTCGGTCGAGGCGAAGGTTGTCGAGGCCCCGGTTCGAGGCCGGGGAACGCGAAACGCTGGCTTTCGGCATGACGGGTAGGATAGAAGGATTTCAACCGGACGCGAACGCCGGACCGCATGAGTTGATCACGAATGTCGCGTCCGATGTAGCACTTCGGCCCGCCGGTCGCTTCGATGCTCCAGGCGGTGACCATGAACTTGTAGCCGGCCTTGTACTTTGCGGCGTGAAAGTCGTTGACCTTGGTGTTGGCTTTGTTGAGCGTCGCGTTGGTGTGCAGCCGGTCGACCAGGTAGTCCACTGCGGTCGCGATCGCGTAGGCGCCGCCAAGGCGCTCGTAGAGGGTGGGTTGTGACATCGCGAGATCCTTGAGTTGATGACGCGTCAGCGAGTTGGCGCTGTCGCACTAATGTTAAGCGCGCTAAACATATGGAGAATCGGTGTATCCCGAAAGCCAAGCGGCGAGCATCGACCTGTAGCGCACCCCGGGCCACCTGCCCTTGCTCCAGCCTTGCAGGCACTCAACTCGACAATGGCCACGCCGCAAGCCACTCCTGCACGACGCTGCGCGTGACGCTGCTTGCGACCTCAGCGATGAACGCCGCGAAATCAACATGCGCGCTGTCGTCGGCGCGGTCGGAGATCGTGCGCAGCACGGCGAATGGCGTGCCGAAAGCAGCGCAGACCTGGGCGACGGCGGCGCCTTCCATCTCGACGGCCAGTGCGTCGGGCAGGTCGGCACGCAGTGACCAGCCTTGTGCGGCGGTCGCGATGAACTGGTCGCCGCTGATGACGAGCCCTTCGTGCAGGCTTGCACTGCCCGGGAAAGCGCCGCGCTGAATGCAGCGTTGTGCGGCGCCGTGCAAGGCGTCGGATAACGACGCATCGGCGGCAAAGCGCGAGCGCCCGGTGAGTGGGACCTCAAAGCGCGGGAACAGCGGCGAAGCGTCGATGTCGTGCTGGAGCAGTTCGCGCGCGAGCACCAGGTCACCGATCGCCACGCCGTCGCCCAGCCCGCCGGCGACGCCGGTGAAGACGAGCGCGCGGGCGTCGAAATGCGCCAGCGCAAGCGTCGTGCTCAGCGCCGCAGCGACCTTGCCGATGCCGCTGAGCGCCAGTACCACGTCGTGGCCATGGATGCGCCCGCGGTGAAATTCGCGTCCGCCGATGCTGACGCGCCGCGCTTGATCAAGCAAGGGAATCAGCGCCTGCAGTTCCTCCTGCATCGCGCTGAGCACTGCCAAGGGACGCCCCTGCGATGGGCGCTTTGCCGGCAGGCTCACGCGGCGCAACGCGGGCTCAGGGCGCGGCGACGACCTTGTCGCGAAGCTCGCGCCGCAAGATCTTGCCCACGGGCGTCTTGGGCAGTTCGGTGCGGAATTCGACGATCTTCGGTCGCTTGTAGCCGGTGAGCTGCGCCTCGCAGTATTTGCGCACGTCGGCCTCCGTCACGGCCGGGTTACTGCGCACGATGACGAGCTTCACCGCCTCGCCGGCCTTGGCGTCGGCAACGCCGACCGCGGCGCACTCGAGCACACCGTCCATCTGCGTGACCACATCCTCCACCTCGTTCGGGTAGACGTTGAAACCGCTCACCAGGATCATGTCTTTCTTGCGGTCCACGATCTTGAAGTAGCCGCGTTCGTCAACGACGCCGATGTCGCCGCTGCGAAAGAAGCCGTCGGCCGTCATCACCTTCGCGGTCTCGTCGGGGCGCTGCCAGTAGCCAGCCATCACTTGCGGGCCGCGGATGCAGATCTCACCGGGCATGCCCACCGGGACTTCATTGCCGTCGTCGTCGAGCAAGGTGAGGTCGGTGTTGGGCATCGGCAAGCCGATGTTGCCGCTGTACGCGGTGCTGTCCACCGGGTTGCAGGTGGCCGAGGGCGAAGTCTCCGACAGACCATAGCCTTCCACGATGGGGCAGCCGGTCTTTTCCAGCCAGAGTTTTGCCGTCGCGCTCTGCACCGCCATGCCGCCGCCCACCGAGATCACGAGGTGGCTCCAGTCGACGCTGTTGAATTGCGGGTGGTGCGCCATCGCGTTGAACAGCGTGTTCACCGCGGGGAAGCTGTGGAACCTGATGCCGGCGAGCTCCTTGAAGACGCTCGGCAAATCGCGCGGGTTGGCGACGAGGATGTTGCAGCCGCCCATGCGCATGCCCAGCATCATGTTGGTGTTGAAGCCGAAGATGTGATACAGCGGCAGCGCGCACACCGTGACGACCTGCTCCCCGGCGGGTATCTTCTTGAGAGCCGGCTGGTACCAGGCCTCGGCCTGCAGGATGTTGGCCACCAAATTGCGATGCAACAGCACCGCGCCCTTGCTCACGCCCGTCGTGCCGCCGGTGTATTGCAGCACGGCGATGTCGTCCAGCGCCACGCTGGCCGGCGTGTACGCCTTGCCTGCGCCACGCGCCAGCGCGTTATTGAATTCCACGGCACCCGCGAGGTTGAACTGTGGCACCATCTTCTTGACGTTGCGCACGACGTAGTTGACGATCAGGCGCTTCGGGAAGCCCAGCATGTCTCCCAGGGCGGTGACGACGATGTGCTTCGTCGGCACCGCCGGCAGCACCTGCTGCAGCACATGGGCGAAGTTCTCGACGATCAGGATCGCCTTCGCGCCGGAATCCTTCAACTGGTGCTCCAGTTCGCGCGGCGTGTAAAGCGGGTTCACGTTCACGACCACGTAGCCGGCGCGCAGGATCGCCGCCACCGCCACCGGGTACTGCGGCACGTTGGGCATCATCACCGCGACGCGGTCGCCCTTGGCCAGCCCGAGGGACTGCAGGTATGCGGCGAGCGCACGCGAGGCTTCGTCGACCTGCGCGAAGCTGAACGACTTGCCCATGAAGCGATACGCCGGCAGCGCCGCAAACTTGGCGAAACTGGCGTCGAGCAAGGCGACCAGCGAGGGGTACTGTTCGATGTCGATCCGCGCGGGCACGCCTTGCGGGTATTGATTGAGCCAGGTCTTTTCCATCGCACGCTCCAGGTCCGACAGCCGCGATACCCGCGCTGCACCGGGCCCGACCGCATCGCGTTTGATTCTGAGCCCGCGGCTCCGCGATGGGCCTAGGGTGTTTCGATAGCCGTCGGGCGTGTGTTGGCGGACGCGGGAGCGAAGTCGCGAGGGTTATCCCGACGTGGAAGCTTCGGGCCAGCCGTGAAAATCAGCCGTGCCGTGCGCGACGGCGGACCCACGAGAAATTGGCGATGACCCTGACTTGCAGAATCTACGGCGCCCGCGACCTTCGTCTCGAAGACTCGGGTGTGCCCGAACTCGGCGCCACCGACGTCGAACTGCGTCTGGGAGCCGGCGGCATATGCGGCTCCGACCTGCACTATTACCAGCATGGCCGGGTCGGCGCGTTCGTGATGCGCGAGCCGCTGATTCCCGGGCATGAGGCCTCGGGTGTCGTCGCGCGCATCGGCGCGCGGGTGTCGCGCGTCAAGGTCGGCGACAAGGTGGCGATCAACCCGTCGCACGCTTGCGGCCAGTGCAACTACTGTCTGGATGGGCGCTTCAATCTGTGCCGCCAGATGCGCTTCCTCGGCAGCGCCAGCGTCTTCCCGCATGTGCAGGGCATGTTCAGCGAGCGCTTCGTGATGGGCGAGCGCCAGCTCACGCCGATTCCCGAGGACATCTCGCTTGGCGAAATCGCCTGCGCCGAGCCGCTGTCGATCGGCCTGCACGCCGTGCATCGCGCGGGCGATGTTCTCGGCAAGACGGTGCTGATCACCGGCGGCGGCACGATCGGCTGCATGAGCGCGATCTCCGCCAGGCTGGCCGGCGCGGCGCATGTGATCGTGGCCGACATCTCACCGCGCGCGCTCGAGGTGGCGCGCAGCGTCGGCGCGGATGAGACGCTGCGCTCCGACCAGGCGAGCGCCGAGCAGCTGACCGACATTGCCGACATCAGCATCGAGGCCGCGGGCCAGCCGGCGGCGCTGGCGACCTGCCTGCAGGCCACGCGCCGCGGCGGGCGCATCGTGCAAGTGGGCACGCTGCCGGCCGAAGGCGTGCACTTCCCCGCCAACAGCGTGATGTCGCGCGAACTCGACTACGTGGGCGCGTTTCGCGCCGCGCACGCCTTCGACTGGGCGGTGCAGGCGCTGCGCACCCGCCGCGTTGACGTGCGGCCCCTGCTCAGCGCACAGCTGCCGTTGTCGCGCGCGCTCGAGGCCTTCGAACTCGCTGCCGACCGCAGCCGCAGCACCAAGGTTCAGGTGCTCGGCGCGGCGCAATGAACCGCAATGACGCTACTTTCCCATCCGTTCGCATGATGCGCCGCGTGCGCGCTTTTTCTCAAGGAGACTCCGCATGAAAACTGTTTTCAAGACCCTGGCCCTCGCTCTGGCGGCCATCGCCAGTGTGGGCACGAGCGTCGGCGCGTTCGCGCAGACCAAACTCAAGTGGGCCCATGTGTACGAGACCTCCGAGCCGTATCACACCGAGTCGGTGTGGGCCGCCGGTGAAATCAAGAAACGCAGCAACGGCAAGTTCGACATCCAGGTCTTTCCGGCGTCGAGCCTGGGCAAGGAGACCGACATCAACCAGGGCATGCAACTCGGCACGGTGGACATGATCATCAGCGGCCCGAGCTTCGCCGCGCGCAGCTACCCGCGCCTGGGCATCGCCTACTACCCGTTCATCTTCCGCGACGGCGACCACCTGCTCGCGTACAGCAAGAGCGCGGTGTTCAAGGAAATGATCGACGGCTTTCGCGACAAGACCGGCATCCAGATCCTCGCCTACACCTACTACGGCGCGCGCCACACGACGAGCCAGAAGGCCTTCACCGACTGCGCCGGCATGAAGGGCCTGAAGATCACCGTACTAGTCGCCCAGGTCAACCAGGTCCTTGCGGACGACGGCGCGGATGTTAGCTTCGTCGGAAAGCAACAATTCGTAGCTGATGATGTGCTCGCGGAGCCCCGAG
>JANNKM010000486.1:0-20691 GCA_031396305.1 Rhizobacter sp.
AGAATGCCGGCGCGATCAGCACTTCGAGAAACTGCTGGGCAACCAGCGCCGCGCCCACAGCGTCAAGCTCGGTGTTGAACGCAATGATGCCGCCGAACGCCGAGGTCGGATCGGTCTTCAAGGCCTTTTGATAGGCCTGCGCGCAGTCTTCGCCGAGCGCCACGCCGCTCGACGCCTACCGCAAGGCGCTCGCCACCGATCCCACGTCCGCCTTCGGCGGCATCATCGCGTTCAACCGTCCGGTCGACGCGGCGACGGTGGAGGCGGTGGCGGCACAGTTTCTCGAAGTGCTGATCGCGCCGGCATTCTCGCCCGAGGCGCTCGAGATCCTCGCGACGAAGGCCAACGTGCGCATCTTGCAGCTCGGCTTGGCCGGCACCGGAACGAGCGCCTGGGAGCGGGGCCGCAATGCGCAGGATTTCAAGCGCGTCGGCTCGGGACTTCTCATCCAGAGTGCAGACAACCATGTGTTGCAGCGCGCCGACCTGAAAGTCGTGACCACCAGGCAACCGGACGATCGGCAGCTCGCGGACATGTTGTTTGCGTGGCGCGTCGCGAAGTACGTCAAGAGCAATGCCATCGTGTTCTGCGCCGACGGCATGACGCTGGGCGTGGGCGCGGGCCAGATGAGCCGCGTCGACTCGGTCCGTATCGCCGCCATCAAGGCGGGCAATGCCGGCCTCGAACTGCGCGGTTCGGTCGTCGCGAGCGACGCATTCTTCCCGTTCCGCGATGGCCTGGACGCGTTGATCGACGCTGGCGCGAGCTGCGTCATCCAGCCGGGAGGCTCGATGCGCGACGCCGAGGTGATTGCCGCGGCGAACGAGCGCGTGGTCGCGATGGTCTTCACCGGCGTGCGCCACTTCCGGCATTGACTGGACGTTCACCGCGACGCGCCGAACCCCATGAAACTCGCCGCCGCGGCCGGATCGTTCCTTGTCTTCCTGGCGCGCTTGATCACCGGCGCCCAGGGCCACTGGCACGGCTGCCCGCCCAAGGCCGAACAGCGCATCTATTTCGCGAATCACCAGAGCCACTTCGACTGGGTGTTGCTCTGGGCGGCGCTGCCGCAGGACTTGCGCGCCACGACCCGGCCGATCGCGGCTCGCGACTACTGGACGTCGAGCCCGTTCAAGCACTGGATCACGCGCGAGATCTTCAACGCCGTCTACGTGAGCAGACAGCGCACTGACGACGAAGATCCGCTCGAGCCCCTGATGCAGGCGCTGCGCAACGGCGATTCGCTCGTGATCTTCCCGGAGGGCACACGCGGCCATGGCGTCGACCCCGCCCCTTTCAAGTCGGGCCTGTACCACCTGGCGATGGCCTTCCCGCAGGTGCAATTGATTCCGGCGTGGATTTCCAACGTGCAGCGCGTCATGCCCAAGGGCGAAGTGATCCCGGTGCCTCTGCTGTGCTCCGTCACGTTCGGTGCGCCGCTGCAAATGGCGCCCGGTGAAGACAAGATCACTTTCCTGGAACACGCGCGCCATGACGTGATCGCGCTGCGCGAGGTGGAGTGATGGGCACATTGCGCGATCTCTCGGTCTCGCAACAGGTCGGCCTGCTGTTCGTCGCGCTGTTCGGCGTGCTCGCGCTCGTCACGCTGGTCGGATTCCTCGTGACCTTGCGCGACGGCACGGAAGCGGACGTGGCCAAGCGCCAGGGCTTCGCGCGTGACCTGCGCGCGGTGTGGGTGGCATCGGTACTTTTCTGGACGGCCTGGGCCGCGGGCCCGCTGGTGTCGACGTTGTTGTTCGGCGTCGTGTCGTTCATCGCGCTGCGCGAACTCATCACCCTCACCCACACCCGGCGCGCCGACCACCGCAGCCTGCTGCTCGCGTTCTTCATCGTGCTGCCGGCGCAATACCTGCTCGTCGCGCAGCGTCACTTCGACTTGTTCAGCGTTTTCATTCCAGTCTATGTGTTCCTCGCGATTCCCGTCGTCAGCGCATTCGGCAACGACCCACAGCGCTTCCTCGAGCGCACGGCAAAGATTCAATGGGGAATCATGGTGTGCGTGTACGGCATCAGCCACGCGCCGGCGTTGCTGCTGCTCGACTTGCCCCACTACACCGAGCGCGGCGCCTTCCTCGTGATCTTTCTCGTCGCCGTGGTGGCGATCGCGCAGATCGCGCAGGAGAGTGCAAGCCGGCAGTTGCGGCGCCGTCCGGTGGCGCGCGCGATCAGCCGCTCGTTCTCGTGGCGCGCCTGGGGGATCGGTGTGCTGAGCGCGGGGCTGATGGGAACGCTGCTCTACTGGGCAACGCCGTTCAAGCCGATTCCTGCCCTGTTCATGGCCTGCGTCGCCGGGGGCTGCGGCACGTTGGGTGAATTCGTCATGAAGGCGCTGAAACGCGATGCCGGCGTGCGTTCCTGGGGCGGCCAGGCTTCCGTGACGGGTGCGGTGGGCCTGCTCGATCGCATTGCGCCGCTGTGTTTCGCCGCGCCGGTGTTTTTCCACTCGGTTCGCTGGTACTTCAGCCGCTGAGGGCGAAATCCCATGCGTATCCTCGGCATCGACCCCGGCCTGCGCACCACGGGCTTTGGCGTCATCGACGCGGAGGGCTCGCGCCTGCACTATGTGGCCAGCGGCACGATCAAGACCGACAGCGTGAGCATCGGCGAACTGCCGGCGCGGCTGAAGATCATCTTCGAGGGTGTGCGCGAAGTCGCGGCGCGCTACGAGGCGCGCTGTTGCGCTGTGGAGATCGTTTTCGTCAACGTCAATCCGCAGTCCACGTTGCTGCTCGGCCAGGCGCGCGGCGCGGCGTTGGCGGCGCTCGTCAGCACCGACATCGCCGTGTCGGAGTACACCGCGCTGCAGATGAAGAAGGCCATCGTCGGGCACGGCAAGGCGGCGAAGGAACAAGTGCAGGAAATGGTGAAACGCCTGCTTGCGCTGCCCGGTCTGCCGGGCAAGGACGCTGCCGACGCGCTGGGTCTGGCGATTTGCCACGCCCACGCGGCGAGCTCGTTCGCGGCGCTTCAACGCGGCGCGACATTGGTGCGGCGCGCGCATGCGCAGTACAAGGGCGGGCGCACCTACTGACCGCGGGCGCTGCCTCGTACCAGTGAAACGCGTGCAACAGTCGAGCGTGGGCATCGCCCCGCCGCCACGACCGCGGCATGCTGCCCTTGCTGCCGAGAGCGGAGGAGTGTCAGGTGCATCGCATCGCCGCCGGTTTTCAGCGCCGAGTCGACAGCCAGATGCCAGGAAGAATCAGCAACGCGCCGACCCCGTGGAACACCTCGATGTGTTCACCCAGCACCGCCCAGGCAATCGCCCCACTGTACAGCGGCCCCAGGTACTGCACGACGCTGGCGCGCGCCACGCCGAGGGCGCGCTGCATATAGGAAAACGCGCCGTAAGCCCCGGCTCCCGGCAGCAACGCGGCGGCGAGCACGATACCCACGCTCTTCCACGAGAACTCGGTCGGCAACCACCACACGGCTTCGATGACGGTGAAGGGAATCAGCACCACGATGCCGCCGCAGGCAGTCAACGTGAGCCGCGCGATCGGGCTGAACACCGACGACCAGCCGCGCAGCAACAGCGAGTAAGCGGCCCAGGACAGCACGGCGCCGGCAACCCAGGCATCTCCGGCATTGATCCGCAACTGCGCCAACGCTTGCCAGTCACCGCGCAGCACGACATGCAGCACACCGGCCAGACCCAGCGCGACGCCAAGGCCCTGGCGCAACCCGATGCGCTCGCGCAGGAACAGCATGGAAGCGAAGACGATCAGCACCGGTGTGCCCGCATAGATCAGGCCGATATTGATCGCCGTCGTGCTGCGCCCGCCGATGTAGACAAAGGCGCCGCAAATCCACATGCCCAGCGCGCCCAGCACGAGCAGGTGCCGCCACTCGGCCGCGATGGCGCCGCGCTTGGCGGCGATTTCGCGGTGGCAAAACGCAGCCAGGATCAGCGCCGCGATACACCAGCGCGCGAGCGCCAGTGCGTGTGGCGCGATCACGCCGGGCGCCCAGCGCGCCACAAGGTAGTTCACGCTCCACAGCGCCGGCGCGACGAAGATCAAGGCCTGCGCCAGGCGCACCTCACCGGGCAGTGCGGGTGGGGACATCTTGGCGTCGACGGGCATCGTGCGATTGTGATGGCCCGCCTCGACCAGTCGGCCAAGGCAATGCGAGAGATCAAGCGACAATCCCTGCCCTATGTATGCATTGTTCGAAGAGGGGGGGAAATTCCTCGCCGGGCGCCTGATGAATGAAGCGGAAAGTTCGGTGCAGATCGAACTCGACTCGGGCAAGCGTGTCAAGGTGAAGTCGGCCAACGTGCTGCTCAAGTTCGACAAGCCCGCGCCGGCCGAGTTGATTGCCACGGCGCAGGCGCTCGCGCGCGATATCGACCCGAACCTGGCCTGGGAATTCGCACCCGCCGAAGAGTTTGGCTTTGCCGATCTGGCGCGTGATTATTTCGATGCGACGGCAGGCATCGAGAAGCAGGCCGCGGCGCTGTTCGCGCTGTTCGATGCACCGCATTACTTTCGGCGCCAGGGCAAGGGAGTGTTTCGCAAGGCGCCGGAAGACATCGTGAAGGCGGCGTTGCAGGGTATCGCACGCAAACAGGCCGTGGCCGCACAGATCGACGCCTGGGCCAGCGAGCTGATCACGGGCGCCTGCCCGATTCCAGTGCGCGAAACGCTCTACAAGATCCTGTTCAAGCCCGACAAGAACGCGCCCGAATACAAGGCCGTCGTCGAAGCCGCGCGACGCTCGCAAAAGGCGCCGCTGGAGCTGCTCAAGGCTGCGGGCGCGATCGACTCGCCGTACCAGTTTCACTGGAAACGTTTTCTGTTCGAGAATTTCCCGAAGGGCACCGCGCTGCCGACGGTGAGCGCACCGCAGATTCGCGAGACCTTGCCGCTGGCTGAGGTGCGCGCGTTTTCGATCGACGACTCGGCGACGACGGAGATCGACGATGCATTGTCCGTATCCGGACTCGGCAGCGGCGTGGTCAGCTTCGGCATCCACATCGCGGCGCCGGCGCTCGCATTCGCTCCTGATTCGGCGCTCGACAAGCTCGCCCGCGAACGCCTGAGCACGGTCTACATGCCGGGCTACAAGCTGACGATGCTGCCCGACGAGGTGGTGCAGGCGTATACGCTGACCGAGGGGCGCGACTGCCCGGCGGTGTCGCTCTACGTGACGCTGGATGAAGCGACGTTGGAGCTGCGCAGCAGCGAAACCCGTCTCGAGCGCGTGCCCATCGTCGCCAACTTGCGCCACGATCGGCTCGACAGCGTGATCACTGCCGAGTCGCTCACCGGTGCCGCGAGCGCCGACTATGCATTCGCCGCGGAACTGGCGTTTGCGTTTCGCCTCGCGGGCCACTTGAAAGCGGCGCGTGAAGTACGCCGCGGCAAGCCGGAGAACTTCAACCGCCCCGACTACAACTTCAAACTTGAAGGCAACGAAGGGCGTGAACCGAGAGGCGATGAGCGCGTGAGCATCGGGCTGCGGCAACGCGGCGCACCGCTCGACCTGATCGTTGCCGAAGCGATGATCCTGGCCAACAGCACCTGGGGTGGCTGGTTGAATGAGTGCGGCGTGCCCGGCATCTACCGCGCCCAGGCGAGCATGGCGCCGGGCGTCAAGGTGCGCATGGGCACGCGCGCTGCACCGCACGCCGGAATCGGCGTGGCGCAATACAGCTGGGCGACTTCGCCGCTGCGGCGCTATGTTGATCTGGTGAACCAGTGGCAAATCGTCGCCTGCGCCCGGCATGGCCGCACCGCAGCGCTTGCCGCGCCGTTCAAACCCAAGGACGCGGCGCTGTTCTCGATCATCTCGAGTTTCGACTCCACCTACACCGAATACAACACATTCCAATCGGCGATCGAGCGCTACTGGACGCTCAAGGCGCTGGCGCAAGACGGCATCAGCGAATTGGCGGCCGTGGTTCTCAAAGACGGCCTGGTGCGTGCCGACGCCTGGCCGCTCGTATTTCGCGCGCTCGGCTGCGAAAACTTGGGCCGAGGCGCGCGGGTTCGCGTGCGCGTCACCGGTACCGACTTGTTGACGCTGGACTTGCACGCCAGTCTGGTCGCACAACTCGATGCGCCGGCACCTGCGGCGACTGGCGCCGAGGCCCTGGAGGTCGAACTCGATGAGAACCTCGACGCCGCCGGCCCCTTGACATTGGCGATCGACGTGGCGCCCGACCCGGCGCTCGCGCAAGACGCGCTGCCGACGCCGGCCGCCTGACGCCAGCGACACACGCCAAGATGTCGATGCTGAGTAAACTGTCGGCGCTGCACATCGCCCTGCTGTTTTCTCTGGGCGTGCACGCCGGGCTGCTGACACTGCGCATCGTCGACCCGGAGTCGTTCAATCGTGTGTTTCAAGACACGCCGCTCGAAGTAATCCTCGTCAACTCGCGTTCGGGAGAACGACCCGACAAGCCCCAGGCGATCGCGCAGGCGAACCTGGCCGGAGGCGGTGAGGCGGAGAAGGGCCGTGCGACCTCGCCGCTGCCGCCGTCGGCACTGGTGGAACTCGGCGACAGCACGGAAGAGGCGCGCCGCCAGATCGAGCAATTGCAGCAGTCGCAGATGCAGTTGCTCGCGCAGTTGCGCCGCGAACTCGCGCTGATGGCCCCACCCGACCCCAGGCGCGACCCCGGCGCGGCGAATGATCGCGCCGAGGAAGAAAAACGCCGCCAACTGGTGCAACTGCTGGCCGAGATCGAGAAACGCGTCAATGAAGAAAATGCGCGGCCCAAGAAACGCTACATCAGCCCGTCGACGAAGGAAGAGGACTACGCGGTCTACTACGACTCGCTGCGCCGCAAAATTGAAGAGCGGGGAACCCGCAATTTCCCCGAATACCAGGGGCGCAAGCTGTACGGCGAGCTGACGATGAACGTTACCGTCGACGCCGAAGGCCGGGTCGTCGACACCGAGGTCGTGCGCGCGTCCAACTCGAAAATCCTCGACCTTCGCGCCATCGCGATCGTCAAGGCCGCCGCACCGTTCGGTCCGTTTACGCAGGCGATGCGCGGCAAGGCCGATCAGATCGTCATCACGTCGCGGTTTCGATTCACCCACGATGAGGGCTTGGAAACCACGCAACTCAATTCGGCGCGACGCTAGATGTCAGACCCCGCGTTCACGTCCTTCACTGCTCCCCGGGAGGGGTCGGTTTCTCGGGGCGGCCCGGCGCAACCGACCGACCAGTACGTCGTCGCCGGAAATCCGGTCGAGCACAGCCAGTCGCCGTTCATCCACGCTGAGTTCGCGCGTCAGACGGGTGAGCACCTGCACTACGAGCGCCTGTTGTGCCCGCCGGACAGCTTCGCGGCCACGCTGCGCGCGTTTGCCCTGAGCAGCGCCGCCGGGCCGGCGCGCGGCTGCAACGTGACGACACCTTTCAAGTTCGAGGCGTTCCGGCTGTGCGCCGAGGTGACGGCACGCGCCGCGCTTGCCGGTGCGGCGAATACATTGCGTTTTGACGCCGACGGCTGGTTTGGCGACAACACCGACGGCATTGGCCTGGCGCGCGACATCGAACGCGGCGCAGGCGTGGCGCTGGCCGGGCGCAAGGTGTTGCTGATTGGCGCAGGCGGCGCGGCAGCAGGTGTACTGGGACCCTTGCTGGCAACCCGCCCCGCGCTGTTGACGCTGAGCAACCGCAGCATTGACAAGGCGCACGCCCTGGTTGAGCGCCACCGGCACGCCCCGGGTGCGCAGGCGCTGCGCGTGGCGGCGCTGCGCGACTGCGGCACCGGGTTCGACGTGATCGTGAACGCCACCGCAACCAGCCTGCAAAGTGCAGCCGCCCCCGTGAGCCCCGCCGTTCTGGCACCCGGCGCGTTGGCGCTGGACATGATGTACGGACCGCGCGCGGCGCCATTTCTGGCTTGGGCCGCGCAACACGGTGCAGTGGCGCGCGACGGCCTGGGCATGCTCGTCGAGCAGGCCGCCGAGGCGTTTTTCGTGTGGCGCGGTGTCCGCCCGCAAACCGGGCCGGTGCTCGCCGCGCTGCGCCAGCGACTCAACGGCTGACTCGTGTGAAGATCGCGTGGGCGTGGCTGGTCCGGTTGGTAGCGCTGCTGCTGGTTTCGCTGCTCGCCTTGCAGATCTACTTTTTCGCACGCATCGCCCTGATGCGCGTCGTGGATCCGCAATCCACGACGTTCCAGCGCTCGGAAGCCGGTCGGCTGCTCGTCACGCACGGCAAGATCTTGTGGAGCCAGGAGTGGCGAAACTACGAGCAGATCTCCGACCACCTCAAGCGCGCCGTGATCGCGTCGGAAGACGCCGGGTTTGCGGATCACAGCGGCGTCGAATGGGACGCGCTGGAGCAGGCGTTCGAGCGCAACCTGCGCGCCCAGGAGCGCGCGCAGCAGCTCAACGGCCGCGCCGAGCAACGGCCGGCGGCGTCGAAGAAAGCCGCAGCGCCCGCGCCGCGCGCCCAGGCCAAGCTCGTCGGCGGCTCGACGATCACGCAGCAACTGGCCAAGAACCTGTTCCTGTCGGGGGAGCGAAACATTCCGCGCAAGGCGCAGGAATTCGTCATCACGCTGATGCTGGAGACCCTGCTGAGTAAACGGCGCATCCTCGAGATCTACCTCAACAACGTCGAGTGGGGCGAAGGCATCTTCGGCGCCCAGGCCGCCGCGCGGCACTATTTTCACGTCGACGCCGCGCGGCTCACGCCGCAGCAGGCTGCGCAGTTGGCTGTCATGCTGCCCGCGCCCAAGCGCTTCGAGAAGCGCCCGCACTCAACCTACGTGCTGGGCCGAGCCGGCACCGTGATGGCGCGTATGGCCGACGTCGAACTGCCTTGACATCGACCCGCCTTGCGCGGCGCGGGCCCTGACCCCAAGCCCCCCGACAGGCTCGCTCCTAGAATCGGCGCATGTCCACAGCTTTTGCGAACGAAGTCGCCGCGTGCGCGGCGCGCCTGATCGTCGAGGAAGGAATGGATTACGGCCCGGCGAAGCGCCGCGCCGCGCGTGATCTGGGTCGCACGGTGCGTGCCGCCGAGCTGCCTGACAACCAGACGGTCGAAGAAGAAGTGCGAACCTACTTGGCGCTTTTTTGCGCCGAGACCCAGCCTGCCGAGCTGGCGATGCTGCGAGAAATCGCCAGGTTCTGGATGCAGCGCCTGGCGGAATTTCGCCCTCACCTGGCCGGCGCCGTGTGGCGCGGCACGGCAACACGGAACAGCGATGTGCATCTCCAATTGTTTTGCGACGACTCCAAGACCGCCGAAATCGCGCTGCTCAACATGGGTGTGGACTTTTCTGTCGGCAGCACAACGGGCCTGCGAGGCGACAGCATTGACGTACTCAGCGTGAGCCAGCCTTGCCCGGAGCTCGGGATGCCGGTTACGGTGCATTTGGCCGTGCATGACCATGATGATCTGCGCGGCGCGCTGCGCCCCGATGACTCGGGCCGCCCCCGGCGCGGTGACCTGAGCGCCTTGCGCAAACTGGAAGGGCAAGCATGAAGGCAAATGCACGGCGCACCTGGTTGATCGGCGGCGCAATCGCAGGCGTCGCCGCGGCCGCTGCCGGGGTGGGCTTGGCGCTGCGTCGCGCCAAGTCGGACGCCCCGGCGGCGGCACAAGTGCAGGCACAGCCCGCGCCCGGGGCGGACCTGTGGTCGATGCGCTTCGAGCGGCCTGCTGGCGGCGAACTGGTCATGGCCGAGTTGCGCGGCAAGCCTGTGCTCGTCAATTTCTGGGCCACCTGGTGTGCGCCCTGCGTCGCTGAAATGCCGATGCTCGATCAGTTTCAACGCGACCACGCCGCCCAGGGCTGGCGCGTCGTAGGACTGGCAATCGACAACCCGGATCCGGTGCGCGACTTCGTGAAGCGCCGCAACGTCGAGTTCGCGGTCGGGATGCTCGGCTTCGCAGGCTCGGAGCTGGCGCGCGAGCTCGGCAACAGCTCGGGGGCTCTGCCGTTCAGCGTCGTCTACGACCGCAGCGGCAATGTGCAGCACCGCAAACTGGGCGCACTCAAGCCTGAGGACCTGAAGGCATGGGTCAAGGCTATTGGATGACCGGCAATCGTCGGCTCTCGGAGCCTGGGCGATTTCGCACAAGATTCTTGTCAACGGCTCGTAATTGCATTCAAAGCGCGTAAAGTTCGCACCTCTCGAACTTTGAGCCTGAATGGAACGCCCGGCTGCGCCTAGCCGATCAGCTCTTCGCTCCCAGGCTAGGTGGAACACGCGATCGATACCGATCGGAACGCGATCGACGCGGAAGACAGCGACGCGGCATAGACGACAAGCAACGTTGGAGACAGCAATGGATCTGCGCAAACTCAAGACACTGATCGATCTGGTGTCGGAATCGAATATCGCGGAACTCGAGATCACGGAAGCCGATGGCAAGGTACGGATCGTCAAATCCGACCCGTCCAGGGTGGCTGCGGCAGGAATGGCAATGCCGGTGGTCATTCCCGTCGCTGCCACGGCAGTGGCTCCAGCAACGGCCCCGGCGTCGGTGACCGCGGTTGCTGCGGCACCAAGCCCGGAACCAGAAGCTGCGGGCCACACCGTGAAGTCGCCGATGGTCGGCACTTTCTACCGTTCGGCCAGCCCAGGCGGCAAGCCGCTCGCCGAGCCGGGTACGGTGGTCAAGGAGGGGGACCCGATCTGCATCATCGAAGCGATGAAGATCATGAACGAGATCGAGGCCGACAAGGCCGGCACGGTGAAGACCATCCTGTGCGAAAACGGTCAGGCGGTGGAGTTCGGCCAGCCTCTGTTCGTCATCGAATAAGGCGTCATGTTCAAGAAGATCCTGATCGCGAATCGCGGGGAGATCGCCCTGCGCATTCAGCGCGCCTGTCGCGAGATGGGCATCAAGTCGGTCGTCGTCTATTCCGAGGCCGACCGCGACGCCAAATACGTCAAGCTCGCCGATGAAGCGGTGTGCATCGGCCCGGCGGCGTCGGCGCAGAGCTATCTCAACATGCCGGCGATCATCGCCACGGCCGAGGTGACCGACGCCGAGGCCATCCACCCCGGTTACGGCTTTTTGTCGGAGAACGCTGATTTCGCCGAGCGCGTCGAGCGCAGCGGCTTCGTCTTCATCGGCCCGACGCCCGAAGCGATACGCACGATGGGCGACAAGGTCGCCGCCAAGCAGGCGATGATCAAGGCTGGGGTTCCCTGCGTACCGGGTTCGGAGAATGCATTGCCCGACGACCCGAAGGAAATCATTCGCCAGGCGCGCGCGATCGGCTATCCCGTGATCATCAAGGCCGCAGGTGGGGGTGGCGGACGCGGCATGCGTGTCGTGCACACCGAAGCCGCGCTCGTCAATGCGGTGCAGACCACACGTGCCGAAGCCGGAGCGGCGTTCGGCAATCCTGCGGTCTACATGGAAAAGTTCCTCGAGAACCCGCGCCACATCGAAATCCAGGTGCTCGCCGACGAACACAAGAACGCCGTCTGGCTGGGCGAGCGCGACTGCTCGATGCAGCGACGCCACCAGAAGATCATCGAAGAGGCGCCGGCGCCGGGCATCGCGCGGCGCGTCATCGAAAAGGTGGGCGAGCGCTGCACCGCCGCGTGCAAGCGCATCGGTTATCGCGGTGCCGGAACGTTCGAGTTCCTGTTTGAAGGCGGCGAGTTCTATTTCATCGAAATGAATACCCGGGTGCAGGTCGAGCACCCGGTGACCGAACTCGTGACCGGCATCGACATCGTGCAGATGCAGATCCGGGTGGCCGCCGGCGAGAAGCTGCCTTTCACCCAGCGCAGCATCCAGATGCGCGGCCACGCCATCGAGTGCCGCATCAACGCCGAAGACCCGTACAAGTTCACGCCGTCGCCCGGGCGGATCACCACCTGGCACCCGCCGGGCGGCCCGGGGGTGCGCGTCGACTCGCACGCCTACACCATCTACTTCGTGCCGCCGCACTACGACTCGATGATCGGCAAGATCATCGTGCACGGCGACACGCGCGACCAGGCCCTGGCGCGCATGCGCATCGCGCTGTCGGAAACCGTCGTCGAAGGCATCCTCACGAACATACCACTGCACCGCGAACTGATGGTCGATGCGAAGTTCATCGAAGGTGGCACCAGCATTCACTATCTCGAAGGCTGGATGAGCCAGCACAAGCGCTAGCTCGCGGCAAGGGCGCGCGCAGAACCATGTTCGAGGTGTCGCTGCTCGCGCCGCAGCACTGCGTGGAGCGCAGTTCGGACGCGCTGATCGATGCGCTCGGCGCATTGTCGGTCTCGGTGGAAGACGCCGACGCCGGCAACGGCGTCGAGCAGGCGCTGTTCGGCGAACCTGGCATGGTGACGCCGGGTGGCGCAGCAGCCGGCTGGAACCGGTCGGTGATCAAGGCCCTTTTCGACCATGAGCCCGATGCGACCCGCGCCGCCACGTGGCTCGTGGCCCAGGACTGGGCGCAGGGGCTTGCGCTGCAGTCCATCGCCGAACTGGCGGACCAGGATTGGGTGAAACTCACTCAGTCGCAGTTCACCCCCAACGAAATCTCGTCTGGCTTCTGGGTCGTGCCCAGCTGGCACGAACCGCCGCGGGACGCAAGCCGGGTGCTTCGGCTCGACCCCGGCCAAGCGTTCGGCACCGGCACCCACCCGACAACGCGCATGTGCCTGCGCTGGATCGCGCGCCACGCCGACGCGCAAGCGCCTTGGCCGCGCGTGCTCGACTACGGCTGCGGATCGGGCATCCTGGCGATCGCTTGCGCGCTGCACGGCGCACACGCGATCGACGCCGTCGACATCGACCCGGTGGCCGTGGCCGCCACCCAGGCGAATGCGCTCGCCAACGGCGTGGCGCTGAACGCCGCGGCGCCCGAAGCCGCGCGCGGTGGCTACGCCGTGGTGCTGGCGAACATTCTGGCCACACCGCTCAAGTTGCTCGCGCCGCTGCTGGCAGCGCATGTCGCCCCGGGCGCGAGCCTGGTGCTGGCGGGTATTCTGGAGCGCCAGGCCGCGGAGTTGACGCAGGCCTACGCGCCGTGGCTCGCATTGGAAGTCAGCGATGCCGAGGATGGCTGGATTCTGATGACGGCGCGGCGCCTCGTCTGATCCCGCGTGGCATGATCGTCCAATGAGTCTGGCCACCACTTGTACGGCTTGCGGAACGGTGTTCCGCGTCGTCCAGGACCAGCTCAAGGTGTCGGAGGGCTGGGTGCGTTGCGGCCGCTGCAACGAAGTATTCAACGCCCTCGAAGGTCTGTTCGACCTGGACCGCGATACCGCGCCGGGCACGTGGACCGGCGAACTCGCCGAGGCCGTGCCGAGCAGGACGCCGCGTGGCGCGGTACCAGCGGCGGCGCCGCAGGCTTCGCCCGGCGCCATGCGGGCACCGGTTGCGCCGGTCGCATCAGCACCCCCGGGGACGCCAGTCAAGGAACCCGAACACGAGCGCCAGGACCCCTCGCTCGTCGAACGCATGGGCAGCGAGCTGTTTCCCGAGCGCCAAGGCACCCGCGCCGGCGACAGGAACAGCCGCTTCACGGCGATCGAAGCGCCCGATATCAGCGGCTTGACGCATGACTCCGAGTTGCCCGCCGATGACGACATTCCCTCCAGGCCGCTCGATTCCGGCCTGCCGTTCGACGACAGCGCGCCGCTGCAGCACGATACCTCGGGCGCGCCGGAGTTCCTGCGTCAGGCCGACCAATTGGAGCGCCGCAACCGCCCCTGGGTGCGCATGCTGTTGTCGCTGGCGGCGTTGGCGTTGCTCGCGCTGCTCGTGCTGCAGGCCGGCCACCACTGGCGCAACAGCATCGCGGCGCGCTGGCCCGACACGCTGCCGCTGATCGCCCGGTGGTGCGATCTGGCGGCATGCTCGATCGAAGCCGTGCGACGCCTGGACGACATCGCGCTGGAGAGCTCGAGTTTCACGCGCATCGCCGGCGCAGGCGCGGGCTCCGACCAATTTCGCGTGGCAGTGGTGTTGCGCAACCGCGGTACGCTCGCCGTGGCCATGCCGTGGGTGGAGCTGAGTCTGACCGACGCGAGCGGCAAACTGCTCTTACGCAAGGCGCTGTCGCCCGCGGATTTTCAGGCCGCCGCTGGCGTGCTTGAGCCTGCGAGAGAGACGCAGCTGCAACTCGCTCTGGCCGCTGGAACGCCGCTCGTGACCGGCTACACCGTCGAGATCTTCTATCCCTGACGCCTGAATTCGGCCACCAACCCCCGCCCTCTCACCCCCCAACCCTTCGGAGCCTTCATGGCGGCATTGATTTGCGGTTCACTTGCGTTTGACACGATCACCACCTTTCCGGGCCGGTTTGCGCAGCAAATCCTGCCTGAGCAGGTGCACATCCTGAACGTGTCGTTCCTCGTGCCCACGCTGCGCCGTGAATTCGGTGGCTGCGCCGGCAACATCGCGTACACGCTCGCGCTGCTCGGCGGTGAGCCGCTCGTGATGGCGGCGATCGGCCAGGACGGCCAGGGTTACCTGGACCGGCTTCGATCCTGGGGCGCGAGCACCGAGTTCGTGCGGCCCATCGCCGACAGCTACACGGCCCAGGCGATCATCATCACCGATCAAGACAATAACCAGATCACCGCGTTCCATCCCGGGGCCATGCAATCCGCGCACCTGATCGAAGTGCCCAGGCGCGCTGACATGAAGCTCGCGATCATTTCGCCCGACGGGCGCGACGCGATGCTGGGCCACGCCGCGCAACTCGCCAAGCTGGGCGTTCCCTTCATCTTCGACCCGGGCCAGGGTCTGCCGATGTTCGACGGGCCCGAACTGCGCGCTTTCATCGACCAGGCGACGTGGGTCGCGATGAATGACTACGAAGCGCGCATGTTGTGCGAACGCACCGGTTACACGCTGGAGTCGCTGTCGCGCACCAGGCTGCGCGGCGTCGTCGTCACGCTCGGCGCGCAGGGCTGCGTGGTCTGGCAGCAAGGCGAGCGCACGCTGCTGGACGGCGTGACGGCGCGCGAAGTGCTCGACCCCACCGGCTGCGGCGACGCGTTTCGCGCCGCCCTGCTTTTTGGCCTGGAGCGCGGCTGGGAGCTGCCACGCTGCGCCACTCTGGGCAACCGCATCGGCGCGCTGAAGATCGCCTGCCGCGGCGGACAGAACCATACGCTGGACGGGATCAACCCCGACGCTTGACGGCAGGCGCCGCGCGGCTGCGGTCGCGCGCCACATCGATCTGTTGGCACAGTTCGGTGGCGCCTTCGACGAAGCGATGCGACTGGCGGTGCAGCGTGTCGGGGTTGACGTGCAGCAAGTTGCCCAATGACGCTGCGCGCAGGCCCTTGCGCTTGCGCCACCTCTGGAGGTCATCGACCGCACGGCCGGGCACGGCAGCGGTGACGATGGCATCGGGGTCGGCGGCAAGCACGGCTTCTTCGCCGACCGCTGGCGTCAGCGCGCCCAGGTCGGCAAAGACATTGCGCGCACCGCACAGCAGCAGGGCCTGGCTGATCATGTGCGTGCGGTTGATCGTCAGCAACGGTTGGTGCCAGATCTGGTAGAACACGCGCACCTCGCTGCGCTGCGCGTAGCGTCCTCGCAGCGCGGCGATGCCGGTCTCGAAACGCCGCGCCTGGTCGTTCGCGGTGGCGCTGTTCCCCGTCAACTGGCCCAAGCGCCGCAAGGTGCTGGCGATGTCGCCGAGCTCGCGCGACTCGCTGCGATACACCGCGATCCCCAGCCCCGCCAGCCGATCCAGTTGCGGCGCCGAA
Organism: Rhizobacter sp.; assembly: GCA_031396305.1. GTDB lineage: Bacteria > Pseudomonadota > Gammaproteobacteria > Burkholderiales > Burkholderiaceae_C > JAEMQF01. The sequence continues at coordinate 15,687 of JANNKM010000486.1, forward strand.
TTTCCGCTGTGCCAGGCGACGATGAGATCGGGCCGCAATGCGACGATTCGCTCCAGGTCGAGCTGCGTGCTGTCGCCGACCAGGGGCAGTTGCCGCGCGCTGTCGGGAAAGTCGCTGTAGGCGACGACACCGACCACCTGCGCGCCCGCGCCGACGGCGAACAACTGTTCCGTGAGATGCGGCGCGAGGCTGACGACGCGCCGCGCCGGTGCGCGCAGCGCGAGCGTGACGCCGGCATCGTCTCGAACCTGCACGCCTGCCGTGTCGGCTGCGTTTGCGGCGAGCAAGCAAAACGCAGCCGCGGCAAACGCCAACCCGGCGCACGCCGCAGGTGGGAACAGGCGCAGTGCGGGCACGGCGATCACTGCGGCACGAACAGCGTACGCGCGCCGACGCTGACGCGCGACACCGCATGGCCAAAAGCCAGACTCAAGGCTGGTTCCGTCATGACCTCGGCCACCGGCCCGAGCCGCGGTGCTCCGGGGCCGCCGAGCAGCAGCGCGTGGGTCGCGAAGCGGTGGGCGAGGTTCAGGTCGTGCAGGGCCAGCACCACCGCCTTGCCATCGCGCCGCGCCAGCAATGCCAGGTGTTCGAGCACGCCGATCTGATGCCTCAGGTCCAGATATGCGAGCGGCTCGTCGAGCAACAGCACGGTCGGGTCTTGCGCGAGCAAGGCGGCGATGCCCACGCGTTGGCGTTCCCCGCCCGACAAAGTGAGCACGTCGCGCTGGGCGAAGCCTTTAAGGTCGACACACTGCAGGGCCTGCAGCGCCAGGGCACGGTCCGCGGCGCTTTCCCAGGCCCAGCGCTCCAGGTGCGGATGCCGGCCCATCAGCACGACATCGAGCGCGCATGCGCTGAAGGCGTCATGCAGGGCCTGGGGCAACAGGCCGCGCACGCGCGCCGCCTCAAGCAGCGGCCAGTCGGCGAGAAGCCGGTCTTGCAGCCTCACTTCGCCGCCTTGCGCCGGGTGCAGCCCGGCCAGGCAGTGCAGCAGGCTCGTCTTGCCGCTGCCGTTGGCGCCGAGCACGCACCACAACTGGCCCCGATGAATGTTCAACGACAGGCCTTCGACCAAGGTGCGCGGCCCGGCGCGCAGCCGCAGCTCGCGGGTGGCGAGAATCGGCTCGACGGCGGGCTGCGGTGCGGCGGTCATCTTTGGCCCGCTCGACGCAGCAACAGGAACAGAAACGTCGGCACACCGAACAGCGCGGTGATCACCCCCACCGGCAACTGCATCGGGGCGACGATGCTGCGCGCCGCCGTGTCGGCAAGCAGCAGCAAGATGCCGCCCCCAAAGGCACAGGCGGGCAACAGCATGCGCTGGTCGTTGCCGATCAGCAGGCGCAACGCATGCGGAACGACGAGTCCCACGAAGCCAATGCTGCCGGCAGTCGTCACCGCAACCGCCGTCGCGAGCGAGGCGAGCAGATAGGTCTTGCGCCGCAGCGCCGTCACGTCCACACCCAGCGTGTGCGCGATCGCGGGGCCGCGCAACAACACGTTCAGGCCGCGCGCCAGCGGCAATGTGGCCAGCAGCAACACGCCCAGCGTCGCGAGCGGCCACCAGGGCGTTGCCACACCGCTCAAGTCACCGCTCAGCCAAAACAACATTCCGCGCAGGCGCGCTTCGGGCGCGATGAGCAACAGCAGCGCGATCAGCGCCGACCACAGCGCGGCGCACATGACGCCGGTCAGCAGCAGCCGAGGCGCGGTCTGGCTGGCGTCTCCCGCAAATGAATGGCGCGACAAGTCGCGCTGCGCGATGCCGAAGACGAAGACGATCGACAACAACGCGCCGCCGAAAGCGCCGAACTGCACCCAGGCCGCGCCCAGGCCCAGCAGCATCGCGAGCAGCGCCCCTACCGCGGCGCCGCCCGAGGTGCCCAGCACGTAGGGGTCGGCGAGCGGATTGCGCAACAGCACCTGCAACAAAGCACCGGCCACCGCAAGCAGCGCACCCGTGCCGAACGCCGCCAACGCGCGCGGCAGGCGCAGGCCGTGCAGCACGTCAGCGTTTGCGCTGGCGTCGGGTTGCAGCAGCAGGCGCAGCACCTCGGGCGGTGCTATCGAATTGCTGCCCACGCTCAGTGCCACCAGAAACGCCAGCGCCGATAAGGCTGCCAGAACGAAGCCGATCTGCCAACGCCGGTTCATGCCTGACTGCTCCTGCCCGACCGGTGCCGCCGGTCCTAGCGAGCCGTGTACTCGAGCGCGACGAGGGTATTGCGCGACGGCGTGTTGTAACCCTGGGCCAGCTCATGGGTGCGGTCGGTCGCATTGTTCAAGCGCGCAAGCACGCTCAGCTCGGGCGAGATGGCGTAGGCCACGTGCAGATTCAGCAAGCCGTACCCGCCCATGCGCGACGCCGCGGTATTGCTTGCGACGTCGAAGCGTGCGCCCTGGGTCAGCCATTCGAGACCGGCGCGCCATGGGCCGGGCGTGACGGTGACGCTCGCGCTGCCGTGCTGGCGCGCGCGCCGTGCCAATTGATTGCCTGTGGCGAGGTCAGTAGCGCCTTGGCGGGTGAACTCGCCACGCACGTTCCATGGGGCCTGCACAAACCCAGCACTGAGCGTGATACCGCGAATGCGTGCCCGCTTCACATTGATCACCGTGGAGAACGTGGAGTCAATCGCGATCAGGTCACGCACGCGGCCGTCGAACAGCACCAATCCGCCTTGAACAGCATCTGAATCAAAATTCGCCGCGATTTCGACATTGCGCGAACGCTCGGGTTTCAGGTTGGGATTGCCCGAGAAGCCAAAACTCAGCGGATAGTACAAGTCGTTGAAACTCGGCGCCTTGAACGCCGTGCCCAGCCCGATCGAGGCGCGCCACATCGGCGTGAGGCGGTAGCCATAGGCCACATTGCCCGTGGGGCGCGCGCCGAACTGCGAGTTGTCGTCCACACGCAGCGCGCCTTGCAGCAGGTGCGAGTCCAGCGTCGCCGAATAGCCGCCAAAGGCAGCGGCAACATGGCGCAGCGTTTCGCTGTACGCGGTATCGCTGATCACCCGCTCGCGCCGCAGTTCCGTGCCCGCGACGAGTTGGCCGCCAAGGCCGTTGATGTCGTTCTGCCACGTCAATTGATCGTGTTCGGTGCGAAAGCGTCCGGCGCAGTTGCCGGTGGTCGTACTGTCGTCAGTGCCACTGCCCATGCGCAGGCTGCTGCGCCACTGCGCAGTCAGGCGATTGCGGCTCTCGACGGAGAAGGTCGAGAGTCTCTGTCGGGTGACATCATTGCCTGGGCCGCAGTCAAAGGCCGTGCTGCCTCGACTGATGAGCTCGCGCACGATGACGCTCTGGTCAGTGGCCCACGCGTACTCGAGCCCCACGCCGAGGTTGTGGTTTCGGTAGGGATCGGTGTCCGGATCGAACGAGAACGGATGGCTCGGGTTGGTCGCCGAATAGGCCCGGGATTCACCATACCCCGCCTGCACCGAAAGCTTGAAGGCACCGAACTCGCGCCCGACACCGACCGAGGCTTCACGCGTGCCCCAACTGCCGGCGCCGAGTCGCGCCTGCGTGCGCGTGTCGCTGCGCGTGAAGATCTGGATCACGCCGCCGATCGCGTCAGCGCCATACAGGCTGCTCGCAGCGCCGCGCACGATCTCGATGCGCTCGATCTGCGCCAGGGGAATGTTCTCCCACGCGTTCAAGCCGGCAGTCGCCGAATTGATGCGCACGCCGTCGATCAGCAGCACCACATGGTTTGCGTTGCTGCCGCGAATGAAAACCGAGGAGAGCTGGCCTGGCCCACCATTCGAGGCGATCTCAACGCCCCCATGGAGGCGCAGCACTTCGGTCAATGTGCTCGCGCCCGCATCGCGAATCGCCTGCGCATCGACGATGCGCACGTCGGACAACGTGTTGGCCAGCGCCTGCGCGCTGCGCGTGGCGGTGACCACCACGCCGGGCAGTTGCGCCGATTCGGCGGCGCGCGACTCGAAGGAAAAGAGGGAAAGTACAAGAAGGCCCGGGCCGCAAAGCGCGGCAGGCCGATGACGGATGGCGTCCATCGAAACAACTCCGTGCAGCCAGCGTCCCCGCAGGCTGCGTTGGTGGCAAATGCCGGCGTGTGGACACACCGGCGGCGGTGCGCCAGGCCGGTATCCGGGCTCGCAGGTCGCACGCGTTTGCACACGCCGGGGGTCACCGCCTTCCCGCGGGAAACGTTCCCGCAGTGGCTTCGTGATGACTTTGCACCTGCTTACCGGTGCGGGGGCAGCGCAGGCCTGGGTGCCCGTGAAGGCAACCTCACCTGCTTCCCGTTTAACACCCGGCGCAGACGCCGGTTGCACCTGAAGCGAAGTCGATGATAGCCGGTGACCCGGCCCCTTCCAGAAAGAACAAACCCGGCATGACGCCGGGTTTGCAGTGCAATCAGGGGCGTCTACACCACGGTCTGCGCGAGCTCGCCCTTCGCGTACCGCTTGGCGACGGCGTCCAGCGGCTGGGCCTTGATCTTGCCCGCCTGGCCTTCGCAGCCGAACTGCAGATAGCGCTGTTTGCAGATGCCCTTGGCCGCTTCGCGCGCCGGCTTGAGGTAGTCACGCGGGTCGAACTTGTCGGGGTTTTGCGCCAGGTACTTGCGGATCGCGCCGGTCATTGCCAGGCGCACGTCAGTGTCGATATTGATCTTGCGCACGCCGTGCTTGATGGCTTCCTGGATCTCTTCGACCGGCACGCCGTAGGTCTCTTTCATCTTGCCGCCGTACTGGCGTATCTCCTCCAGCAGATCCTGCGGCACGCTCGAGCTGCCGTGCATCACGAGATGCGTGTTCGGAATGCGGCGGTGGATCTCCTTGATGCGGCCGATTGCCAGAATGTCGCCGGTGGGCTTGCGGCTGAACTTGTAGGCACCGTGGCTCGTGGCCTCGACCTGAAACGCTTCCGCGGGCGTCAACGCAGGCGTCACGATCGTCGGCGATGCGTCGACGACCGCGTCGTTGCTGACGAGACCGAGGTGCTCGATCAAGCACGTCCACACGTCCCAGCCCCG
>JANNKM010000458.1:0-1768 GCA_031396305.1 Rhizobacter sp.
CGGTGCGGCCCAGCCCCCGCCGAGGGCCCGGTACACCGCCACCAGCGAGGTCGCAGTGCCGGTTTGCGCCTGCACCCACTGGTCGCGATTTGCCAGCACCTCGCGCTCAGCGTCGAGCACGACCCGGAAATCGGTGACGCCCGCGTCGTAACGCGTGCGCGCGAGTTGCGCGGCCTCCTCGGCGCTGCGCGCGGCGCGCCTCCTGCAGACGCGCCTGCGCGATGCGCACATCGCCATTGGCGGCCATACCGCGTTCGACGAGTGCGCTCAACTCGGCGTCGTTGAAGCCGCGCCAGAAGGTCGCGATATCGTCGTGTACCGGTTGCGGATTGCTCGCACTGGCACCGGCATTGATGAAAGCGCTGCCCTGCAGCATGCTCGGCGCACCCCGGTAGTCGGGGCCGACGGCGGCGCAGCCGGCGACAAGCGTGACGACAAGCGCGGCGATGAGTCCGGCTGCGCCAGCGCGGACGGATCGGCCGCCTTGATCGATGCGCTGCTCAAGCATGGGCGTCTCCTCGAACCGGTTGCTGCGCCAGCGTGGCCAGGGCTGGCCGGTCTTGTCGGCCAGATCGATCAGGATCGCGCCCGATTCGAAAAGAGGCAGCGGCTTTCCCTCGGGCCCATGCGGATCGAGGATTGCCGGGATCTTGTTGCATTGGGCGTGGGCAGCGAGTAGAGCTGCAGCCGGTCAGGCTGCCGGGCAGGCCATTTCCTGGTGATGGCGAAGGCGGACAGATCAGTCATGCCGCGATTGTCGTGTGGACTGCCGCGTTCCAGCACGACGGCGCCGGACAGCAAGACGGATTTCAAGCGCCGGCTGCTCCCACCGTGAGCGAGGCTGCACCGGTCGGAATGAGTGCTGCGCGCAGGCGCGCCCACGGCGTGGTCGTGGCGCGGCCCGGTGCGGGCCGCCCTGCGGGGCCGTCGATGGCCAGTTCCAAGACCTGGTCGCCGCGCAGCGGGACGACCAGAACACCGGCATTCGAGTCGACGACAAAAGACTCGCCCGGCGCGAGCACGATGTCGCGCGGGTCGTTGTCCACGGTGATCCAGGCGTGACCGCGCAGTGCGGTCAAGCGGCTGTCTCGTGCGTGTTCGAGGCGGGCGATCTGGCCCACGGTCAACGGCAGGCGGGCGTGGCGAGTGTCGATCATCATGGGAACCTCCAGGTTTCGGTGGGGCATCGCTTTGCATGCTTGGGTCGCATGCCAGACTGCTTGCGCAGCGATCCGATGCCTTGAATAATGCGCTTTCGTAAAAGGACACTCAAACGATGATTAAGAATCCTTCGCATTCGTTGGGCGCATGCAAATGAAAGACCCAGCACGCCTGCCGCCGCTCGATCTGCTCGCCTCCTTCGAGGCCGCGGCGCGGCACTTGTCGTTCACGCGCGCGGGCGCCGAGCGCTTCGTCACCCAGTCGGCGATGAGCCGCCAGATCCGCGCACTCGAAGACGATCTCGGCGTCGCGCTGTTCCGGCGCCGACACCGCGCTCTGCTGCTCACCGACGACGGCCAGCGCCTGCATGCCACGTGCACGCAGGTGCTGGCGCAACTGCGCGAGTCGGTGACGCAGATTCGCGCGCCGGCGCGGCGCGAGGTGCTGGCGCTGACCACGACGCCAGGCATGGCATCGCTGTGGCTGATTCCGCGCCTGCCGCTGTTCACGAAGGCGTACCCCGGCGTCGACGTGCGGCTCGATGCCTCGCTCGAGGCGCGCGACCTCGCGGGGGACGGGTTCGACCTCGCGATACGCTACTTCGCGC
>JANNKM010000488.1:0-25986 GCA_031396305.1 Rhizobacter sp.
CGGCCAGTTCATGCAGCGTGCGCGACGCGAACCCTGGTTCGCGAACACGATCTTTGCGTTCATCGGCGACCACGGCATCAGCGGCGCCACCGGAGCGCACTTCCCGCCGGCGTGGCGCGAACTCGCGATCACGCAGGGCCACACGCCGCTGCTGGTCTACGCGCCGGGCCGCGTGGCGCCACGGCGTGTCGAGTCCTGGGCACAGCAGGCGGACGTGTTACCCACGCTGGCGGCGCTGGCGGGAATTGGGCATCGCAACACGACACTCGGGCGCGATCTGCTCGACCCGCGCTTTGACGACTCGCGCGTCGCCTTCACGTTCCAGTTCAACGGCACGGGTGAGCTGGGCGTCCTGGTGGGCCGGCACATGCTGGTGGACGGCGACCCGGCCGCGATATACGACATCGACTCCGCACAACCGCGGCGCAATCTGCTCGGGCAAAGCGGTCTCGCCGACGCGCCCGCCGCGGTGCAGCAGCGCTGGGCTGGTTTCGCGCGCGACTTCGACTTGATCGCACGCTACCTGCAAACTCACAACAAGAAGCTCGACCCTGCGCCGTGACGCGCGGCGTGGCGCGCGGGCACCACCGCCGCCCGGCCGCAACTGTCGGTTGCCTGCCGGCCCTCGCATGCCACTCGGGTGCCGGGCCACCTGCCCCTGCTCCACCCTCGCAGGCACATCGCGGCGAACCGCCGCAAGGGTGGAAAGCGAACGGCGAAGTTCAGCCGCGCCAAGCGCTACGCGTTGCTCGTCGCCCGCACCTCGTCGATCGTCGTCAGGCCGGCCAGAACCTTCTCGATGCCGTCCTGGCGCAGGCTGCACATGCCTTCTGCAAACGCGAGTTTCTGCATCGCTTCGGCGCGCGCGCCGGTCTGGATGAGGTGCCGCATCTCGCTGGAGACGACCATCAGTTCCTGCAAGCCCACACGTCCTTTGAAGCCGCTGTGGTTGCACTCCAGGCAGCCGGCGCTGCGGTGCGTGAGCAGCTTGCCGTCCTTGCCATGGCGGTGCACCCACCCGGCAAGCACGGTGTCGCGCTCCACCGGAGCCTCGCCGCGACCAAACGCATGCATGTAGTCGGCCGTCAGTTCGGCGGTTTCCTGCAACGTGGCGGGCTCGCTGACCCGGCATTTCTCGCACAGGCGCCGCACCAGGCGCTGCGCAAGCACGGCGAGCAGCGAGTCGGCAAAGTTGAACGGGTCCATGCCCATGTCGAGCAGGCGTGTCACGGTCTCGGGGGCGCTGTTCGTGTGCAGCGTGCTCAGCACCAGGTGGCCCGTCAGGGAAGCCTCGACGGCGACCTGCGCGGTCTCGGCGTCGCGGATTTCGCCGATCATGATGACGTCCGGGTCGGCGCGCAGGAAGGCGCGCAGCGCCTTGGCGAATGTCCACTCGATCTTCGGGTTCACTTGCACCTGGCGCAACCCCGGCTGGGTGATTACGATCGGGTCTTCTGCAGTCCAGATCTTGCGCTCCGGAACGTTGATGTGGCTGAGTGCGGAGTGCAGCGTCGTCGTCTTGCCTGAGCCCGTGGGGCCGACGCACAGCACCAAGCCATAGGGCCGCTCGACGGCGTGTCTGAACTGCTCGAGGTTGCCGGGTGACAGCCCGAGATTGCCCAGCGGGATCGGGCGCGCCGACGTGAGCACGCGCAGCACCACGTCTTCCAGGCCGTTGTTGGTGGGTATCGTCGCGACGCGCAATTCGAGCCGGTGGTGCGCCGAGAACTTCGCGAAGTTGATCTTGCCGTCCTGCGGCTTGCGGCGTTCGCTGATGTCCAGGTCGCCCATGATCTTGATGCGCGCGACCAGCGCGCTGCGATAGCTCGGCGGCAATTCGAGGTAGGTTCGCAGCAGGCCGTCCTTGCGAAAGCGGATGCGGATCCTCTCGCGGCCCGGGTAGCTTTCGATGTGGATGTCGGATGCGCCTTCCTTGTGCGCTTCGATGATCATGTTGTTGATCAGCCGCACCAGGGAGCTGTCGGATTGCTCGATCGGCGCGTCCAGCTCGCCGCGCGCGCTGTCCAGACCCTCGAGCTCGAGCGACTCGACGAGCTTGTTGGTGTCGGTGACCTGCACCTCGCCGGGTTCGAACGCCACGTCGTCCCACTTGAACAAGCCGGTGTCGCTGCCGAGCTTCTCGTACGACGCCTTCAGCACCTCGCGGAGCAGCTGTGCTTGTGCCAGCACCGGGACGACCTTCATCTGCGTGATGAACTCGACCTCTTCGAGCGCTTCGCGGCGCTGCGCCGGGTCGTCCATCGCGACGATCAGGCGGGCGTTGCGGATCAGCAAGGGCAGCACCGACTGGCGCGACGCCACGGAATACGACAGCGCGCGCAGCGCAACTGCCTCGATCGGAAAGGCTTCGACGTCGACAAACGGGTAGCCCATCTTGCGCGCCAACGCGATCTGCAAGTCGCCCGCGGAAACCGCGCCCATGCGAACCAGCAACGTGCCCAGCGGCACGGTTCGGTCAGCGCTTTGCTGTTCCAGCGCGGCGTTCAGTTGCGCTTGCGTGACCATGCCCAGCGACAGCAAGGCCTCGCCGATGCGAACCATCGGCATGCGTTCCTGCTGTGCAATCGCCTCGAGCAACTGCTCGGGCGTGACGACCTTGCGCAGCACGAGCAGCTCGCCAAGCTTCTGGTTGCGCAGGGCATGCTGAACGCTCAGGCCCGCGTCGACTTGCGACGGCGTCGCGCGTTGCTGTTCGATCAGCACCTCGCCGATGCGTGGCCCGGTGGAGAACTGCACGAACGCGGCGCGAGGAATGAACATTCGCTGCACGCTGCCATCGTTGCCGATCGGCGGGAACAGGAACAGGCCGAAGTCGCGCTCCACATGGCCGATACTCATTCCGCTGAGTTCCCCGCCGCCGGTCAGCGTGACGTGAAACGGCACCTCGCTGCGCTGGCTGAGGATGTCGGCATGCGGGTCGGTGTGCGGCAGCGCCACCGGTTCCAGTGGCGTCGTCAACGTGAGCGAGCGAAAGTGCTCGAAGCGCAGCGGGAACGTGGTGCGTGCCGGCGGCATTTGCAGGTACGCGACCTGCTGGTCCGGCACGAAGAATGTCAGGCGCCCGGCGCTGCGCTTGTCGTTCAGGCCGACCACTTCACAGGGCAGCGGGTCGGTCTGCACAAGCGGTTCGGGATACGTGGCAAAGGGTGGCGCGGGCCAGACAAACCCCGCCTGGCTGGACTTTTCGACCACCTCGACAAGCGACGCCGGCATCGTCGCCATTTCCCAGACGGTATCGGACGAGTCGTCACTCATGGTCAAAACTCCTGGACGAAAGGGCGAACTCGCGCGCCTCAGCGCGACACGCCCATCAAGGTATCGGGCAGCCAGGTCACGATCCTGGGAAACAGCGTGATGAGTGCAATGCAAAGCACCAGGCACATGAAGAAGGGCAGCGCGGCGCGAGCGATCGTATTGCTGTCCTTGCCGGTCATGTTCTGCAGCACGAAAAGATTGAATCCTACCGGCGGAGTGACTTCGGCGATCTCGACGAGAAGCACGATAAAGATGCCGAACCAGATCAGATCAAAGCCGGCTTTCTGAATCATCGGTAACACGACGGCGCTGGTAAGCACGATCATCGAGATGCCGTCCAGCGCCGTGCCCAGCACGAGGTAGACGACGACCAGAACGGCAATGAGCGCGTACGGGCTCAATTGCATCGCCGCCACCCATTCGGCAAGTTCGCGCGGGATGCCGGTGAACGCCATCGTCTTTGCCAGAAACGCCGCGCCGGCAAGGATGAACATGATCATGCAGCTCACGCGCGTCGCGCTCATGAGGCCGTCCCAGAAGTTGCGCCGGGTGAGCGACCCGCCCGCCGCGGCGATGACGAGCGAACCCAGCACGCCGTAGGCGGCGCACTCGGTGGCGGTGGCCCAGCCTGCGACCAAGACCCAGACGATGAACAGGATCAACAGGCCGCACGGGATCAGGCTCGCCGAGCGCCGCAGTTTCTCGGCGAACGTCGTCGGCGCTTCGGGTGGTGGCACACGGCCTGGATTGCGCAGGCTCCACCAGCCGATGTAGCCCGAAAACAGCAGCATCAGCAGGAAGCCGGGCAGAAAACCTGCGAGAAAGATGCGGATCACGCTCGCGTCTGCCGCGACGGCGTAGACCACCATCGTGATCGACGGTGGAATCAGAATGCCCAGCGTGCCGGCCGTGGCGAGCGCGCCGAGCGCGAGTTTCTCGTCATAACCGCGGCGCTGAAGTTCGGGCAACGCGACCTTGGCGATCGTCGCGCAAGTCGCGGCAGACGAACCCGACACCGAGCCGAAGATGCCGCACCCCAGGATCGTGGTGTGCATCAAGCGCCCGGGAATCCGGTTCAGCCACGGCGCCAGGCCTTCGAACATCTGCTCCGACAAGCGCGTGCGGAACAGAATTTCGCCCATCCAGATGAACAGCGGCAGGGCGGCCAGCTCCCAGCTCGCCGAGCTTTCCCAGAAAGCGCTGAACAGGTTCTTGCCCGGCGCCGTGGTCGTGAAGAAGAACTGGCCGACCCAGCCGACGATCGCCAGCGACATCGCGATCCACACGCCGCCACTGAGCAGCAGCAGCAGAATCAGCAGAAGCAGCCCGCCCAGGGCGATCAAACTCATGGCGCAACGTCATCCCGGCGGAAGCCGGGATCCACTTGCCGGGTCGGGCGCGCCGGTGGATCCCGGCGTTCGCCGGGATGACGGAGGGCTTGACATGAGCAAGGCGCGGCTCGGGTCGCTGACGCGGTTCATATGTCCTCCGAAAAGTCGCCACGCGCATGGCGCTCTTCGACCAGGCGCACATACGTCGGCTTGGCGCCGCGCAACACGATGACCAGTTCGTCGAGCACCGCCAGCAGGAACAACGCGGCGCCGACGACGAAGCTGAGCTGCGGTATCCACAGCGGCATCGGAACCAGATTCGTCGCGATGTCGTTGAACTTCCAGCTCTCCCAGGTGAAACGCGCTGCCCAGAACGCCAGGTAACCGATCGCCAGCGCGGCCAGTGCGAGCGAGGCCGCTTCAAAGCTGGCACGGGTGCGTGCCGGCAGGCGATCGAGCAACAGGGTCACGCGCACGAAATCGCCATGCTTGAACGCATGCGCCATCGCCAGAAACGCCGCGGCCGCGCAAAGCCACGAGACATAGTCGTTGACCCAGCCGACGCGCCACGCGGCGAGGCGGCCGATCGACGCGGCGATCATCAGCACGAAGATCGCCAGCACCGCGAGCGCGGCCAGGCGACCGGCCCAGTCGAACAGTGCGTCGAGGCCGCGCCTCACGGTCACATCTTCTTGTACGCGTCGATCATCGCCTGGCCTTCGGGGCCGGCCTTCTCGAGCCACTCCTTGAGCATCGTGTCTCCCACCTTCTTCATGTCGGCAGTGAGAGCGGCGGGTGGCGCGACGATATTCATGCCGTTCTTCGTCAGCAGTTCCTTGTACTCGTCGTTCTTCGCCTTCGACACCGCGAACCCGCGCACCTCCGCGTCGGCGCCGGCCTTCACCACCGCCTGTCTGCTTGGTGCATCGAGCGCGTCGAAAGCGGCCTTGTTGACGATCACGGCGTTCTTCGGCAGCCAGGCCTGGGTGTCGTACCAGTATTTGATGTGTTCGTAGGTCTTGGAGTCATAGCCCGTCGAGCCCGAAGACATATAACTTTCCACGACGCCGGTGGCCATGGCCTGCTGCAACTCCGCAGCCTGGACTGTCACTGGCTGGGCTCCCACCAGCTCGGCGATGCGCGCTGTCGCCGGGCTGTAGGCGCGCCATTTCACGCCTTTCAGGTCCGCCGCCGAAGCGATGGGCTTCTTCACGTAAATGCCTTGCGGCGGCCACGGCACCGCGAAGAGCAGCATCAGGCCCTGTTCGGCGAGCTTCTTCTCCATCACCGGTTTTTGCGCCTTGTACAGCTTGGCCGAGGCGTCGTAGCTGTCGGCGAGGAAAGGCAAACCATCGGCGCCGTAGATTTGCCATTCGTTCTGGAAGTTGGCGAGCAGGATCTCGCCGATCTGCGCCTGGCCGCCCTGCACCGCGCGCTTGATCTCGGGCGCCTTGAACAGCGACGCGTTGGCATGCACCGTGATCTTCAGCTTGCCCGCGGTCGCCTTGTCCACATCGTTGGCGAACTGGGTCAGGTTCTCGGTGTGGAAGTTGGTCGCGGCGTACGCCGCCGGCAGATCCCACTTGACTTGCGCCTGGGCGCCGAGTGCCGCGGCGGCAAGCGCCAGCGCGGCGGCGTGGGGAAGAACTTTTCGAAGGTCGAGCATGCGCACTCCTGGAGTCGAGGGTAGGGTGGGCGCAGTATCCACGCAGTTGGCAGCCGGGCGAATCGGTTCTTGCCCGGGTTGGGCTGCGGCAGGGTTGTAAGGCCCTGCGGGTGCGGAACGACCCAGATGGTGAACAATAGTCACCGTGGCAGGTTCTGCCTTGCCCGATCAGTTTGTCTACGCGGAGATTCACCCATGAACCAACGACTCGTCATTTCCTCGGCATTGGCTTCGGTGCTGGCGCTGGGCCTGGTCACTCAGGCTGCGGCCCAGGGCAAGCCCAAGGAAAAGTGCTACGGCATCGCCAAGGCCGGTCAAAACGACTGCGCCAATCTGGCGGGTACTCACACCTGCGCCGGACAGGCCAAGGTCGACAAGGATGTCGGCGAATGGAAGTATGTGGCCGGGGGCACGTGCAAGCAGCTCGGCGGCATGACGGCCGACGAAGCCAAGGCGGCGAAGAAGTAGGCCAAGCCCCGCTGTCCCTCGGGATTGCTCAGGTGGCAGTGCCTGTGCCCGGGCGCGCCGACGCCGCGGTGGGCATCGGCATGCGCCAGCCGCATTACGAGCAACTTCTTGAGCGTGGTGCGGACCTGGCGTTCGTCGAAGTCCACTCCGAAAACTTCTTCGCCGCGGGTGGGGCCACACGCGCCGTGCTGCGGCGTGCGCGTGAGCTTTATCCGGTGAGCCTGCACGGCGTCGGCCTGGGCCTGGGCTCGGCACTGGGAGTCGATGGCTGGCACCTCGACCGACTTGACGAGCTGGTGCGCGAAATCGAACCGGTGCGCGTGTCGGACCACGCGTGTTTCGCGCGCGCGAGCCGTGGAGTTGACGGGGGCGTGTGGCACGCCAACGATCTTCTGCCGGTGGCCTTCACGCCCGGCGCACTGGCCATCATGGTGCGCAATGTCAGCCTGGTGCAGGAACGCCTGCGCCGGCCGATTCTGTTGGAAAACCTCTCGGCGTACCTTGCCTACGCCGACGATTCGATGAGCGAGGCCGAGTTTCTGACCGAGCTGTGCCGGCGCAGCGGTTGCAGCCTCCTGCTCGATGTGAACAACCTGATGGTCAATGCGATCAATGCGGCAGCGCCTGACCGCCTGGCGGCGTGTTGCGACGCTGTCGATGCATTGCCGCGTGAGCGGGTCGCGCAGATTCACCTGGCCGGCTACGCCCAGACCGACGCCTGGGCGATCGACGACCACGGCAGCCCGGTCCGACCCGAAGTGTGGGACGTTTACCGCCACGCGCTGCGGCGCTTCGGCGCGGTGCCGACGCTGATCGAATGGGACACCGATGTTCCGGCGCTTGACGTGCTGCTCGGGCAAGCCGATCGTGCCGTCGCCTGCCACGCCGAGGTGGCGGCGTGATCGGCCTCGACGCTGAAGCGGCCCGCCAGCGGGCGGTGCTGGCAGCGCTCGCAGCGCGCACCGACCTGGACGCCGCGTCGGCGGGCGCCGCGCGGGTCAGGCCAGAGGCGCGTGCGCGATCGGGCTGGGAGATCTATCGCACGAATGCCGACGCGCTGGCCGAACGCGCCCTCGCCGCGGCGTTCCCGACGCTGCGCGCGCTGCTGGGCGCGCACGACTTCAAGCACATGGCGCGCGAATTCTGGCGCGACGAGCCGCCGCAACGTGGTGACATCGGCGAGTGGGGCGCTGCGCTGCCCGCCTGGCTGCGCGTGCACCCCGGGCTCGCGCCGTGGCCCTACCTGGGCGACTGCGCCGAGCTCGACTGGCTGCGCCACTGCTGCGAACGCGCGCTCGATGCGAACCTCGACGCGGGTTCGCTGTCGCTGCTCGACACGCACGAGCCGGAGCGCCTGCGGCTGCTGCTGCGCCCGGGAACGGGGCTGCTCGATTCGCGCTGGCCGGTGGCCAGCCTGTACGCCGCGCACCAGGCTGACGCCGGTCAATTCGCCGAACTTCGGGACGTGATTGCCGAACAGCGCGGCGAAGCCGTCCTGGTCGCGCGCCGTGGCTGGCGCGCCGCGGTGCACACCATCGATGCGCCCACCTTGGCCTGGAGTTGCGACGTGCAGCGCGGCATGACGCTGGGCGCGGCGCTGGCGCGCGCGTCAACGGGGTTTGACTTCGCCCACTGGCTAGCCCAGGCCCTGATACACGAATGGCTGCACCGCGTGGAGGTGGTGGCGGGCCGGGGATGACGACTACACTTCGCGCCGCAATCAAGCGCCAGGGACAGGAAGAGATATGCATGAAAAGCTGCTGAGCGTGTCCAAGTCGATGGGGCTCGCACTCGTGCTGGCCTGTGCTGCGGGTTGCTCCGGCATGGCGGCGCAAAACCCCGGCGGTTCGCTCAAGCCAGTCAACGCCGTTCCCGATGGGGCCGATGCGAGCGTGATGCTCAAGGGCCACGACGTCGTCGCTTATTTCACCGACGCCAAACACATGCTGGGCCGGCCCGACGTGAAGACGGTTCACGAGGGCGTGACGTTCCGCTTTGCCAGCCCGCAGCACAAGGCGCTGTTCGACGCCGAGCCGGGCAAGTACCTTCCGCAGTACGGCGGCTATTGCGCAAACGGCATCGCCTACGGCATTCCCTGGGGCGGCGACGCCGACACCTGGCTGCTGCGCGACGGCAAGCTCTACATCTTCGGGGGCGAAGGTTCGCGCCGCGCCTTCCTGATGGACCGCGAGCTCAACACCCAGCGCGCCGACAAGTACTGGGCGGAAGAAGTCAAGGGTTCAAACAGCTTCATCCAACGCAGCAAGCGCATGGTGCTGCGCGTGCCGCACTACAAGAGCGGCGAGGCGCTGGACACCGAATATCAACAGCGCAAGGCGGCGGGAACGCTCAAGCCTTGAACGTCGGCGCGTCGGCGAGACGCGCGCAAGGCGGACGACCCAGCTCCGACTGAAGCAACAAGAGGGCACATGATGTCGCGCAGCAAGTTGGTTCTGGTTGTTGTTCTGATTGCCTTGGTCGTGGCGTTCTTCGCCTTCGACCTCGGTCAATACCTCAGCCTCGCGTACCTGAAGCAGCGCCAGGCGGACTTCGCCGCGTTGTATGCCGAGCAACCGCTGCTTGTGATCGGCGCGTACGCGCTGATCTACATCGTTGTCTTCGCCCTCGCGCTGCCGGTGGGCGCGGTCATTTCGCTGGCCGGTGGTGCGCTCTTCGGCGTGTGGATCGGTACCCTCGTCGTGTCGTTCGCTTCCAGCATCGGCGCGGCGCTCGCGTTCCTCGCGTCGCGCTACGTTCTTGGCGACAGCGTGCGTCAGCGCTTCGGCGCGCGGCTGGACGAGGTGGACAAAGGCATCGCGAAAGACGGTGCGTTCTACCTCTTCACGTTGCGTCTGATTCCCGCCATTCCACCGGCAGCGATCAACCTGCTGTTCGGCCTGACGAAGATGCGGACCTGGACGTTCTACTGGGTCAGCCAGCTCGGCATGCTCGCCGGGACCATCGTCTACGTGAACGCCGGCACGCAACTGGGCAGACTGGAGTCGCTCAAAGGCATTTTGTCGCCGGGGCTGATCGGCTCGTTCGTCTTGCTCGGAATATTTCCGCTGGTGGCGAAGAAGATCGTCGATGCGATTCAAGGCCGCAAGGTGTATGCGCGCTGGGCAGCGGGGAAGCCGAAGTCGTTCGATCGCAACCTGGTCGTCATCGGCGCCGGTGCGGCCGGGTTGGTCACGAGCTACATCGCCGCAGCCGTGAAAGCGAAGGTCACACTGATCGAGTCGCACAAAATGGGCGGCGACTGCCTGAACTACGGCTGCGTGCCGAGCAAGGCGTTGATCAAGTCGGCGACGCTGGTGCACCAGATGAAGCACAGCGCACGCTACGGTATCGCGCGCGCCGACGCGACGCTGAACTTCGCCGACGTGATGGAGCGCGTCGCACGCATCGTGCGCGAAGTCGAGCCGCACGATTCGGTCGAGCGCTACACCGGCCTGGGCGTGGACGTGGTGCAGGGCTACGCCAAGCTGCTCAACCCGTGGACGGTGCAAATCGACCTCGGCGATGGCAAGACGCAGACGCTGACGACGAAAAGCATCGTCATCGCCACCGGCGCGATGCCCTTCGTGCCGCCGCTGCCGGGCCTGAACGACGTGGGCTACCTGACGAGCGACACGCTGTGGGGCCTGCGCGAACTGCCGGCGCGGCTGGTGGTGCTGGGCGGCGGGCCGATCGGTTGCGAACTCGCACAGAGCTTCGCGCGCCTGGGCTCGCAGGTGACGCAGGTCGAGATGCTGCCGCGCATCATGATTCGCGAGGACGTCGAAGTCTCGCAGCTCGCGCGCGCAGCGCTCGAGGCGGATGGCGTGCAGGTGCTGACGGGACACAAGGCGCTGACATGCGAAGTCGAGGGCGCGCGCAAGTTCATCGTCGTCGAGGCCGCAGGCCAGACGCAGCGAATCGAGTTCGACGTGCTGCTGTGCGCCGTGGGGCGCGTGGCGCGGCTCAAAGGTTACGGCCTGGAGGAGCTGGGGATTGCCGTGGGCCGCACGATCGAGACCAACGAGTACCTCGAAACCATCTACCCGAACATTCTTGCGGCGGGCGACGTCGCCGGCCCCTACCAGTTCACCCACACCGCGGCGCACCAGGCCTGGTATGCGTCGGTCAACGCGCTGTTCGGCACGTTCAAGAAATTCAAGGCCGACTACTCCGTGATCCCCTGGGCGACGTTCATCGACCCCGAGGTCGCGCGCGTCGGCTTGAATGAGCAGGAGGCGAAGGAAAAGGGCATTGCGTATGAAGTCACGCGCTACGGCATTGACGACCTCGACCGCGCCATCGCCGACAGCGCCGCGCATGGCTTCGTCAAGGTGCTCACCGTGCCGGGCAAGGACAAGATCCTGGGCGTGACGATCGTCGGCGTGCACGCCGGCGACCTGCTCGCCGAGTACGTGCTGGCGATGAAACATGGCCTGGGACTGAACAAGATACTCGGCACGATCCACACCTATCCCACGTTGGCCGAAGCGAACAAGTACGCCGCTGGCGAGTGGAAGCGCAACCACCAGCCGCACCAGGTGCTGGAGTGGCTGCGACGCTTCCATGCCTGGCGCCTGGCCTGAGAGGCTGAGAGCTCGGACACGCTCGAAAACTCTCAGCCTCTGAGTCCGCTTCGTCCCCCGCCGCAGAGAACAACTCATGAAATTCATCCAACGCCTGATCCTTGCCGCCGCCATGATGCTGAGTCTTGCCGCAGGTGCGCAGCCCGATGCGCAATACGCCGCGTGGGACAGCCTGCTGAAGAAACACGTTCGCTGGCTGCCCGACACCAAACAAAGCCGGGTCGACTACGCCGGCTTCAAGGCCGATCGTGCCGAGCTGAAGAAGGTGCTCGATGCCTTCTCGGCGGTTTCCAGGAGCGAATTCGACGCCTGGGCCAAGCCGCAGCAGATGGCGTTCCTGATCAACGCCTACAACGCCTTCACGGTCGAGCTGATCCTGACCAAGTACCCGGACCTGAAATCGATCAAGGACCTGGGCAATTTCATCAAATCACCGTGGCAGAGGAAGTTCTTCAAACTGCTCAGCGAAGAGCGCCACCTCGACTGGATCGAACACGAACAACTGCGCCCGAACTACGCCGATCCGCGCGTGCACGCAGCGGTGAACTGCGCGTCGATCGGCTGCCCGGCGCTGCGCCATGAGGCCTTCACGGCGGCGAAGCTCGACGCCCAGCTGGACGACGGGATGCTGCGCTTCATGGGCGACCGCACGCGCAACCGTGTCAAGGGCGGCACGCTCGAAGTCAGCTCGATCTTCAAGTGGTTTCGTGAAGACTTCGAAAAAGGCCACCGCGGCTTCACGAAGGTCGAAGACGTGTTCGCCCAGTACGCCGTGCAACTCACCGATGACGCCGGCGAACAGGCGCGCCTGAAGGCGAAAACCGTGGCCGTGAACCACCTCGATTACGATTGGTCGTTGAACGCCACCGGGCGTTGACCTCAAGAATCGAGAATTGCCTTCCTTCCTTCCACTGCTCGCGGCGCTGGCTTGCGCCGCATGTCTGGGTCTGGCTCGGGCGCAAGCGCCCCTGGTGAGGCCGTTCTCGGCCGATTCGCCCGATCCGCAGCAGGTTGCGCCGCCCTGGCATGTCGTGGGCCTGCCGCGCCAGACCAAACCGCTGACGCGGTTTTCGGTGGTCGACATCGATGGCAAGCGCGCGTTGCGCGTCGAAGCGCAAGAGTCGTACGGCAATCTTGTGCATCCGCTGAGTGGCGTGGCGCAGGGCATGAAATTGGGCTGGCGCTGGCGCGTCGACAAACTGGTGGAAGGGGCGAACTTGAAGAAAAAGGCCGGGGACGATGTCGCGCTCAAGGTCTGCGCGTTCTTCGACGAACCGCTGAAAGACGTTCCCTTCGTCGAGCGCCAGGTGCTGCGCATTGCGCGCTCGCAGGCAGGGCAGGCCTTGCCGGCGGCGACGCTGTGTTATGTGTGGGACGTCGATCTGCCGCGCGGCACGACGCTGCACAACGCGTTCACCCACCGCCTGCGCTACATCGTGCTGCAAAGCGGCGGCGAGCAGCTGCGCCAGTGGGTCGAAGAGCGCCGCGATATCGGTGCCGACTTCATGAAGTTGTTTGGCGAAGAGGTCAAGGTGTTGCCGCCGCTGATCGGCATTGCCGTCGGCGCGGACGCCGACAACACGCACGGCCGCAGCCTGGGTTTCGTTGCCGACCTGGTGCTGCAGCCCTGATGTATGAACCACCCCCGAAGCGCCTTCGGCGCTCCCCCTCAAGGGGGGCGAGCCCGCACCGAGCAAGCGCCTGCGCGCTTGCGAGTGGCTGGCGAGCGCGCGGCGGCCTGCAAGCCGCCGCGTACCGCTGGCGGACCGGCAAGTGCGGATCCGCGGCGTCCGCTTGGGCACTGAAGCATCCATGAAGCACCTCTTGCTGCTCGGAGGCGGGCACGCCCATGTGCAAGTCTTGCACGCCTTGGCGACGCAGCCGCTGCCTGCGGTGCGCGTCACGCTGGTGAGCCCGTTTGCGCGCCAGTTGTACTCGGGCATGGTGCCCGGCGTGGTGGCGGGTCACTACAGCGTCGACGACTGCGCGATCGCGCTGCCGCAACTTGCCGCACGCGCGCAGGTGGAATTCATCGAAAGCCCGGCCACCCACATCGACGCGCAGGCGCACGTCGTGACGCTCGGCGATTCACGGCGGCTGAGCTATGACGTTGTCAGCATCGACACCGGCCCGGAAATGAACCGCGATGCGATTCCCGGCGCGCGCGAGCACGGCCTGTTCGTGCGCCCGATCGAACACTTTGCACGCATGTGGGACGCGCTGCTCGCGCTGGCCGAACAACGTGGCCTGAGCGTCGTCGTGGTCGGCGCCGGTGCGGCGGGCGTGGAGCTGGCGTGCGCCATGCAATATCGACTCGGCGATCGCGCGCGGGTTAGCCTGGTGACCGGCGGGCCGCCGGTGCTGGCCAACTACCCGCCGCGCGTGCAGGAGCGCGCCCGGGCCGCGCTGCGACGACTGAGCATCACCGTGCTCGAAGACACCTGCAAGGAAGTCACCGCACTGCATCTGATCCTTGGCAGCGGCACCAAGGTGCAATGCGACGCGCCCGTCATGGCCATCGGCATCAGCGCTCCCCAGTGGCTCGCGGGCAGCGGCCTGGCGCTCGACGCCCAGGGTTTCATCACGACTTCGGCAACGCTGCAGAGCACGTCGCACGCCGCTGTGTTTGCCGCGGGCGATGTCGCGTCGAACCTCGCACTGCAGCGCCCGAAGAGCGGCGTCTTTGCCGTGCGCGCCGGTCCGGCACTCGCGCTCAACCTGCGTCGCTACCTGGGTGGGGGCATGCTCGAAGAGCATCTGCCGAAACTGCGCTCGCTGAACCTGCTCGCGTGCGGCCGGCGCTCGGCGATCGCGTCCTGGGGCAAGTGGTCTGCCGAAGGCGCCTGGGTCTGGTACTGGAAGAACTGGGTCGATCGAAAGTTCGTTGCCAAGTACCGTTGATCTGCGGCTGATGCGCGGGCCGCGTGTCGGGCGCCCCTTGTGTGCGACCTCAGCCCAGAGGCTCGTATGGCGGCCGGGCCTTCGCCAACCATCGATTGCCTTGCGGCGCTCGACGCGCGGGCTCCGCCATCGGGCTTGCAAGCCCGATGGCCTTCGGTAGCCACAAGGCCGCGCGGCAGGCGCGCCCTTGTGTGCGACCTCAGCCCAGCCGCTCGTATGGCGTCTGGGCCTTCGCCAGCCGTCAGTCGCCTTCCGGCGCCTGAGGCGCGGCCTCAGTCCCTCGGCTTGAAGTCGATTTCCATCAACGGCGGCACCCGGCCGTCGACGTCGCGCGGCAGGATCTCCGTCTTGTCGATCGCGCGCAGCACGGCTTCGTCCCAGTTCTTCGCGCCGCTGCTCTTGATGAGTTTGCGCGCGACGATCGTGCCGTCGGGCGCCAGGCGCACCTCGACCGTGGCTACCGGGTCACCGTTGACGGATTCGGTGAGAACGATGTTCGGTTTGATGCGTGCCTTGATGCGCCCGGCATAGGCCGCCGAAGGCCCGGCGCTTTGCGCTGCGGTGCCGGGGCTCGTCGAGTTGGCGTTGTTGCCCGCTTGGCCGAGCATGCGTTTCAGGTTGACCTGGCGCTGCGTCTCCAGGCGCTCTTCCTCCTGCCGGGCTTCCTCTTTCTCCGCGAGTTCCTTCTTCTTGCGCTCGGCCTCGGCCTTGGCGAGTTCGCGCTTCGCCACCTCGCGCTTGGCGGCTTCGCGCTTGGCTTCCTCGCGTTTGAGTTCTTCGCGCTTCAGTTCTTCGCGCTTCAGTTCTTCGCGCCGCGCCTTTTCGATGGCGATCTGGGCGTCGGGAACGGCCTGCGGCGCGGGGGCTGGCTTGGGCACCGGGGCGGGTGGCGTCGGCACCGGTTCGGGCCGTGGCGCTGGGGGCGGAGGCGGCGGTGGCGCCGGCGCCGCGATCTGCGGAACGGCCGCCCACAGTTCGGCCTCCACCGCTGCGGGAGTGCTCGAACGCCACGACACGCTGAATGTCAGTGCCACGACCAGCAGCGCGTGCGCAATCAGCGCAAGCAGCATGCCCATGCCCATTCCCGCGGGCTGCTTGGGCATGAAGACATCGCGGGACAGGGCCGCAGCGCTCACGATCAGGCTCCGCCTTGTTTCACCGATAGGCCCACGCGCTGAATGCCGGCACGCTGCAGGATGTCCATGACTTTGACGACGGCTTCGTACTTCACCGCGCGGTCCGCCGAAATCACCACTGGCGTGGTGGCGTTTCCGGCCTGCGCGTCGCGCACGCGAGCCGCCAGAGTCTGCAGGTTGACGCTCGAGGGCTCCTTGCCGTCGATGCGCAGGCGCAGGGTCTCGTCCGCACCGACGGTGAGTTCCACCACATGTTCGGGGCGCTGCTTGCTCTTGCCTACGCTCGGCAGGTCGACGATGCCGGTGGTGATGAGCGGCGCCGTCACCATGAAGATGATCAACAGCACCAGCATCACGTCGATGAAGGGCACCATGTTGATCTCGCTGATCGTGCGGCGCCGGCCGCCGCCGCGCTGGCTGATGGCGGGCATGGTCTAGTGCCTCACTTCGACGCAGCCGCGGGCGCGCCCGCGTTGCGCTGCAAGATGTTGGAGAACTCTTCGATGAACGATTCGAGCTGGATCGCGATGCGGTCGATGTCGCGGGCGAATCGGTTGTACGCAATCACCGCCGGAATCGCCGCGAACAGGCCAATGGCGGTGGCCACCAGCGCCTCGGCGATTCCCGGTGCCACCGTGGCCAGCGTCACCTGCTGCATGTTCGACAGGCCCACAAACGCATGCATGATGCCCCACACCGTGCCGAACAGGCCGACGTACGGTGACACCGAGCCCACCGAGGCGAGGAACGACAAGTTCGATTCGATCGTGTCGAGTTCGCGCTGGAAGCTCGCGCGCATCGCGCGGCGCGAACCGTCGAGCAGCGCGCCGGTGTCGGCGACACGCCGTTCGCGCAGTTTCAGGAACTCGCGCATGCCGGTGGCGAAGATGCGCTCCATCGGCGCGCCGTCCTTGCGTTTGCCGGCCTCGCTGAACAGCTCGTTCAGGTTTTTCCCGGCCCAGAACTCGCGCTCGAAGTCTTCGTTGGCCGAGCGCACCTTGCGCAGACCGAAGAGCTTGCCGAAGATCACCGTCCAGCTCGCCAGCGACGCGAACATCAGGCCAGCCATGACGAGCTGCACGACCAGGCTGGCGTGCACGATGAGGGTAATGATCGACAAGTCTTGGTTCATGCGGTGCTTCGCGGCAAATGGTCGGGGAGGGCGACTCGTACCACGCGGGTTGAGCGTGCCCGAGGCGCAGCGTGTTTTCGAATGCCGCGATTTTGCACCGCGCCACGCGGCTCGCCTGATTGCGGCGGGGGGTGGCCTCTGGCTCTCAGGGCCGCAGGCGTTTGTAGACCTCGCCCCAACTCGGGTGGCCAGCTTCCGACTTGCTCAACGTGAACGAGGGGTCGGCGACGCGGGCGGCACGGAACTGTGCCTCGCACTCGCTCTTGCGGTTGCTCGTGCAGTAGATGAATGCCAGATGCTTGTGGGCCGCAGCGCGGTCCTTGGGCGAGGCCAGGTGCAGGCCGAGCGCCTGGTTGAACTGCTGCTGCGCCTCCGCGTATTGGGCGTCTTCGTAGGCACGCAAGCCGGCAAGCAGGGCCTTTTCAGCCGGCATCGCAAGCATCTCGACCAGGGCCGGTGGTGCCGCAGGTTGCTGGGCGCAGCCCACGAGCATGATTGCGGCGATGGCGCCGACCCGTGCCGCGGTGGCGCCTGCGCACAGGTTCATGATCCGAACCTGTGCTTGATGGTCACCGCCTGCCCGGGGGTCACCGTCACGGTCGTGCTGAACGGGGGGAAATCGGCATTTCGAATCGTGATCTGGTGCTTGCCCTCGGCGAGGCTGAGTTCGGTCAAGGGTGGCGCATTGCCGGCCGGGGCGCCGTCGACCTCGACTTCGCCCCATGGGCTGACCGCCAGGCGCACCACGCCGGACGGCTTGACCGCGGACGCTGGCGTGGCCTTCGCGGGCGTATTCGGCGTCGCCTTGGCCTCGCGCCGATCGCGCAGTGCCGTTGTCGCCGCAGTCGGCTGCGGCTGAACTCTCGGCTTTGCGGTGGCGCGCGCACCCGCGCCGACCGCGCCAGGGGACGCCGTTCGGTCGGATGCCACAGGCGGCGCCGGGGCCGCATTGGCGGGTGCGGCAGGGGTGGTCTCGGGAGGGGGCACGGCGGCGGCGACCGTGGGCGTCAGCTCGGCACCTGGCGACTGCACCGCGATCGCTGGCGCAGGGTCACGCGACGACTTGGCGAAGAACAATACGCCTGCGCCCAGCACCACGGCCGCAGCCGCGCTGGCGGCCCAGACGCGCCACCCGCGCCGCATGGCGCGTACCGGCTCTTCCACCTCGGCGTTGCCTTCGCTCTCTTCCAGCCAATGGCGCAGCTCGCGCGAGAACGTGCGCGCCGAGCGATATCGCTGTTCCGGGTCCTTCACCATCGCGCGGGCGGCAATGTCGGCCAGGGCGCGCGGCACGCGCCTGTCCACCTCGCACGCCAGCGGCGGCTCGTGTTCGATCACCGCCTTCGAGATCTCGGCCAACGTGGTGCCGCGAAACGGCTTCTGATCGGTGAGCAGCTCGTACAGCACGACGCCCAGCGAAAACACGTCGGCACGGCGATCCACGGTCTGATGGCGCGCCTGTTCCGGCGCCATGTAATACGGCGACCCCGCGGCAATGTCGCCCGCGCCTTCGTGACGGTGCGCGACGCGCGCGATGCCGAAGTCCAGCATCCGCGGCTGGGTTCTGCCGACCATGAAGATGTTGGCCGGCTTCACGTCGCGGTGCACGACGCCCTTGCTATGGGCGTAGGCCAGCGCGTCGGCGATGCGGCGCACGATGAGCGCGGCCTGCTCCGGCGTCGGCCGCCAACCTTCCTGGCGCAGCTGGCGCAGATCCCGGCCCTTCAGCAGCTCCATCGCGATGTAGGCGCTGTTGTCGCTGGTGCCGGCGTCGAACACGGTGACGATGTGCGGATGGCTCAAGCCCGCCGCAGCGCGCGCTTCGTTGAGGAACAGTGCGTTGAACGACTCCCGCTCCTCGGCGGAGAGTTCCAGGTTCAGCGTCTTGATCGCGATCAGGCGTGACAGCAGTGGATCGTGAGCCGCGTAAACCGTGCCCAGACCGCCTTCGCCGATGCGGTATTTCAGGGCGTACCTGCCGATGTGCCCGATCGTGGGCATCTGCTCTTCCGACTGGGCCTCCGGGTTCGTGGCGAAAGCGGCCACCGGGCTCTTGGGTAGCTCCAGGCCGGAATCAGCCCAGGGCTGCGAGCCGGAGTCGGCCGCGTCTTTCCCCGACAGCGGGTCGGGCGGGTACGCGGCGGGAACGGTGGGGGCGCCGAAATCGATCACCTTGCAACTTTAGTTCACCTCGCCCTGTGCACCGTGCGCAAAACCGCACACTTTGTGCCATACGTAACGACGAAAAACAATTCAATGCGGGGCGATGCCCAATTGCACGCTCGCGGCAGGCCAACTGCGTCATCGCGTCGCTGCCGAAACTGGTTGCGGCACTGCTCGTATTCGACGATGGATTCGGCCTCGAAACACGCCAGCGCCGCGCGCTGCGCCAGCGTCGAGGCGCTGATGTAGAGGTTCTGCGCGAGCCGTTCGATCGGTGCCAGGCACGCCAGCTGCAACGCCGCTGAAGCGCCCGCCGTGATGACGATGCGCTTCGCGTCGACCTCGATGCCGAAGCGCTGCGCGTACCAGTGCGAGATGCGCGCGCGCAGCTCGGGCAGACCGGTGGCGTCGGTGTACTGGGTTCGGCCGTCGTGCAGTGCAAGTTCGGCGGCGCGCTGCACGGGAAGCGGTGCGGTGAAATCGGGCTCGCCGATGTTGAGAAAGATCATCGGCGAACTCTCGCACGCCGGGCTGCGCGCGATTTCAGCCGCCGCCTCGGAGCACTCCATCACATAGAACGGCTCGATGTGAGCCAGGCGCGCGGCGAGCTTCATGCCGGACCGACGAGCAATGCGGAAATGCGCCCGGGCGACGCCGCGGCGCGCGCCGCGCCCTCAGCGGCCACGGCCGCGCGCCGCTTGTACTTCGGCGGGCCGCAGCTCGGCGGCGGCCTTGTCCAGCACGCCGTTGACGTACTTGTGGCCATCGGTGCCGCCAAAGCTCTTCGCCAGCTCGACCGCCTCGTTGATCGCCACCTTGTACGGAACGTCCGGGCAATGGCGCAGCTCGAACGTGCCGATCAGTAGCAGAGCGTGTTCCACCGGGGACAACCGCGTCGCGACGCGGTCCAGGTGTTGCGCGAGCATGGCGTCAAGTTCGGCCGCCTGTTCGATGCAACCCCGAAGCAGCACCTCGAAATGCGCCAGGTCGCATCTGCCGAAGCCGTCGAGCTCGCGCAGATGGGCCTCGATGTCGGCCACCGGCGTGGCGGCGATGAACCATTCGTACAGGCCCTGCATCGCGGCTTCGCGGGCGCGCCGCCGCGCCGACTTTGGCGCGCTGCGCTTGCGCGCCTCGGGGGCGGCGGCGACGGGTTCAGGCTCGGGCGCGGCAGCGGTCATCAACTCAGGTCTTCCAGAAGGTTGGCCATCTCGACCGCGACGCGCGCCGCATCGCGCCCCTTTTCCTCGACGCGAGCCCACGCCTGCGCCTCGTTCTCGACGGTGAGGATGGCGTTGGCGATCGGCAAGTCGTGGTCGAGCGCGACACGCATCACACCGGCGGCACTTTGCTCGGCGACGAGTTCGAAGTGGTAGGTCTCACCGCGAATGACGCAGCCCAGCGCGATCAACGCGTCGAAGTCGTCGGTCTGGGCCAGCGCGGCCAGTGCCAACGGAAGCTCCAGCGCACCCGGCACCATGACGTGGCGGATATGGCGCTCTTCCACACCCGTGGCGCGCAACTCAGCTTTGCACGTTTGCACGAGCCGGTCGGTCAGTTTGCGATTGAAGCGCGCTTGCGCGATACCGATGCGCAAGTCGTGCCCGTTCAATTCAACATCCATCGATTTGTCTGCCTCTTGCATGGTCGTTCGTACCTTGAGATTCTTCGCGGGGCCGGGCCAGTTCTTCGGGATCGTGGCGCGGTCAATCTTCGGCGGCAATGAAGCCCGTCACTTCGAGCCCATAGCCGACCATGCTTGGCATGCGGCGCGGGGGGCCCAGCAGCTTCATCTTGCCGATCCCGAGTTCGCGCAGGATCTGCGCACCGATGCCATAGGTGCGCAGATCAAGCTGCGCGCGGCCCTTCGCGGGCGCCGCGTCGTTCGGGTCGAGCAGGCTGGTCTCCAGGGGGTCGCTGGCGGTGCAGTTCATCAACACGGCCGCGCCTCGCTGCGCGGCACGCAAGCGCTCGAGCGCCTTGTGCAGTGGCCAGGAGTGGCCGCGTGGCTGGGTGTCGAGCAGGTCCATCACGCCCAGCGGTTCGTGCACGCGCACCAGCACCTCATCCTCACGCGACCAGCTGCCGATGGTGAGCGCCAGGTGCACGCCGCCGCTTCGGTCGCGGTACTCGGTGCAGGCGAATTCGCCCTGCGGCGTGTGCAAGGTTCGGTGCGATATGCGCGCGATCAACGACTCGTTGCGGCTGCGGTGTTCGATCAGGCTCGCGATGGTGCCGACCTTGAGGCGGTGTTCTGCCGCGAAGCGCAGCAAGTCGGGAAGTCGCGCCATCGTTCCGTCGTCGTTCATGATTTCGCAGATCACGGCGGCGGGGCTCAAGCCGGCCATCGCCGCAAGGTCGCAGCCGGCCTCGGTGTGGCCGGCGCGCATCAACACGCCTCCGTCTTGCGCCTGCAGCGGGAAGATGTGGCCGGGCTGAACGAGGTCGCTTGCCTTGGCGTCGCGTGCCACCGCAGCCTGCACGGTGCGGGCCCGGTCTGCGGCCGAAATGCCGGTGCTCACGCCTTGCGCCGCTTCGATCGACACGGTGAATGCGGTCGCATGGCGCGAGCCGTTGCGGCTCGTCATCGGCGTCAGGTGCAGCCGCTCGCAGCGTTCGTGCGTCAGCGTCAGGCAGATCAGGCCGCGGCCGAAGCGTGCCATGAAGTTGATGGCGGCAGAGCTCACATGGTCGGCCGCAAGCACCAGATCACCTTCGTTTTCGCGATCCTCCTCGTCGACGAGGATCACCATGCGCCCCTCGCTGAGTTCGCTGACGAGTTCGGGAACCGAGCAGATGGACATGGCTGAATTGTAGGTGGCGGCCCTGCACCGCCGGCTCGCCGCGGCGCGCTCGTTCAGCGCTGGGGTTGCGGTGCACTCAGCATGCGCTCGACGTAGCGCGCGATCAGGTCGATCTCCAGGTTCACGCGCTGGCCCGTTCTCAGCGCGCCGAGCGTCGTCACGCTCAAGGTGTGCGGAATCAGATTGATCTCGAATTCGCAGCCTTGCGCAACGTCTTCAACGCGGTTCACGGTGAGGCTCACGCCGTTCACCGTGATCGAACCCTTGACCGCGAGGAAGCGCGCAAGCGACCCGGCAGCCGCGACACGCAGCAGCCACGATTCTCCGGCCGGGGCGAATGCACGGACCACGCCGACGCCGTCGACATGGCCGCTGACCATGTGCCCGCCCAATCTGTCGCTGGCGCGCAAGGACTTCTCCAGGTTCACTGGCCCGGCAACGTCCAGCCCCACGGTCTTGTCCAGACTTTCGGCCGACACGTCGACGTGAAAGCGCTGCGCTGGCGGATCGATCAGGGTGACTGTCATGCACGCGCCGTTGATCGCGATGCTGTCGCCAAGGCTCACGTCGTCGAGCCACCCAGGCGGCGCTTCCAGCTCTGCGCGCAGGCCGTGCGCGGCGCTCGCCCCCAGCGGTTGGGTTTGCACGATGCGGCCGACGCCGCCGACGATTCCCGTGAACATCGGCGCATTGTCGCAGCCCGGTGCGAGCCCGATCCTCGCCTCGGGAATCAGGTGACGGAAGCCGCACCGCGGCGCACGATGATGCGCAGGTCGTCGCCGATCTGAGTGGTTTCGACGAATCGCAATGCCGGCGCGTCGGCGATGTTCTCCAGCGGCCCGAACGCCGCAAGTTCGCGGCCCTGACCGAAAAGTCTGGGGGCGATGTAGATCAGGAATTCGTCGACGAGGTCTTCACGGACGAACGAACCGTTCAGCTTGTTGCCGGCTTCGACGTGCAACTCGTTGACGCCACGCCGCGCCAGGTCTTCGAGCATGCGTGGCAGGTCGACCTTGCCGCTTGCGCCGGGTTGCAGGTGCACCTCGACGCCGATGGCGCGCAAGGCATCGATGCGCGGCGCATCCGGCTGCGCCGCGTAAACCAGCGGCGCGCCCGGCGGTTGCAGGATGCGCGCGGACAAGGGCGTGTCCAGGCGTGAATCGACGATCACTCGGCGGGGTTGCAACACGGATTCGACGTCCCGCACGTCCAGGCGCGGGTCGTCGTCGAGCACCGTCCCCACGCCGGTCAGCACCGCGCCGGCACGCTTGCGAAAGGTGTGGCCATCGCGGCGCGCCGCGGCGCCGGTGATCCACTGGCTCGCTCCGTTGGGCAGCGCGGTGCGGCCGTCGAGCGTGACCGCGGCTTTCAAGCGCACCCAGGGGCGGCCACGCTGCATGCGCGAGAAAAAGCCGATGTTGAGTTCGCGAGCCGCCTCGGCGTGTCGCCCCACCTGGACCGCGATTCCCGCGGCGCGCAGCCGCGCTTCGCCGGCGCCGCAAACTGCGGGGTTCGGATCCTGGATCGCAAATTCCACGCGCGCCACTCCGGCGGCAATCAGCGCGTCGCAGCACGGCGGCGTGCGCCCGTGGTGCGAGCAGGGCTCGAGGGTCACGTAGACCGTCGCGCCGACGACTGATTCGCCATGCGACTGCGCGTCGCGCAGCGCCATCACCTCGGCGTGGGCCATTCCGGCAGCCTGTGTCGAGCCGCGGCCGATGACGCGGCCGTTGGCCGCGGTGATGACGCAACCGACGCGCGGATTGGGGTCGCTGCGACCGATCGCCTGCGCGGCGAGCTCGAGCGCTTCGAGCATCGGCTCGCGCGTCGCGGGGACGATGGGCATTGGATTGCCTCTTGGATTCTCAGGGTTGGTGCGGCGCGGTGGACAGATCGGCGAAAGCGTTGTTCGTGCCGGTGACAGTTGCTGCGGAAGGGCAGGACTGCGGTCCGGCGATCACCAGGAAGTTCTGATGGACGAGCGAGGAACTCAAGGCCTCGTACGTCTGCGGATGCTCGAGATTGTTGTCGATCGCGCCGCTGCCGTCCACGTCGGCCGAGTAGCGGCAGACGCGGTGCTCGCCGGGCCCCACGCCAAGCGTCCAACCCGTCGGGACGATGTTTGCGCGACCCGACCATGCGGCGCCGGGCGAGGCCGGAACCACGACGCAGGAATAGGCCACGAAGCGTTCGCCGGTTTCGACCCACGCGCTCACACCCAGCGACGCCGCGGCCGCGCTGATCGGCACGGCTTCGGTGCGGGTGGCGCCGGCAAGCGAGTAAGTGACCGACTTGCGCGCTTCGCTGCGGCACACCGGCGCGGAACTCGCGTCAGTCGACGCGATGCTGATCGAGAGCGCGGCGGGCATGTCGTTCGCCGCCGCCGGGTCGGGCGGCGTCGCGCCGGAAAAGCGCACGACGCCGCTCAATGCATAGCCCTGCATGGGTTCGCACGCGCCCAACGCTGACGCTCCGAGGCTCGCGTTCGGCACGGCCGCTTCCACCCCCACGCACCGCGCCGTGACATTGCCCGTGGCGTTGTCGAACACCCAGGCCTCGGTGCCAGTCGCGATGGGCTTGAGCGCGCTGCTGCCATTGCCCAGGTCCTTGGCGTCCACCGGTATCCAGGGCGAGCGCGCCAGCACTGCGCGCACCGGCCTGGCCTTCGAAGTCAACTTGAGCGCGCCCGAGTACGCCGGGTCATGGCCGGTGATCAGCGTGCTCAGCACCACCTGCTGGCGGGTTCCCGCCTTGTCGGCCCAGGCGACCGTGACGTTGGCGTTCTTCGAAGACGGTGCGTCGCCGGCCGTGATCTCGCGCGTCAGGGTATAGCTCGCGTTGCTCGGCTGGCCGCTGTCGGAATCGACGACGCGCGTGACGCTCGAGACACTCGCATAGGCACTCGCGCCGGCACGCACGGCGATGACGGAAAAGGCGCGCAGCTTTTCGATGTCTTCCTGGGCAATTCGCACCGCTTCCGAGCGCTGCCGCGCGACGTCGGAGTTGACGCGCATCTGGGTCTGCACGCGCATCACGCTCAACATGCCCAGCGACAGCACGAGAAACGCCACCAGGCCCTCGAGCAGGGTCGTGCCGCGCTGCTTGCGCCGCACGAGTTGGAGCGTCGGGGACCGCATGTGGCAGCGCCTCAGAAATCGCGCCAGCTGCCGCTGACGCGGGCGAACGTGCCGCTGCGGCTGCGCAGTACGGCGAGAACCGCCGGGTCGTAAACAAGGTCGGGCGTTGCGTCGCCTTGATACCCGGTTTCCGAGACCAGCGCGCCGCGCACCAGCGCGCCGGTCGTCGTCGGCCCGTCCCAGCGTACCGAACTCGCATACAGAACGCCGTGCAACGTGACGGCGCCGCGCAGTTGCGCCGATCCGTCGACGGCGATCAGTGCAGGCTGCTGGCGCGTGCCGATGCTCACCGGGCCTTGCATATCGAGGTCGCCGACGATGCGAATCATCGCGTTGCTTCCAGCCGCGTTCACGGCCTGCTCCAGTGCGGCCGCGCAATTGCCGGCGCAGTTCAACGTTGTCACGACGGGCTGCGCCGCCCAATGAGGGCGGTCCAGACCGAAGTAGGAGACGAACAACTGCGCCGGGCTGAGCGCGGCCAGGCGTGCATCGTGGCCCACGACGGAGGTGCTGGTCGCGGCGCCCGGCGCGGCGCCGATGCGCAGCAGCGGCGCTTGAACGTTCGCGCCGGCATGCAGCGCCACGCCCCCCGATGCGATGTCAGTGTTGTGCACGCCTGGCGCCGCGGTGCCCACGTCCATCGACCCACGCAGCGTGAGCGCGGCGGCAGGCGCGCGCTCGCCAGGCCGGGCAGCAGCGCCAACGAGGCCTCGACGCGCGCGACGGCGTCTGGCGTGGCCGCCGACCCGGGGGCGCAGGCCCCGCCCAGGCTGGTGCAGCCGCGCGCGACCACGCGCACCACGCCGCTCTTCGCCCCGGGAAGAAATTCGACGATGAACGCCGGTGCCGCCGGCGCTGCGGACGCGAACTGCGCAGGGCTGGCGCTCGGGCAACTGCACTGCCAGCCCGCATCGCCGCGCACGCAGGCGGGTTGCAAGGGGGTGGACGCACCGGCGTTGTTCCACTGCGTGGCGCTGAAGCCGGCGCCGGCAGATGCAACCCTCAGGTAGCGATCACGAAACGAAACCGCGGTCTCGTCGCCGCTCGCCTTGCAGTCCTCGCCGATTCGCGCCACGTTGTTGAGTTGCGCCTGCGCCCACTCCAGGCCGGCCTCGGCGGCCTCGAAGGCCTGGGTCGCACGATACTGGTTGGCTGAACTGCGTTGCTCGAACACCAGGTTTCGATTCGCGAATACGGCCACCAGCAGCATCGCGAAGAACAACCCGATCGTCACGACGAGCGCGGCCACGCCGCGTTGAGGTCTAGGAGCCTGTCGGACTTTGGGTCGGGCCCGCGCCGGGGCGAGTTGCGGCGCCAGACTAGGCGTCGGCGACGCCGTGTGGCGTTCCACACAAGGAGCCGACAACGACGTATGGCGCCGCAAATCGC
>JANNKM010000460.1:0-15533 GCA_031396305.1 Rhizobacter sp.
GCGGTCTTGCCCATGTGGAACAGCCCCATGTGGAAAGACAGCAGCTGGCCCAGTCCGCCGGCGCCCACCACGCCCAGCACCGCGGCGGCGCGGATGTTGTTCTCCCAGCGGTACAGCGTGTAGCTCATCACCTGCGGCAGCACCTGTGGCAGCGTGGCGTACAGGAACACACTGGTGTCGCTCACGCCCTGGGCACGCAACGCGTCGGCTGGGCCGCTGGGCGCGTTTTCAACCGCTTCGGCAAACAGCCGCCCGAGCACCCCCGTGGTGTGCATGGCCAGTGCCAGCGTGCCGGCAAAGGGCCCCAGGCCGGCGGCGATCAGCAACAGCCCCGCCCACACCAGCTCGGGGATCGAGCGCAACGCGTTGAGCAGCAGCCGCGTGGGCATGCGGGCGCGGGCAGGGTCGTCGGCGTGCATCCTGCTGGCAGGCGCCGCCAGCAACAGGCCGGCGGCAGCCGCCAGCACCGTGCCCAGCGCCGACATGGCCAGCGTCTCCCAGGTGCCCATCGCCACCCGGCGCAAGAACTCGGGGCTGGTGTCGGGCGGGAAGAACTCCGCGAGGAAGCGGCCCATGCTGCGCAGCGCGTCCAGCGACAGGAACTGGCCCCACTGCAGATTCAGCGTGGCGAAACTGGCCACCACCAGCGCAAGCAGCGCGGCCGTGAACCAGCACGCGCTGCAACGCGCGCTGAACAGCGGCGGTGGCAGCTTGAACGGCGCGTTAGCCGCTCCTGCAGCGGGCTGGGCGGGGCGGTGCTGGGCCGGTGGTGACATGGGCCTAACCCAGCGCCTTGCGCAGGCCGGAGCTCACGCGGTCGGCGAGCGCGACCAGGGCCATGAAAACCGCCAGCATGGTCGACACTTCGCCGCCATTGAACATTTTCATGCTGTTGTCCATCTGCTGGCCCAGGCCGCCCGCGCCCACGAAGCCCAGCACGACCGAGCTGCGAATGGCGCACTCCCAACGGTAGACGGTGTAGCTGGTCAGTTCGGCGGCGTTTTGCGGCAGCAGGCCGTAGCAAAAAGCCTGCAGGCGCGAGCTACCGTTGCGCAGCAGGGTTTCGGTGGCGTGGGTGTCACCGCTTTCCAGGATCTCGCCGTACACCTTGCCCAGCATGCCGCCATAGGTGAGCGCGATGGCCAGCACGCCTGCGGTCGGCCCCAGGCCCACGACACGCACGAAGACCAGCGCCCACACCAGCTCGGGCACGCTGCGCAACACGATGAGCAGCCAGCGCAGCGCCTGGCGCAACACAAACGGGCCACGCGCCATGCGCCCGGCCAGCGCCGACACCGACAGCACCCGCGTGGACAGCAGTGTCAACGGCAGCGCCAGCAGCCAGGCCAGCGTCATGCCGGCGGTCGCGATGGCCACGGTGCGCCAGGACTCGTGGGCGATCAACCACAAGAATTCGCCCCCCACGGCGGGCGGCAGGAAGCTGCGCAGGAATTGGCCGGTGACCTTGAGGTTGCCGCGCTCCAGGAAGATCCAGGGCCTGAACTCGGTGGCCACCATCAGAGGCCACAGCAGCACCAGGCCCGCGCCCAGCCAGAATACGCGACCCAACCAGGCCGGGTCGCGCTGCGGTGGTGGCAGGCTCAGGCTCGCGTCCATGGCCAACCGGTCAGCGGCAGTGCACGATCAGCGGCACTGCAGCGGTGTCGGGCGTTGCTGGGGGCAGACCCTGCAGCGCCGCTTCGCCGCGCAGTTCGGCTTCGTGCTGGGCGTACAGGCGCTCGAGCCGGTCGCGACCGACCGCGGCCGTGGGCAGATCAAACTGCAGCTCGCCGTCGCGCAGGCCGACGATGCGCGGGAAGTGCGCCAATGCCATGTCCACTTGGTGCAGTGTGGCCACCAGCGTCACGCCGCGCTGCCGTGCCTGGTCCACCAGCGCGGCAGTGGCCTGCCGGGCGCGAGTCGGGTCCAGCGCCGACAGCGGTTCGTCCACCAGCCACAACTTCGCGGGCGCCAGCAGCGCCCGGGCCAGGCCCACGCGCTGGCGTTCGCCGCCCGACAGGCGGTCGACGCGGTCAAACAGCTTGTCGGCCAGGTCGAATCGTTCCAATGCTTCGTGCGCCGCGGGGATGTCGCTTGGATAGAACAAGGAACGCAGGCTGGCCAGCAGCCCCATCGCCGGCAACCGGGCGGCGAGCACGGCCGTCACGACGCGCTGGCGTGGGGGCAGTGGGGGCACTTGGGGCGCCAGGAAGAGGCGACCGCGCAGGCGGTGCAGCTCGGTCCGGGTCAGTTTCCAGGGGTCCTGCCCTGCCAAGAGCAGGCCGCCCTGGGAAGGCTTGAGGGCGCAGGCCACGGCCTGCAGCAACGTGGTCTTGCCGGCACCCGAAGGGCCGATCACGGCGACCTGCTCGCCCAGCTGCACCGTCAAGCTCAGCCGGTGGATCGCGGCACGCGCACCCACGCGCGCCATCGTGTGGCGCGCCGTCAATTGGTTCAGTTCGATCAGCATGCCGGTCGCCTTGGTGTACGCGCAGCCGCCGGCGCGCGCGGCTGGTGGCTTTGGTACGGGCTCAGATCAAGCCAGCGCTGCGACCCGCGGCTTCCAGACCCTTGTAGTTTTCGGGGCTGGTGGGGATGTAGCGGGTGGCGCGGTTGAGCTGCAAGATTTCCTTGCCTTCGGGCGTGGCGGGGTCGATGTCGAGCAGGGCCTTCTTGACCTTCTCGCGCAGGTCGGCTGGCATGTCGGCGTGCACCGACCAGTTGTAGTTGAAGAAGGGCGGCGTGGTGAAGAACACGTCGACGGACTTGGTGTCGACCTTGTTCTCGGCGACGAACTTGCGCCACACGGTGATGTCGAGCGCTGCGGCGTCGACCTTGCCGCTGACCACGCTGGCGATGGTGGCGTCGTGCGCGCCGCTGTAGGCAATGCGGCGGAAGTCTTTCTCGGGGTTGATGCCGGCATTGAGCAGGTTGTTGCGCGGCATCAGGTGACCCGAGGTGCTGCTTTGGCTGCCGAAGCTGACCTGCTTGCCCTTCATGTCGTCCAGCGTCTTGATGCCCGAGTCGGTCTTGGCGATGAACACCGACTGGAACTTGGTGTCTTCTTCGCGCTGGGCGATGGGGATGATCTTGCCGCCGGAACGGATCTGCGCCTGCACATGCGTGAAGCCGCCGAACCACACCAGTTCAACCTTCTTGTTGACCAGCGCTTCGACCGCAGCCGGGTAGTCGCTGACGGGCGTGAACTCCACCTTCATTCCCAACCGTTTTTCGAGGTAGGCGGCCAACGGCGTGAACTTGCGCACCTGCTCGGTCGCGGCCTCTTCGGGGATGGTGGTGACGCGAAGGATCTGCTGCGCCTGGGTCAGGGTGCCCAGTGTGAGGAGTGCGCAGGCCAGCCAGGCGCGGCGGGCGAAGACTGGGGCTGACGGGGACATGAAGTTCTCCTGCTGTGTCGTGGGGGCCGCCTCAGCAAGGACGCGGCCGGACGGCTTGGCTTTCGCAGCGCGCATTTGAACCCATGTCGGCCTCCCACGCCCGAGTGGCCGATGCATTCCCGGGCGGTCTGCTGGGTCAAGCGATAAGCCACAATCGCGCCCACGATGGATTTTGCAACGACGATGAACGACAGGCTGGACCTCGCCGGCAAGCACATCGTGCTCGGCCTGACGGGCGGCGTGGCGTGCTTCAAGGCGGCGGAGCTGACCCGCGCCCTCGTGAAGGCGGGCGCCACGGTTCAGGTCGTGATGACGCAGGCCGCCGAGCAGTTCATCACCGCGGTGACGATGCAGGCGCTGTCGAACCGCGCCGTCTACACCAGCCAGTGGGACGCGCGCGAGGCAAACAACATGGCGCACATCAACCTCACGCGCGAGGCGGATGCCATCCTCGTGGCTCCCGCCAGCGCCGACTTCATGGCCAAGCTCGCGCACGGCAGGGCCGACGATCTGCTGAGCCTGCTGTGCCTGGCGCGGCCGATCGCGCGATGCTCGCTGCTGGTGGCCCCGGCGATGAACCGCGAGATGTGGGCGCACCCCGCCACGCAACGCAACGCGGCGCAACTGCGCGCTGACGGCGCAGTGGTGCTCGGCCCGGCAAGCGGCGACCAGGCCTGCGGCGAAGTCGGCGACGGGCGCATGTTCGAAGCGCAGGAACTGCTCGATGAGTTGATCGCGCATTTCCAGCCCAAGGCGCTGCTCGGCAAACGCGTTCTGCTGACGGCGGGACCGACGTTCGAGGCGATCGACCCGGTGCGCGGTTTGACCAACTTGTCCAGTGGCAAGATGGGATTCGCGATCGCCCGTGCCGCGGCCGAAGCCGGAGCGAAGGTGACGCTGATCGCCGGGCCGGTGCACCTGGACACGCCGCGCGGTGTGCGGCGCATCGACGTCGTGAGTGCGCAGCAGATGTTCGATGCGGTGCTGCCGCTGGCTGGCGCGAACGATGTCTTCATCGCCACCGCCGCCGTCGCCGACTGGCGCGTCGCCGAGGCGGCACCACACAAGATCAAGAAGAAGGCGGGGACGGCGGTGCCGACGCTTGAGTTGGCGGAGAACCCCGACATCCTTGCGGCGGTCGCGCGATTGAGTCCACACCCTTACTGCGTGGGCTTCGCCGCCGAGAGCGAAAACCTGGTGCAGCATGCGCGGGAAAAGCTCCAGCGCAAGAACCTGCCGCTGATCGTCGCCAACATCGGCGCGGCAACTTTCGGCAGCGATCAAAACGCCTTGACGCTGATCGATGCGAACGGTGAGCGTGAACTGGCGCGCGCCGACAAACTCAGCCTCGCGCGCGAACTGGTGCGCGAGATCGCAGCGCGAATTGCCGCCGCAACCGCATGACCGCAAGCCCATGACGACGATCGCCCTGAAGGTTCTGGACCCACGCATGGCCGAGCACCTGCCGGCCTATGCCACACCGGGCAGCGCCGGACTGGACCTGCGCGCTTGCCTGGACGCTGCGATGGTGCTCGAACCCGGCCAGACCAAGCTCATTCCCACCGGGCTGGCAATCCACATCGGCGACCCCGGCCTGGCGGCGATGGTCCTGCCGCGCTCGGGCCTGGGCCACAAGCACGGCATCGTGCTGGGCAATCTGGTGGGCCTGATCGACTCGGACTACCAGGGGCCGCTGATGGTGAGTTGCTGGAACCGCGGCAACACCATGTTCACTGTGCAACCGATGGAGCGCATCGCGCAGTTGGTGATCGTGCCGGTGGTGCAGGCGAAGTTCGAGAGAGTCGACGAATTCGACGCGTCCGATCGTGGTGCCGGGGGCTTCGGCTCCACCGGCAAGCAGTGACGGCACTAGGAGCCTGTTCGCACCACGGATGCCAGTGCGTGCCAGGCGCAGTGCTAGTGGAGCGCTGAATCCGGCCGCGGACCGCTCACGACGGTGAAAGCCGGCTCGCCGACGCTGCCCGATTCGATTTCCGCGTCGCTCGCCTGGCGCACGGCATGCACCGTCAATTGCAGGCGCAGCGCCATTCCCGCCAAGGGGTGGTTGCCGTCGAGCACCACGTGCTGCGGGTAGACCTCGGTAACGGTGTAGACCAGGTCCGTCGGCATGTCCGGCGTCAGCGCGCCCGGCGGCGGGCCGTCGAACTGCATTCCCATCTCGATGGGCTCGACGAGCTGGCCGCGTTCTTCAAAGAACACGAGTTCGGCGTTGTAGTCGCCGAAGGCGTGCTCGGGCTCGAGCTGCACGCGCGTCGTGAAACCGGCCTGCTGGTCGAGCAGCACTTCTTCGATCTTCGCCAGCAGGTCATCGCCGCCAACCAGAAATTCCACCGGGTCGACGAGTTCGTCGATCACGTTGCCTTGGGTGTCTTCGACGCGCCAGACAAGGCTGACGACGCAGGGGGCCTGGATGAGCATGCGGTCATGATCGCACAATGCGCCCATGAGAATCGATTTGCCCACGCCCTTGCTGGGCGGCCTGTCGCCGCGCCAGTTCATGGCACGCCACTGGCAGAAGAAGCCCTTGCTGATCCGCCAGGCGGTGCCGGGAATTCAGCCATTGCTCAAGCGCGCCGAGCTGTTTGCCTTGGCGGCACGCGACGATGTCGAGTCTCGCCTGGTTGCGCGTGCAGGGCGAGGTTGGTCACTTCGTCAAGGGCCGTTCAGGCGGCGCGCGATCCCCAGCGTGGCTGAGCCCAAGTGGACCCTGCTGGTGCAGGGGCTCGACCTTCACGCTGCGTCCGCGCATGAACTGCTGGCGCGGTTTCGCTTCGTCCCGGACGCACGCCTGGACGACGTGATGCTGTCCTACGCCACCGATGGCGGCGGTGTCGGGCCGCACCTCGATTCCTACGACGTGTTCCTGCTCCAAGTGCAGGGGGCGCGCGAGTGGCGCATTGGCCGGGCCGCCACCCCCAGGCTGTCCAGGACCGCGCCGCTGAAGATTCTGACCAACTTCCGCGCCGAACAAGGCTGGGTGCTGGAGCCCGGCGACATGCTGTACCTGCCCCCGTTGTGGGCTCACGAAGGCACGGCGCGCGGCGAATGCATGACGGCGTCGATCGGTTTTCGTGCGCCCACTGAGCACGGCATGGCGAGCGGCCTGCTGCAGCGTTGGCTGGACGCACCACCCGACGACACCCCGTCGGGCGGCGCCGACGCAGTGCACTATCGCGACGCACGGCAGGGTGCAACGCTGGCGCCCGGGCGCATTCCGCCGCTGCTGCGCCAATTCGCCGCGGATGCACTGCGGCGCGAACTCTCTGACCCGCGGCACCTCGACTGCGTATTGGGCGAGTTGCTCAGCGAGCCCAAGGCCGTCACCGTGTTCGAATCCAGTGCGACGTTGAAACGCGACCGCCCGCTGCGTCTGGACCCGCGCAGCCGCATGCTGTACGACGACCATCACGTGTTCATCAACGGCGAGTCATTCCGCGCCGGGGGACGTGACGCGACGCTATTGCGCCGGCTCGCCGATCGGCATGTGCTGGTGCCGCGCGAACTGGCCGGCCTCAGTGCGCAGGCGCGTTCCCTGGTCGACGAGTGGGTGCACTGCGGCTGGTTGAAAATGGCAGCTGCCTGACACTGAGGGAGTCGTCGATGCCGATTGCAGACCATGCGCTGATCACGACGCGCGGCGAGTTCCACGACGCCGTTCGCAACGCTTTTGCGGAGGCGGCGGCGACCGGTTGCCGCGAAATCCTGCTGTGCAACGACGACTTCGCCGACTGGCCGCTGAACGAGCCCGGGCTCAACGAGCACCTCGTGCAGTGGGCGTCGCCGCACCGCAAACTGACGATCGTCGCGCGTGATTTCGAAGAGATCGCCCGGCTGCACCCGCGCTGGGTGGCGTGGCGCCGGACCTGGGCGCACGTCGTCGAGTGCCGTGCCAACAATGAACTCGAGGCCGGCCAGATGCCCACGCTGCTGCTGATGCCGGGGTTGTTGACGCTGCGCCTGCTCGACGTGGTGCACTGCCGCGGCAGCATTTCGCGCCATGTGGGTGACGCTGTTCGCGCGCGCGAACAGTTCGATGGGGTTTACCAGCGCTCGGAGGATGCGTTTCCGGCGACGCGGCTCGGCCTTTAGCGCAGGCCTGCGTGTCCGCTATACTCGCGGGCTCGGTTGTGGGACGACCTGATTTTCCCGGACCACCAAAAGTTCGGCGCAGCGAGTGAACTCCGCGTGCCGGCCAAAACCGATTCCCCCTTTCGAAACTTTGCATTGAGGATAGAAATGAAGACGACGTCTGTACTGCTGGCTTCCCTGGTTGCTGCCTTTGCCCTGACCGCCTGCGGCAAGAAGGAAGAAGCTGCAGCACCTGCACCTGCTGCCAAGCCCGCCGCTGCCGCCCCGGCACCTTCCGCAATGCCTGCAGCTGACGCCGCCAGCGCTGCTGCTGCGGCCGCCGCTGCGTCCAAGTAAGTCGAGCTTCCGGTCTCGGAAAAGCCGCCCTCGGGCGGCTTTTTTGCATGGGCGGGCGCATTCGCCCTTCAGACCAGTGACAGCCAATCGAAGCCGAACCTCGGATCCGCGACGACGATGTCCCGGGGATGCGCGCCGCACGCCTGAGCCAACGCCTGTTGTGCGAGCGCCGGCCGGTTGTTGCGTTCGCTCAGGTGCGCAGCGACAAGGTGCTGCAGGCCACCGGGCCGAAGCGCTGCGAGGATCTGCGCTGCCATATCGTTCGCCAGGTGCCCGAGTCGGCCGCCGATGCGCGCCTTCAGCGACGCCGGGTAGCTGGATTGCGCGAGCATGGCGGCGTCGTGATTGCACTCCAGCAGCAGCGCATCGCAGCCGCGCAGCTTCTCCAGCAGATGCGGCGTGATCGAGCCGACATCCGTGAGCACACCCAAGTGCGACTGACCGTCACTGCAACGCAGTTGCAGAGGCTCGAGTGCGTCGTGGGGAACGGTGAAAGGGCGCAGCTCGATGTTGCCGATGGCGATGGCTTCGCCGTCGCGGGCGAATTGAAGCGGTACGCCCGGCGGGCCTGCAGGGCCCATCAGCCCCGCAGGATCGGGTGCACCGATCGCGCGCCATGTCCCGCGGCTCATCCACAGCGGCACGCCATGGCGCTGCGCCAGGGTGATCGCGCAGCCGACATGGTCACCATGTTCGTGGGTGATGAAGACGGCATCGACCTGATCGATCCGAACCCTGGTTCGGGCGAGCCGGGTCTCCAGCTCGCGCAGCGAGAACCCGCAGTCGATCAGGACCCGTGTGGTGGTGGTTCCGCTGCTGGCTTCGACCAGCGTCGCGTTGCCGCTGCTGCCGCTGCCCAGGCTGCAAAAGCGCATCGGCACGCGTCAACGGCAGGTCTGGGAGCTCGCGATTCGGGCCGCGACGCCGGCTACTTCAGGTCCTCGACGAGCAGGGCGATGATGCGCCTGCCGGTTTCTCCTGCTTCCGGCGCCCCTTGCGCGCTCAGCACCGAGACAACGCTGCCCTGGCCCTCGCCTTGCACCGAAATGCGGTATTTCCTGGGGCCGGTGTCGCCCTTGTCGGCGCCGAACAGCTTGGCAAAGAAGCCGGGTTCTTCCCGGCCGGCGAACGCCGGGTCGACATAACGAACGTAGTACAGGCCTTGCGCGCGATCCCGGTCCTCTACCGTGAAACCGCTGCGGTCCAGCGCCAGACCGACGCGGCGCCAGGCACGCTCGAAGTTGTCGTCGACTTGCAGAGTTGCCGCTGCGCGGCCATCCAGCACCCGTGCTCGAGTGGGAACGGCAGCCACGGGTGAGGCTGCCAGCACGGTTTTGGCCTGTTCATCCGGCAAGCCCAGCTTCACCATCAGGCGTGCGAGAAATGCAGCCTCGAGCCCAGGGTCATTCGGGCGGCGGCTCCACACCGTCGTCTGGGCCTGCGGCGAGCCGGTAAGGGTTTCAAGCAGACCGCGATGCGCGATGAACACGTCGGAACCGGTCGCACTGCGCTCGACACGGGTGACGTACTTGTCGCGCTCGCCGGTCGAATAGATGCCGTCGATCAAACGCCCGAGGGTGCGACGCAGAATGTCGTCGGGCAGCTTCGCCCGGTTTTCCGCCCAGTCGGTTTCCATCAAGCCGAGCAGGGGTTGATCGACCACGAGCGTCATGCCGTTGTCCTTCCAGAACGCCTGCAATTGGGGCCAGAGCTGCTCGGCGGTCAAGGGCGTACTGAGCCAGCGCAGGGCGCCGTCACGCTCGATCCGAGCCTTTCCGAGCGCCTGGGGTGCCACCAGCGCGGTCGGTGCCGCGGTGCTGCGAGGGGCGCCCGCGCCGGCCTGAAAAGCGGCAGCACTCACCGCACCTGCCTGCGCCTGATAGCGCGAGTCGCGCGCGAGCTGTGTCAGGTCGGGCGGCACGTCCAGCGGCACCACCTTGGCCGGCGCGGTGCGGTAATCGACGCGGTCCCCCGCGGCGAAATTCTCGATCGAGGAACAGGCACCCAGGCTCAGCAAGCCTGCCAGGGCCACGGCGCCGGGCGGGCGCAGGAAGAAGGAACGGCTCACAGGCAATGTCTCCAGATGGATTTCCCGCCGTGCCGGGTGGGCAGGGCAGGTCGAGCTCGGCAAGCCCCTGGCAAATGCGGCACTCAGAGGCTGAGAGTTGTTCGAGCGGGTCCGAGCAACACGCCAAAAGGTGGCCGTTCTAGGCGCAAAGCACAGCCATAGCCCGGGCTATGGCGAGCATTTGCAACGACGAACGGGTGCGTTTTGGCGTGATGAGCGGGCATGATCGAATAACTCTCAGCCTCTCAGATCAGTTCCGCCTCACGCATCGCGGCCTCGACGAGCGCTTGGGCGCCGACTGAGAGCGCAGTGATCGGCAGGCGCAAGTGCGCGCCACACAGGCCCAGGCGCGCCATGGCCCACTTGGTGGGCGCGGGGCTGGGTTCGATGAACAGATTCTTGTGCAAGGCCAGCAACTTGAATTGCAGTGCGGCTGCTTCGCGGGCGCGCCCTTCGATCGCGGCGATGCAAAGCTTGTGCATCGCGCGTGGCGCGACGTTCGCCGTGACGCTGACATTGCCCTGGCCGCCGAGCAGCATCAGCGCCACCGCCGTGCCGTCGTCGCCGGAGTAGATCGAGAAACCCTTGGGCGCACCCTTGATCAAGGCGCAAGCGCGCTCGATGTTGCCGCTGGCTTCCTTGATGCCGATGATTCCCGGCACCTGCGCCAGCCGCAAGGTGGTCTCGGCGTGCATATCCGCCACGGTGCGGCCGGGGACGTTGTACAGGACCATCGGGAGGTCCACCGCTTCGGCGATCGCCTTGAAGTGCTGGTAGATGCCTTCCTGCGACGGCCGGTTGTAGTACGGCACGACGGAGAGAGAACAATCGGCGCCGACCGTGCGCGCGAAGCGCGAGAGCTCGATCGCCTCGGCAGTCGAATTCGCCCCCGTCCCCGCCATGATGGGGATGCGGCCTTTCGCGTGTTCCACCGCGACGCGGATGATTTCGCAGTGTTCATCCACGGTGACCGTGGGCGACTCGCCGGTCGTGCCGACGACGCCGATGCCGTCGGTTCCCTCGGCGATGTGCCAGTCGATCAGGCGTCGCAGTGCGGGGTAATCGACGCTGCCATCGGCCTGCATCGGCGTGACCAGGGCGACGATGCTGCCTAGGATGGGTTTCATGGGCGTTCCTCTGAATCGGCCGATTTTACGGTGCGCCGCGGGCGCGTTCGTCGTCAAGGCGAAAGCGCGTCGGCGGTGCAGCGGACGGCGCTTCGTTCACCGCGACGATGCGTTGCACGAAACGATCTGGTGCGCTGACGAATCCGTCTTCGAAGGCGACGATGCGCAGGCCCTGCGTCATGCCCAGCAGTTCGCCGGGCCGCA
The DNA here is from genome assembly GCA_031396305.1 of Rhizobacter sp. GTDB lineage: Bacteria > Pseudomonadota > Gammaproteobacteria > Burkholderiales > Burkholderiaceae_C > JAEMQF01. The sequence goes on from JANNKM010000460.1 coordinate 11,244, forward strand.
GCAGAAACGCCGGGTTCGACGGCTTGCCGATCGTCGCGTGCGCAGCGGCGAAGGTTTCGTAGATCAGCACGCCCCCGGGAGCGAGGCATTTGACGATGTCGGGAAACAAATCGCGCCACAGATAGTTCGTGACGACCACGGCATCAAACTCGCGCCCGGGCAGCGGCCAAGGCGCGCCTTCGAGGTCGGCGACGATCACATGCGCGAGCGTGCGCAGCGGCTCAACCGCCGCCGCGTCGCGGTCCACGCCGGTCACATTGCAGCCGCGTTGCGCGAACCAGCGCACATGGCGCCCGCTGCCACAGGCCACGTCAAGCACGCTTGTGCCGGCCGCGACCAGGTGCGACCAGCGACGCACCCAGGGCGACACCGGCAGCTCAGCGTGGTTCACGGGCAGCGACCGACGTCAAAAGCAATTCCACAACTGCTGCGCCAATGTCATCGCCACTTCAGGCTGCAGGTAGGCCAGGAATACGAGCAACAGCACGCCCGCAGCGGCGGCCCAGGTGGCGATGCGGCGCGGGGTCATCGTCGTCCCATCAGGCGGGAGCGGGCCGAACCAGGGCGTGTTCGCGGATCGGGTAGTTGATCACCGCACCGAACACGCCCAGAGCGATCGCGATCCACCACACCACGTCATAGCTGCCGGTGCTGTCGTACAGCTTTCCGCCCAGCCACGCGCCCATGAAGCTGCCGAGCTGGTGGCTGACGAAGACAAAGCCGCTGAGCATGGAGAGGTACTTGACGCCGAAGATCTGCGCGACGAGCGCGTTCGTCGGCGGAATCGTCGACAGCCAGAGCAAGCCCATGACGGAGGCGAATAGGTACACGCTCCACGGCGTGAGCGGCGCCGTGATGAAGGCGAGGATCGTCACGCCGCGCAAACCGTAGATCACCGACAGGATGTAGCGTTTCGGCAGTCGGCCGCCCAGCACGCCGGCCGCATAGGTGCCGAAAACATTGAACAGGCCGATCAGCGCCAGCGCAGTCGTGGCCACGTCGGGCGTGAGGCCGTTGTCCTTGAGGTAACTCGGCATGTGCACGCCGATGAACACGACCTGAAACCCGCAGACGAAGTAGCCGGCGGTGAGCAGCTGGAAGCTCGGGTTGCCGAACGCCTCGCGCACCGCTGCGCCGATGCTCTGTTGGCTCGAATGCGCCGGCGCGTGCGCCGGCTCCTTCAGACCCCACGCCAGCGGCAAGATCGCCAGCGCCAGGCACGCCAGGACGAACAGCGCCGTCTGCCAGCCAAGACCACCAATCAACCAGTTCTCCACCGGCACCATCAGGAACTGGCCGAACGAACCCGCGGCGGCCGTGACGCCCATCGCCCAGCTGCGCTTTTCCGGTGCGACGTTGCGCCCGATCACGCCATACACCACCGCGTAGGTCGTTCCCGCTTGCGCCATGCCGATCAGCATGCCGGCGCTGCCGGTGAACTGCAGCCCCGAGGTGGCCAGGCCCATGAATACGAGGCCCAGCGCATACAGAACAGCTCCGACGCCGAGCACGCGATACGCGCCGTACCGGTCCGCCAGCGCGCCGGCAAAAGGCCCGGCGATTCCCCAGGCGAGGTTTTGCACGGCCATCGCAAACGCGAAGGTTTCGCGCGTCCAGCCGCGCTCCATCGTGATCGGCTGCAGCCACAGGCCGAAGCCGTGACGGATGCCCATCGACAGCGTGACGATGACGGCGCCGAACAGCAGCACCTGGGTCATCGACAGCGGCGTCCGGACTTGGGGGGACGTATTGGCAGCCATCGACCCACTGTAACGGAATCGATGCCGCCGGGTTGTCGCACGGCCGCGGCAGCCGCCGCCGGCCGCGACGGGGAAGAGCAACTGTCATCCCGGCGCAAGCCGGGATCCAGGACTTTCGCGCACTGCCAAGGGTGGATCCCGGCGTGCGCCGGGATGACATACAAGCCCCGGTGGATCCCGGCGTTCGCCGGGATGACGTGCAAAGGCTTTAGAAGCGGAAACCGAATTTCATGCCATAGCTCGTGGCGTCACCGGTCTTGTCGCCTTCGAAGGCCAGGTTCACCAAACCAAGGTTCACGTTCAGGCCGGCGAAGACCTTGCCTTGGCTGAAGCTCTCGGCCCTGAGGCCCGCGATGCCTTTTGGATCGCTCTTGACGCGCACCGTGCCGATACCCGCATACGGCGTGAGCATCGCGAAACCCTTGGAGATGGAAACGTCCAGGCCGGTGGTGTTCAGCTTGAGCTGGTCCACGCCGCTCAGGCTCGTGGCGCTGGCGCGCAGCGCGACGGCCGGAGTTGCGACGCTGCCGGCCAGCACGGCCCAGCGAAGTTCGCCGCCGACCAGGCGGATGTTGCTCGATGGCACGGCCGCGTAGGAAACGCCGAGGTCGATGTTGAACGGCAGGCCCTTGTGCACGCGCAGCGTTGGCACCGGCAGGGTCGCTGGAACAGAGCCCGTCGACGCGGCTTGCAGAGCCGCGCGGCTTTGCAGCTTGGTGCCCGTGACCGCCAGGCCGATGTCGAAGCCGGTGATGCCGAGGGGTTCGGCAGGGACCAGCGGCTTGTACGAGAGCGCGGCACCCAGGTCTTCCGAGACGGCGAGGAACTGCGCTTGACTCAGCGCTCCCAGGTTGTTGATGTCGGCGGCACTGGCGCCGGCGGCGGCGGCGCAGACGCCGCTGGCGAGCAACAAGATTCGCAGGGTTGCGAGTCGGTGGATCATGGCGATGCTCCTTGAAGACTGACGAAAAACCAGAACCGCGCGAGCGTACTCTGTGCTCGTGCAGATTCTCAAGCGATGGGTGTGTTTTGCGTGATGCTTGTCTCGCCACGCCAACTCATTGCTACCGCATGTAAGCCTCGTCGCGTGCGAAGCCGAAGATTCGGCGCTGCCTGGGAGCCTGACAGGCTCCTAGAATGCGCGCCCATGGCCACCAGACCCAGCACATACGGCGAAGCATCGATCCGCGTTCTCAAGGGGCTGGAGCCCGTGAAGCAGCGGCCCGGCATGTACACGCGCACCGACAACCCGTTGCACATCGTGCAGGAGGTGATCGACAACGCTGCCGACGAAGCGCTGGCCGAGTTCGGGCGGCGCATCGACGTGACCGTGCACGCCGACAATTCCGTGTCGGTGGAAGACGACGGCCGCGGCATTCCCTTTGGCCTGCACCCGCAGGAGAAGGTCAGCGTGATCGAGATCGTGTTCACCCGGCTGCACGCGGGAGGCAAGTTCGACAAGGGCGCAGGCAACGCGTACAGCTTCTCGGGGGGCCTGCACGGCGTGGGCGTGAGTGTGACGAATGCGTTGTCGAAGCGCTTGGAGGTCACAGTGTGGCGCGAGGGCCAGGTGGCGACGATTTGCTTTTCCGGTGGCGACGTGATCGAACCGCTGAAGACGCGCAAGGCGACTGCGGCCGACAAGAAAAGCGGAACGCGCGTGCGTGTCTGGCCCGATGCAAAGTATTTCGAAACTGGGGAACTGCCGCGACCGGAGTTGACGCACTTGCTGCGCAGCAAGGCGGTGCTGATGCCCGGCGTGACCGTGACGCTGGCGGTGGAGAAGGGCGCGGAGCAGCACAGCTGGGTGTACCAGGGGGGGTTGCGCGACTACCTGATGCAGAGCTTGAGTGCCGACCCGGTGATCCCGCTGTTCGAAGGCGAACACTTTGCCGACGCGGGAGAGACCGAGAACTTCGCCGAAGGCGAGGGCGCGAGCTGGTGCGTGGCGTTCACGGAAGACGGCAACACGGTTCGCGAAAGCTATGTGAACCTGATTCCGACGGTGGCCGGCGGCACGCATGAATCCGGATTGAAAGACGGCATGTTCGGCGCGATCAAGGGCTTCATCGACATGCACAGCCTCTTACCCACGGGCGTGAAGCTGATGCCCGAAGACGTGTTCTCGCGCGCGAGTTTTGTGCTCTCGGCCAAGGTGCTCGACCCGCAGTTTCAGGGCCAGATCAAGGAGCGGCTGAACAGCCGCGACGCGCTGCGCCTGGTGTCGGCGTGCGTCAAGCCGCTGCTCGAGTTGTGGCTGAACCAGCATGTCGAGCATGGGCGCAAGTTGGCCGAGCTGGTGATCCGGCAGGCGCAGACGCGCCAGCGTGCCTCGCTGAAGGTCGAGAAGCGCAAGGGCTCGGGTGTGGCGGTGCTGCCCGGCAAGCTGACCGATTGCGAGAGCCGAGACCTGTTGCAGAACGAAATCTTTCTCGTCGAGGGTGATTCAGCCGGCGGCAGCGCCAAGCTCGGCCGTAACAAGGAAACGCAGGCCATCCTGCCGCTGCGCGGCAAGGTGCTCAACGCCTGG
>JANNKM010000519.1:0-8337 GCA_031396305.1 Rhizobacter sp.
TACCAGCGTATCGTGGGAACGGTGCCTCCCCGGGAGACGCCGAGTCTGGCATTGCTTCGCGAAGGTGTCCCGAAGCATGCTGCCGATGGGCTTGCGCTGGCGATCCGTCACAACGCGGCCGTCAGTGCCAGCATCGAGAACATGCGTGCGGCGCGAGCGCTGGTCGATGCTCGCCGAAGCGCCTATCAGCCGCACGCCGAGGCACGCTTGCGGGCCACCGGCGGGCGAAACCTGGACGGGGTGCTCGATCGAACGCGCACCAGCGGCGCCGAAGTCGTTTTGAGCTGGAACCTCTTCAACGGAGGCGCCGATCAGGCACGTGTGCGAGAACAGCTCAGTTTGCTGAATCAGGCCGCTCACCAGCGCGACAGAGCGTGCCACGAGACGCGCCAGAGTGCCGCCATCGCTTTCAATGACATTGCGAGAATCGGCGAGCAACTGGTGCTGCTCGAACGAAATGCAGCGGCGATCGAGAAGGCGCGCGACGCGTATCGCCAGCAGTTCGAAATCGGACAGCGCAGCCTGCTCGACCTGCTGAACGCTGAAAGCGAGCGCTATTCCGCCTACCGTGCCCACGCCAATGCCGAGCACGATCTGGCGGTGGCGTACGCGCGATCTCACGCGTCGATGAACCAACTCGGCGCGCTGCTCGGTTTGCGTCGCGCCACCGCGCTCGGAGGCGAAGGGTCCGAAAGGGCGCAGGGCGAAGACGCTCCGGCGCGCTGCGAAAGCCAAGCTGTCGTCATCGAATTCACCGATCGCTCGGAACTCGACGCTCGCGCGTTGCGCCTCAGCGGCGGCGCGACAAGCCTCCCGAGTCCTTCGCGCAAGCCCTGACGCGAGCCCGAACGCACGTCAGAACTAGGGACAGAATTCGCGTTTCGCCGAGTTGCGGGCCGGGGCACAGGGACAGAGGGAACGCGGCCAGGGTCAATTCGCCGCTCATTGCGTCGATATGGAACCAATGTCCGCCACCCTAACCCCGACGCCCACGGCCGAATCGAACCCAGCCGGCAAGACCCCAGTTGCCGCACTGCAAGGCGACCCCAGCTTTCAGCGCTTTCGCGAGGACCTGATCCATCCCGATCCGCTGCTTGACTGCTTGGTGGAAGTGTGCCGTCTGCACGGCATGGCCGCGTCGCGCGCCTCGTTGTCGGCCGGGCTGCCTATGTCTCAGGGCGCCCTGGGTCCCGACCTCGTTGAGCGCGCAGCGGCGCGGGCGGGAATGTCGGCGAAGTTGCAGCGCATCAAGCTGGAGAGCATCGACACGGCGGCGCTGCCGGTTATCCTGATCCTCAAGAACAATCAGGCCTGCGTGCTGACCGGCTGGGAGCAAGAGGGGCAATCGGCGCGGGTGTTGTTGCCCGAGTCGGGCCTGGGCTCGGTGACCTTGTCGCGAAGCGATCTCGCGCAGCGCTACTGCGCCATCGCGCTGTTCGTGCGCCCGCAGTTTCGTTTCGATGCCCGCTCGCAGGGCAGTGGGCCTTCAATGCGCTCTGGCCATTGGTTCTGGGGCGCACTGCTGCAACAGAGGTTCATCTATCGAGACGTGTTGTGGGCCGCATTGCTGGTCAATGTTTTCGCGCTCGCGCTGCCGATCTTTTCAATGAATGTCTATGACCGGGTTGTTCCGAACTACGCGGTCGAAACACTGTGGGTGATGGCCGTCGGCGTTTCGCTCGTCCTGGGTGCGGACCTGCTCATGCGTTTGCTGCGCGTGCGTTTCGTCGACCAGGCAAGCGCGCGGGTCGACGTTCAGATTTCGGCAAGCCTAATGGAACAGGTGCTCGGCATGAAGCTGAAACATCGGCCTGCATCGGTGGGCGCGTTTGCGTCGAATCTGCGCGGCTTCGAGCAGGTTCGCGATTTCATTGCCTCGGGAACCGTCACGACGCTCATTGACTTGCCATTCGCGCTGCTGTTCGTGGCCGCGCTCGCCTGGATCTCGCCGTGGCTGGCCATGCCGGCGCTGGTGACCGGGGCGGTCATCCTGGTTGGCGGCACGTTGCTGCAGCGCCGGTTGCAGGCGCTTTCGCAAACCACTCATCAAGCCAGCGCCATGCGCAACGCGACGCTCGTCGAGGCATTGACCGGGATCGAGACCATCAAGGCGATGGTTGCCGAAGGCGAGGTCCAGGCGAAGTGGGAACGCGTCAATGTGTTTCTGGCCGCCACCGGAGTGAAGATGCGCGGCCTGTCGGCGCTAGCAATGACGGGTACGAATTGTTTGGCGCAGACAGTCACGGTCGCCACCGTCGTCATCGGGGTCTACCTGATCGCGCAGCACACGCTGACGATGGGCGCTCTGATTGCGGCAGGCATGCTCGCCAGCCGCGCCCTCGCGCCCGCCGGCCAGGTGGTCGGGCTGATGCTGCAATATCAATCGGCACGCACCGCGCTGGAGAGTCTCGATAAGGTGATGGAAAAGTCGCTCGAGCGACCGTTGACGAAGACTTTCGTGCAACGCGGCGCATTGCGCGGCGAGATCGAATTTCGCAACGTCGAGTTCAGCTATCCCGACCGCAGCGAGAACGTGCTCGAGGGTTTGAGCTTCAAGGTGCGCGCCGGTGAGCGCGTGGCTCTGATCGGCCGCGTCGGTTCAGGTAAGTCGACTATCCAGCGCCTGATTCTGGGCTTGTATCGTCCCACCAAGGGCGTGGTGCTTCTCGATGGGATCGATTCGCGCCAGATGGATCCCGCTGACGTCCGCCGCAATGCCGCCTACGTGTCGCAAGATGTCCAGTTGTTCTACGGCAGCCTGCGCGAGAACATCAGTCTGGGCATGTCTTACGCCGACGACTCGGCCGTCGTCGCCGCTGCGGCGGTGGCCGGCGTGACCGACTTCGTGAACCGGCACCCGCGCGGATTCGATCTGCCAGTCGGCGAGCGCGGCGAATTGCTTTCAGGCGGGCAGCGCCAGGCGGTCGGGCTGGCGCGAGCGGTTTTGCACAACTCGCCCATCTTGTTGCTCGACGAGCCGACGAGCGCCATGGACTTTGCAACCGAAGCAAGAGTCACCACCCAACTCGATGCGTTTGCCAAGGACAAGACGATAGTTCTGGTCACGCACAGGACTTCAATGCTCGTGCTTGCAACGCGTGTGATCGTGATCGACGCGGGGCGCGTCGTGGCTGACGGGCCGCGCGAGCGCATCATGGAAGCGCTTGCCAGTGGCCGTATCGCGGGGGCGGCGTGAAGACAAGCAGCTCGTCATCTTCGAACGCGGCGGGCTTTCGCAGCTTCGAACTCGAGGCGCAGGAGGCGATGTCGCGCCAGGGTACGCGGCGCGCCCAGGCCATCGTGCGAACGGCGCTGTGGGTCGTGGTCGCGCTGATCGCGTGGGCGGCCTGGGCCACGCTCGACGAGGTGACCCGAGGCGATGCGAAGGTGATTCCGTCTCGCCAGCTTCAGCTCGTTCAGTCTTTCGACGGCGGCGTGGTCGCCGAAATTCTGGTGCGAGAGGGGCAACTCGTCGAGAAGGAGCAGCTGCTGTTGAAGATCGACGAAACCCGCGCTGTGTCCGGCGTACGCGAGAGCGCCGCGCAGGGCTTTGCGTTGCGGGCGCGCCAGGCACGCTTGCGCGCATTGGCGGAGGCAACGCTGTTCAATTCTCCTGCCCCAGGCAACGCCGAGGAAAGGCGGACCGTCGACGCGGAACGGCTGCTCTTCGAGGCCAAGTTCGCGGAGTTGCGCAACTCGGTGGCGATCAACGAACAGCAGGTCCAGCAGCGGGAACAGGAACTCAGCGAGGTTCGGGCGCGCAAGACGAGCGCTGTGCGCAGCCTCGAATTCAGCCAGCGCGAGCTCGCGAAAACCCGCCCGCTGCTCGCGACCGGCGCCGTTTCCGAGGTCGATGTCCTCAGGCTCGAGCGCGAAGTGTCGCGCAGCCGTGGCGAAGCGGAGCAGGCGAGCGCGCAGATCGAACGCGTCCATGCCGCGATCGGCGAAGCACAGCGCAGAACCAAGGAAACCGAGATCGCATTTCGCAACGAGGCGAGGCGGGAGTTGTCCGAGGTGACGGGCAGACTCAATGCGCTCAATGAAGGCGCAGTGGCGTTGACCGACCGCGTCGACAAATCGCAGATCAAGAGCCCGGTGCGTGGCCGGGTGCAACGGCTTCTCGCGAATACGGTCGGCGGCGTCGTGCAGCCGGGCAAGGACATCGTCGAGATCGTGCCCTTGGACGACACCCTGGTTCTCGAAGCCAAGGTCCATCCGAAAGACATCGCCTTCATTCACCCTGGGCAAGCCGCCACCGTCAAGTTCACGGCGTACGACTTCGCGATCTTCGGGGGCCTGGCGGCCCAGGTTGAGAACATCAGTCCGGACACCGTGACCGACGAGCGAGGCAACGCTTTCTATCTGGTACGCGTGCGCACGACGCGAGCCAGCTTCAGTGACAAGCTCCCCATCATTCCGGGCATGACGGCGGAAGTGGACATCCTCACCGGGCACAAGACGGTCTTGTCTTACCTGCTCAAGCCGGTCTTGAAAGCCAAGGCCTACGCGCTTCGCGAGCGCTGAGCCTCGAGTTCGATTGCATCTGTACACACGTTGCAACCTGTGCTTGCGCCGGTCGACCGACCGTCACATGTCGGGGTCGGCGGGCCACGCGCTGCCACAGCGTCGCGCCACCGTTCGTCCTCACCGCCGGCCCCTCCCGTCGGAAGGGGGGCGTCGGATGTGCGCTTCTGCACAGCGCAGCGAACCCATCGTCCGCAGAATCCCCTCAAGCAAAGTCTGCGCAAATCCGAATGAGCGCCACCGACCCACACAAAGGACAGCCATGTCGCATCCGATTGCAGCACCCTCGAAGATACCGCACCGGCCTCGCGGTTTCACTCTGATAGAACTCATGGTGACGATCGCGATCGTTGCCATCCTGTCGTCCGTGGCGATACCCGCGTATACAGACCACGTCCGCCGCGGCAAATTGCCCGATGCCTTCACCAGCCTATCGGACTACCGGGTGAAGATGGAGCAGTACTACCAAGACAACCGCAACTACGGCACGGCGGGCTGCGCCTTCCAGGCGGTTGCGACAGACGGGCCGTCCTGGAACGCTTTCGCAACGAGCAAGTACTTTACCTATGCCTGCATGTCGGGCGGACAGAGCTACGACATCATCGCCACCAGCAATGCGGCGCTTGGCTCGTCTCACGTCTACACGGTGAACCAGGCCAACGCGCAGACCACGACCGCTTTTAAGGGCGCTGCAGTGGCCAAGACCTGCTGGGTCGCAAGGGGCGATGAATGCTGAAGACTCGCGCCGCACAACGCGGCGTTACCCTCATCGAACTTGTCGTCGTCTTTGTTGTCCTGGGGCTTCTGGTCCTGGCCGCAGCGCCGAGCATTGGCGCATGGATCGGCAACACGAATGTGCGAAACACGGCGCAGTCGATCTATGCCGGCCTGAACCGCGCGAGAGCCGAGGCGGTTCGCTCGAATCGCTCAGTGCGTTTCTCGCTGGTCTCGACGACTGACACGGCGGTGCTGGACAACAGCTGTGCACTCTCTGCCGCCGGAGCGTCATGGGTGGTGAGCGTGAATGACCCGAGCGGGGCATGCGCCGCCGCGCCGTCGGAGACTGCCGCACCCATGATTGCCGACAAGGCCGCCGGGGGTGCCGGAGCGCGCAGAGTCGTGGTCACGGCCAAGAGTTCAACCAACGTGGCGGCGAACACCATCACATTCAACCCATTCGGCCGCGTCGCCGACGCCGCGTCGATCGCGCAGATCGACGTCGACAACGAGGTTGCGGGCGGTGATTACCGCAAACTGCGCATCGTCGTCGGCACGGGTGGCGTGATCCGCATGTGCGATGTGAAGGTCACCGACGCAAACGATCCGCGCAAGTGCCCCCCGGAAGTGGTGTGAGGTTCATATGAAACATGCTCAGGGAAGCAAACTATTCCCCCGTTGCCATCATTCGGCGAAGGGTGTCATGCTGATCGAGGCGCTGGTGGCCTTGTTGATCTTCGCCTTTGGCGTGCTGGGTCTTGTCGGCCTACAGGCCGCGATGACGAAGGCGCAAAGCACTGCGAAGTTTCGTGCCGACGCGGCGTTTCTCGCACAGCAGGTGCTGGGCACGATGTGGTCGGATGCGCCCAACGTTGCGAATTACGGTCCCGCAGGCGGAGGTTTGGTTGGTTGCACAGGCTACGCCCGGTGCAACAGCTGGGCCGAAAAAGTTGCAAGCACCTTGCCCGGTGGAGTCGCAGCCGTTACGGTTGCGGGGTCCGACGTGACGGTGGCAATCACGTGGACTCAGCCGAACGAGGGTTTGCACACTTACACGACGCGAAGCACGATCGCGTTCAATGCGCCATGAAGCGCTACGCCAATCGAGTGGCGGGACGTGAGAGGCTGTCCCAGCGCGGCTTCACCATGGTCGAGCTCATGGTGGGCATGCTGATCGGTCTGCTCGCCGTCATCGTCATCTCGCAGGTCATGCTCATCTCGGAGGGGCAGAAGCGCACCACGACGGGGGGCTCCGACGCGCAGGTCAATGGCGCGCTTGCCTTGTACGCCCTGCAGCGCGATGTCGAGATGGCGGGCTACGGTATTACCAGCAGCCCGGGTGTCATCGGCTGCCCGATCAGTGCGCGCTTCAACGGTGCCGTGCCCGCCGGATTTGCCGCCAGGCTGGTACCCGTCGTCATTACAAAGGAGGCTGATCGGGCGGCCGGAAGTGTTGGCGACTCTGTTCGCATACTTGCGAGTTCGAAGACCACGTTCGCGGTCCCCACGCGCGTGGTCCCTCCCAAGTACGTGGCGGGAAGCCTCTCCTTTCCGGTGACGGCCTCACTGGGGATCAAGAAGGACGATCTGGCGCTCGCGGCCAAGGACGACACATCCCCATGCTGGGTGTTCCAGGCCAGCGCCAACCCCACCAGCGAAGCGGTGCCGCGAGCGAATAACGACGCGGGTTGGAACCTGACTGGCAAGCCCGACGTTGACTACGAAGATGGCAGCGTACTGATCAATCTCGGGAGCTTGGTTGACAACAGCTACCAGATTGTCGGTAACACGCTTCAACAAGAGAGTTTCGATCTGAGCTCGCCAAACAACCGGCCCACGCGTGATGTGCAGCCCGACATCGTCAACATGCGTGCGCTCTACGGCAAGGACACGACGGTGCCTGCGGATGGCGTAGTCGACGTCTATGACGACGTGACCCCCCTCAACAACACCCAGTGGCAGCAGGTCATCGCGATCCGCATCGTCGTCGTGGCGCGCAGCGACCAGTTAGAGAAGGAAGACGTCACACCGGCAAATTTGCGGTGGGACGTCGGCACGACACCCTCGACGACCGGAGCCGCCGCTTGCGGCGGGAGCGAATGCCTGACCCTGAAGATCGATCACCTCCCGGATTGGAAGCGTTACCGCTACAAGCAGTTCGAGACGGTGATCCCGTTGCGAAACATGCTCTGGAAGTCCTGAGAGTGCCTGCCATGCTCATCACCCCTCAATCAAGACGGGCCGCCGCGCGGCCGCAGCGTGGCATGTCCTTGCTGTTTTCCCTGCTGGCACTTGCGGCGTTGTCGCTTGCAGGGGTTGCCCTGGTGCGCTCGGTCAATACGAGTTCACAGGTCATCGGGAACCTGGGCTTCAAACAAGACGCCACCACCGCCGGAAGCCGAGCCACCGAGGCGGCGATCGTCTGGCTGAAGGACAATTCAGTGATTCTCGATGCGAACCATCCCGACGCGGGCTATTACGCCACATCGCTCGAATCGATGGACCCGACGGGGCGCACGACCACGACGTTGAACAAACTAGGCCTGATCAACTGGGACAGCGATGGTTGCGCCTACGCGGTACCCGACACGTTCGCCAATTGCAGCCTGCTTTCGTGGTCCGTTCCAGCAGCAGCGGGAGACACCACCAGCTCGAGATATCTGATCTCCAGGCTTTGCGAGAAGGCCGAGCCGATGAGCGGAACCAACATCTGCGCCAAGCCGGCTGCGGCGGCGCTGACCGACGCGGTCTGCAGAGGTGTCCCCACGCCGGGGAGCCCATGTTACTTCTCGAAGCTGGTCACTTCCCCCTACTACCGGATCATCGTCCGCACGGTGGGAGCACGAAATACCGTCAGCTACACCGAGACGATTGTTCATTTCTGAGAGATCAACGAAGGCAGGGAGCCTCACCATGCACAGCACAATCCACCGCCGCGGCAGCTCGCACTCGTTGCTGACGGCGAGCCAGGCCAAAGCCAGCCCGATCGTCTGCAACGAGTGCGAGTTGCCGCGGCGGTGGATTGTGCTGTGCATGATGAGGCTCCCTGCCTTCGTTGATCTCTCAGAAATGAACAATCGTCTCGGTGTAACTGAC
>JANNKM010000522.1:0-13180 GCA_031396305.1 Rhizobacter sp.
GTGGCATCGGTCGTGGAATCGCTTGTCGCCGACGACCATGACCTCGTCGATCAGGAAGCAGTCGAACTCGATGGCCATCGACAATGCGAACGCAAGCCGCGTCACCATGCCGCTCGAGTAGTGCCCCACGGGCTCGCGGAAATACACACCGAGTTCGGTGAAGTCTTCGACGAAGGGCACCAGGGGTCGGTAGTCGACGCCGTAGACACGGCAGACGAACTTCAAATTGTCCAGGCCCGTCAGGTTGGCCTGGAACGCGCCGCCGAAGGCGAGCGGCCACGACACCCTCATGCTGCGCTCGATGTGGCCGCTGCTGGGCTGCATGGCACCGGCGAGCAGGCGGATCAGCGTTGACTTGCCGGCACCGTTGCGGCCCAGGATGCCCACGTTGCGGCCACGCTCCAGGCGCAGGTTGATGCGGTTCAGCACCGTGCGCTGGCCGCGGCGCGTGCCGTACCTCATGTTGACGTCGTGCATCGCAATCACTTCTGCTCCAATCGCCGCGCTGCGCCGCGCATCAGCACCAGGCCGAAGAACATGAGCAGCAGGTTGATGAGCGCCATGTACGACAGGTCGTGGTGCGTGGCGACGACGCCGCCGAAGAAGCCCTCGCGCACGTACTCGACGCCGTGCACCATCGGCAGCAGCAAAGCCCACTCGCGTGCCGCGGGCGACAACCAATCGACCATGAACGCCGCGCCGGACAGAGGGAACAGGATGTACGACACCGGCTGCCAGAAACGGTCGACGAGCGTGCTGTAGGCGGTGGCCGAACCCATCAAGAGCCCCAAGCTGGCGCCGAACCAGGCCAGCATGAGCCATCCGCCAACCACCTTGAGCGGGTCCGCCGGCGGGGCCATGCTTCCCAGGCCGACAAACAGGAGCGTCAGCAGCGCAAATGACAATGTGGCGCCGCCTGACTCCAGCAGGATCCGACCCAGGAACACGTCGAAGACACGCACATTGCGGTGGTACAGCAGGTTCACGTTCTGCGCCAACGCCGAATTGCAGCGGCTGGTCGTATTGCGCCAGATCAGCACTGACGAGTAGCCTGTGATCGCAAAGGCGACGATCGGCAGCGCGGAGCCATGGTTCATTCCGGAGCCGATCCAAAGGGCCGACACCGCGAGCGTGAAGATCATCGGCTCCACGATCAGCCACAGCACACCCAGGTTTTCGCGGCCAAAACGTGTGATGAGCTCACGCACCATCAGTGCACCGACGACGCGCGCCTGGATTTCCAACGACTGCCGAAGCGACGCGCGCGGTGGTTCGGCGGTGAAACGCTCAGTCAGCATGTTCACGCGTCGCGGCCAGGAGCAGGCTCAGCACGCCCCAGGCGATCAGACCCAATACGAACACCGTGGCCACGCCGCGCACGCGGCGCGGCTCGATCGCGGTGTCGGGCAAGTTGGGCTGCACCAGGCGCTCGAGGTAAAGCTGCTTGCGTGCCGCCTCGCTGCGCGCCGCTTCCAGCGAGCCCATTGCGCTGGCGAGCTGACGGTCGGCGAATTCTCTCTCCAGTGTCAAGCGGCTGTAGGCCGGTGCTTGTGCACTCAACGACTTGGCCCCGCCGAGCACACCGGCGGTCTCGGCCGCGATGGACTGGCGCAGGCGGCCGGACTGGGCCACGAGCGTCGTCAATTGCGGATTGTCGGGCGCCACCTGGCGCAACTGCGCGATCTGGGCCTCAGTCAAGCGCAGCTCCTCGCGCAGGCGCGCCACGGTTTCGAGGTTCGACGCGGACTGGCGATCTGGGTCGTAGACAGCACCGTTGCTGCGAAAAGTCGACAGCGCGAGCGCCGCTTCCTTGGCCTTGTCCTCGGCGGCGGCGACTTCGCGCGCCGCCACCTGGATCAAGTCTTGCCGGCTGCGGTCATTGAGGTTGTTGACCAGGCGCTCGCCCATGTGCAGCAGCAGTTCGTTGACGGCGCGCGCCTGCTCGGCGCTGTAGGCGCGAACCTGCAAGGTCGTGATCGACGACACGCTGTCATAGGCGACGCTGACATGGCGCAGGTAGTAGAGATAGAACGACTCGAAGCTGGCATCCCAATCGAGCCAGCCGGGGAAACGGTTCACGCCATCGATCGCGGCGGCGCTGTAGGCTGCGCGCACTTTCAGCTGCGCATCGATTTCGAGCAATGCGTCGCGCGAGAGAACGTAGTTGTGCACCGAGTAGGTGTCGTCCTGCGAGCGCGAAATGCCGACGCCTGAAAACAGCGCGCCCAATCCGGGCGCCGCTTGGCGTTGCGGGCTGCGCACCACGAACCGCGACTCGCTGATAAAGACGTCAGAGGCGAAGTGGGCGTAATAGAACAATGCCAGCAGCGTGGGCAGCAGGACGCTGACGACGAACACCCAGTCCAGGCGCCGCCGGCGCCGACGGGCCGGCACGGCCGCAGCGGCAACTGCGGCTTCGACTCCAGGCACAGCTGCAGCTTGCGCCGTGGCGGTGGCCACTGGCGCGCGATTTGCGCCGCGGCTCCACACGGCGAGCAGCCGACCGTAAACGTTGAGCGCACGGGCCATCTATGTTTGAGCAGTGAATTCGGGAGCTGAGGGCGCAGAGCACGCGCTTGAACACGTTGCCCAGGTTCGGATTCGCTATCGTCCTACCGTTGCACGCGCCTGACCCTTGGAAATACAGTGGGTTGCAAGCGCATTTCCCGGCTTGCACCCGCCGCAGCGCCGGCATGATCGACGGCGTGCGCATCTTCCGAGACGTCGTGGGCTGGGGCTTGGCGCTGTGCGTTGCCCTGGCCAGCAGTGCGTCTGCCGCGCCGCCACCGCATCTCGTACCCCAGGCGCTGGCCGGCCGCGTGGTCGTCGGCTACCAGGGCTGGTTCGGCTGCCCGGGCGACTTCGAAAACAACACGCAATGGCTGCACTGGTTCCAAGGCGAGCCGTCGGCGACCAGTCTGTTGGTCGACATGCTGCCAGCGCTGGGTGACTTTCCCGTCTCCGCTCTTTGCGATACGGGCCTGCGTGGAACCGACGGCAAACCGGTCTACGTGTATTCGTCACAGACGGCCGCTGTCGTGGACCGCCATTTCCAATGGATGCGCGACAACGGCGTGACCACTGTGGCCGTGCAGCGTTTCGTCTCGGAACTGGCAGACGCCGCGAAACGGCGTCGCGCCGACAACGTGCTGCGGCATGTGAATGCTGCCGCGCTGCGCCATGGCGTCGACTTCTTCATCACCTACGACGTATCGGGCGCGCCTGCGAAGTCGGTGATCGAGACTTTGCTTACGGACTGGCAGCATGTGTCGCGTGACTTGTTGACGATCGACAGCCGCGTCTATCTGCACGCCGACGGTCGGCCCGTCGTCCAGTTGTGGGGCTTCGGTTTCCGTGACCGGCCCGGCGAACCGGGCGAAGTCGCTGCGCTGATGCTGCAGCTGCGCCAGGGCGGGGAAGGCTTGAAGCCGGTCGTCTTGATCGGCGGCGTACCGTCGCAGTGGCGAACCCGCTCAGGGGATTCGAAGGCCGAGGCTGGTTGGCACGATGTCTATCGCAGCTTCGATGTGATCAGCCCTTGGCTCGTGGGCCGTTTCGACGATGCACTTGGCGCAAGACGGGTGCTGGACGCACTCATCATTCCGGACCTGCACGAAGCACGCAGGCTGGGCCTGGGCTACCTGCCGGTCGTCTTTCCCGGGTTTTCCTGGCACAACCTGATGGCGCGGCACGGTCGCGTCGCGCCTGTGGATGCCATTGCGCGGCGCTGCGGCGAGTTCTTCTGGGCGCAGGTGACACAGCTGCTCGGCGCCGGTGCCGATCGGCTCTACCTGGCCATGTTCGATGAGTTCGACGAGGGGACGGCGTTGTTGCCCGTGGAGGACGAAGTCGACAGGCTGCCCATGCACGCTGCGCTCGTGCGTCGCAGCGAGGTGGCCTGCGCGCTGCCGGCTGACTGGTACCTGCGCCTGGCCGGCCGTGCGGCGCGCCATGTCACCGACCGCACGATCCCCGCGCCGTTGGTGGTGCCACGCCTGGCGCGGTAAGCGTAGCCGTCATCCCGGCGAAAGCCGGGATCCAGAGCGGGGCGCTGCCGGCGGATCCCGGCGTACGCCGGGATGACCCATGCGCGCCCCAAGGTTCGCGCGGCGGAGGCGGGGCAGGGTGACTCGCCGAAATGCATCGTGATGCGAGCGCATTTCGTGCCTTTCCGAGGAACCGATGGCGGGCAAGATCGGCTCCGTGCTCATCGACATCACCCGGCTGATTCTGCGACGTGCCGCTGCGCTGCTGCCCACGGGCATCGATCGAGTGGGGCTGGCTTACGTCGAGCAGCATTCGAGGGCCGCCCGCGCCGTGCTCGTGCACCGCTCGCACAGTGTCGTGCTGCGCGCCTCGGACTCGCGTGCCGCGTTCGAGTGGCTGCTATCGAACGAGCCCGGCGTTCGTGCCGCTGCCTGGGCGAAGCTGGCGAGCTGGATGGCGCGAGCGTTATGGCGCCATGCATCGGTGTCGGGCGAGGTGTTGTTGAACACGGGTCACCGCGGCCTGGAACACCCTGGGTACGCCGCCGATCTGCGCGCGGCCGGCGTGCGAGCGGTGTTTCTGATCCACGACCTGATTCCGATCACGCATCCGGAGTATTGCCGGCAAGGCGAGGATGTTCGTCATATTCATCGCATCAACCATGCGCTCGCGTTGGGCAGCGGCTTGATCGTGAATTCGCGCTCGACGCTGGAGGCACTTCGGGCGCATGCGAACCGGAATCATCTGCCGATGCCGCCGACCGTCGTTGCGCCGCTCGCTCCCGGATTCACGCCGGGCAGCACCGCGCCGAGGCCGCTGGACGCAGCGTATTTCGTCGTTCTCGGGACCATCGAACCGCGCAAGAACCACTTGTTGTTGCTCAACCTGTGGCGCATCCTGGTGCAGCGCCTGGGACGCTCCGCTCCGCACCTGGTGGTGATCGGCAGGCGCGGCTGGGAATGCGAGGAAACGCTGCACGTGCTCGACCGCTGCCCGGGCCTGCGCGACCATGTGCATGAACTTGGGCAGTGCGGCGACCTCGACCTGGCAACCTGGCTGCAACACGCGCAGGCTTTGCTGTTTCCCTCGTTCTGCGAGGGCTACGGCATGCCCGCCATCGAAGCTCTTGCGAGCGGCGTGCCGGTGATCGCGAGCGATCTGCCGGTGTTTCGCGAGTCGGTCGCCGAAGTTCCCGAGTACGCCAGCCCGGTCGATGGCCAGCGCTGGCTTGAATTGATTATTGATTACGCCCAAACGGGCAGCGCGCGACGTCTCGCGCAACGGCTGCGCCTGGCGCAGTTCAAAGCTCCCGGATGGGACGAGCACCACCGCCTTGTCAGCGCGCTGATCGGGCAATTGGGCAGCGGCACGCCGGCCCCAGGTTCGCCGACGGTCGGTACGAGTTACACGACGGCCTGAACTTCAAGCTCGAGCCCACATCGTGCAAACCAGCAGCAGCGAACCAACCCCTGCGGCCTATGCCGTGGGATTTTCGCTTCGCAAACAGCGCCTGCTGCGCGCCTTCCTCGCTGGACAAGCGCTGCACTTCGTGACGCAGTTGCACGATGTCCCCGAGGGGAGTGACCTGCTCGTCTGGGGCTCGATGGACGTGCCTCAAGCCGGCCGCTACGCACGCCTGCGGCGCGTTGAAGACGGCTTTATCCGCTCGGTGGGGCTCGGCGCGGCGTTCGCTCGGCCTTCGTCATGGGTCTTCGACGAGCGCGGTATCCACTACGACGCAAGCCGGCCATCTGACCTCGAAACAATTCTTCAGACTAACGAATTTCAGCCGGACCTGCTGGCGCGCGCGGTCGCACTGCGCGAGCGCATCGTCGGCGCGAGGGTGACCAAATACAACCTTGCGGGCCGTCCATGGCACCGGCCTGCGGGCCACGACCGCGTCTGCCTGGTGGTCGGCCAAGTCGAGTCGGATGCGGCGATGCGCTTCGGTGCGCCTGGAATCCGCTCCAACGTGGAACTGGTGCGGCACGTTCGCGCGTCCAATCCGGGGGCCTACCTGCTCTACAAGCCGCACCCTGACGTCATCGGCGGATTGCGCGATCCGGGCCACGCCGAGTATCAAGCGGGGCAGAGCTGCGACGAAGTCGTCACCGACACCGACATCACCGAGCTGTTCGATCGCGTTGACGAATTCCACGTGATGACGTCGCTCGCCGGCTTCGAAGCCCTGCTGCGCGGCAAGAAGGTGGTGGCCTACGGCCAGCCTTTCTATGCCGGCTGGGGGATGACCGCCGACACTTTCTCGATTCCGCGCCGCACGCGACGCCTGACGCTCGACCAACTCGTCGCCGGCGCGCTGCTGCTCTACCCACGCTACCTGAGCGCGCAGACATCGCGGTTGACGACGCCCGAGGCGGCGCTCGATGAAATCATCCGCGGCCGGCAGGCTCCCGGCAAAGTGGCGTCGATTCGAACAATGCTCGGCGCACTCGCAGGCAGGGTGCTGCGGGCAATGCCGTCGCCCTCGGCGAGTCGATGACGATGCGCATCACGTCAAGCCGGCTACCGCGCCGAGCCCACAGAGAAGGGCGTTCTTGCTCGCACTTTTCGAGGTTTCGCCGACACGCTGCCCGAGGTGCAATGGCGACATGACCGCGACCTCACCTCACGCCGCACCGCCCACCGCAGGCCACTGGCCCGCCGCGTTTCGCGCCTTGACGCAGCGGCGCAGTGTGCTGATGCTGCAAGGGCCGATGGGTGACTTCTTCAGCCACCTCGCGCAGACGCTGCAGGCCCGAGGCGCGGCGGTCACGAAGGTGCATTTCAACGGCGGCGACCAGCACTACTGGCGCCACCCGGGCGCGCTGCGCTACAACGGCACGCTGGCCGATCTTTCCGGTTGGTTGCGCCGCCTGATGCAGGAGCGCAGCATCGATGCAGTCGTGCTGTTCGGGCAGATGCGCGCCAACCACTGCGCCGCCCGCTCGATTGCGACTGAGTTGGGGGTCGAAGTCTTCGTCTTCGAAGAGGGCTACCTGCGGCCAGACTACGTGACAGTCGAGCGGCGCGGAGTCAACGCGCTGTCGCGCCAACCTCGCCTGGCGAGCTTCTACAACAACCAGGAACCGGTGCAGCCCGCGCTGCCGTTGCCGACCGGGCAGAACATCTGGCGTACCGCGCGCATCGCCGCGACCTACGGGCTCGCCGCGGCGTTGCTCAAGCCCTGGTACTGGCGTCAGCGCCACCACCGCAGCCTGAATGTCCTGACCGAGCCGCTGCGCTGGCTGCGTGGACTGTTGCGCTATGCACTACACGCCGTCCAGGAGCGAAACGCGCTTGCCACGTTGGTGCTGCCCGAGCGCCACAAGCGCTGGTTCCTGGTGCCGCTGCAGGTCAGTGCCGACAGTCAGGTGCAGGACCATTCGAAGTTTCGCGACATGGAGCACTTTCTGGATGAGGTCGTGGCCTCATTCGCTGCCCACGCGCCGCCCGATGCGCACCTGATCGTCAAACATCATCCGATGGACCGCGCCTACAGCGACTATTCCCGGCACATTCGGCAACTGGCGCGGGCGTTCGGCCTGGAGCGGCGCTTGCACTATCTGCACGATCAACATTTGCCGACGCTGCTGCACCACACTCGCGGCGTCGTCACCGTCAACAGCACAGTGGGCCTGCAGGCCTTGTTTCACGCGACGCCGGTGATTACGCTGGGCGATTCGGTCTATCAGATACCGGGACTGGTGTTTGGCGGAGCGTTGCATGAGTTCTGGAACGCTCCCGGCGAAGTGGATCGACAACTCTTCGAACGCTTTCGTGCCCACCTGATCGCGAGCACCCAGCTCAACGCCAGTTTCTATGCGCAGCGACCGGCGCTGGATTCGTCGGCGCCGCCCGTCGGCTACCGCGCCGCAGCGCCGATCGCGGCAGCCCATGCCGCAATCACCTTCGCCCCGGCGCATGCCCCGGTACGCCGTTCCTTCTACTTCACGACATGGCGGCGCAAGCGCCACCTTCGCCCTCAGTTCACCCCCGGTAACCAGGTCGCGAGCCTGGGGAATATCAGCAGCAGCCCCACCGCCACCAACTGAAGAATCATGAACTGCACCATACCGGCGTAGATGTCCTTCATGTCCCACTGCGGCACCACGCCCTTGAGGAAGTAGGCCGACAGCGCTACCGGAGGTGAGAGCCACGCGGTTTGAAGGGTGACTGCCACCAGCGTGCAAAACCAGATCAGGTCAATTCCCGCGGCCTGCACGATCGGCAGCACGATGGGAACGACGATCAGCACGATCGGCACCCACTCCAGCGGCCAGCCGAGCACGAAGATGAGCGCCAGGATGACGATCAGCATCAGCATCGGCGGCAGCGCCAGGCTGGTCAGCATCTGCGCCAGGAAGTCGGCGCTTCCCAGGCGCGAGAACACCGAGCCGAACAGGTTCGACGCGGTGACGAGCAACAGAATCATGCTGGAGATTTCGAGCGTCGAGTAGGCGGCCTTGCGGATCTTCTCGAGCGTCATCCGGCCCGAGCCGACGGTGAGAACGAAGGTCGCGAAGCAGCCCACTGCGCCGGCGTCGGTGGGCGTGGCGATGCCGGCGAGGATGACGCCCAGCGTGGACAGAATCACCACGATGACGGGCAGCACGCCGATGGCCAGGTCGAGGATCACCGGCGCCATGCGCTTGGGGCGCATCTCCATCGGCAGCGCCGGCCCCAGGCTCGGGTTGAGCCAGCAGCGCACGAGCGTCCAGGCGATGAATATCGCCGACAGCATCAGCCCCGGAATGACGGCCGCCGCAAACAGGTCGGTCGCCGGCACGCCGACGACCGGACCCATCACGATCAACATCACCGACGGTGGAATCAGTATTCCCAGCGTGCCGCCGGCGGTGATGGCGCCGGCCGACATCTTTGGGTCGTAGCCGCTTCTGATCATCGACGGCCCGGCCATCACGCCGAGCAAGGTGACCGACGAGCCGACGATGCCCGTGGCTGCGGCAAAAATCGTCGCCGTGATCAGCACCGCCAGGTAAAGCGACCCGTTCAGATTCGCCAGCAGTTGCTGAATGCCGTTGAACAGCCGTTCCATGATTCCCGACTGCTCGAGCAGGAAGCCCATGAACAGGAAGAACGGTATCGCCGCGAGCACGGTGTCTTTCATCACCGAATAGGTCTGCAGCACGGCCAGGTCGAACACGACCGGGCCGAGGGCGATGAAACCTGTGCCCAGCGCCACTGCGCCGAGCGTGAAGGCGATCGGGAAGCCGATGAAGATGACGGCGAAGAGAACTGCGAGTGCGACGAGTCCGAGCAGTTCGTTGCTCATTGCGCAAGCTCCGGCGCGTGGGGTCGGTCGGCCCAGACGCCGGTGCGGATCGCGTCAACACACTTCAGGCACTCGCTGACGCCCTGGATGATCAGCAGCAGCCCGGCCAGCGGCATCGCCAGCTTGAACGGCCAGGTGATCGGCTGCCAGGCGCTGCTGACGAAGGTTTCATTCGTGACCCAGGCCTTCACGAAGTAACCCCAGCCGACGAAGACGAACACACCGGCGAAGGGCAGGAACATCAGCACGTAGCACGTCAGATCGACCCACGCCTGACGCCGGGGCGACCAGTTGGCGTGCCACGAGTCGGTGCGCACGTGGCCCTTGCGCTGCAGCGTGTAGGCGCTGCCCAGCATGAAGAACGAGCCGTACAGCATGAACGTCATGTCGTAGGCCCACTGCGTGGGCGCGTTGAAGACGTAGCGCGACACGACCTCGTAACACAGCGACAACACCATCGGCACGACCATCCAGGCGACGATGTGCCCTGAGACCACCGCCACTTGGTCGATGCGCCGTGCCCATCGGGCCAGCGGCGAGGGCGTCATTTGGCGTTCGGCGATTCCATGCCAAGGTTGAAGTACAGGCCGTTGATCTTGTTCCAGTACGGCACCACCAGCTTGGCGAAGGCGCGTTGCGAGTCAAGCGTTTCCTTGAAGAACGGGTTCTTGCCGGCCTCGCGGTCGTAGATCAGATTCGTCGCCTTGATGAAAGCGGGGAAGATGTCGCGCGGGGTGTCGTGCACCGCGACCTTGAACTCGTTCTTCAGCCGGTCCAGCGCCACGGCGTTGCGGTGCACGTTGAAGGTGTAGGTCTCCGTCATCGTCGCCATCGTCGCGGCGTCGACAATCGCCTTCAGATCGGCGGGAAGTTTGTTCCACGCCGTCTTGTTGATCAGCAGTTCACCCACGTCCGTGCTCTGGTGCAGGCCTTGCAGGTAATAGTGCTTGAACACGGTGTGAAAGCCGAGCGCCATGTCGTCGGCCGGGCCGATCCACTCCGCTGCGTCCAGCACGCCGCGCTGCGCCGCCGGAACGATTTCACCGCCGGGCATCGCCACCGCGTTGACGCCCATCTCCTTGAAGATCTCGCCCACCAGCCCTGGGGGCGAGCGGTACTTGAGCTTCTTCATGTCCTCCAAAGAGTTGATCGGGTTCTTGAACCAGCCCAGCGGGTCCGGGCCCATCGGTTGCACCATGAACGGCTCGATGTTGAGCTTGAGTGCGTCGCTGAAGAACTTCTTGTAAAGGGCATAGCCGCCGCCCTGAAACAGCCAGGCAACGTGTGACAACTGGTCCATGCCGGTGCCGCCACCGGCGGCAGGGTTCGAGAACAGGCCCGCGGCAGTGTTCTTGCCCGACCAGTAATGCGTCCACGCGTACCCGCCATCGACCACACCTTTGTCCACCGCGTCGACGATCTCGAACGCCGCGACCACGGCGCCGTCGGGAAGCATTTCGAACTTCAAGCGGCCGTTGGACATCTTGTCGACGCGCTCGGCGAAGCGCTTCATCAGATCGAAGTAGATGCTCGAACTCGGCACCGCGGTCTGGATCTTCAGGCGTGTCACGGCCTGCGCGAGCGCCGGTGCGCCGACGAGCGCGCCGGCCGACGTGAGCGCGGCGGCACCGGCGCCCAGCGCAAGGCGCCGGGTCGGGAGTTTGGGTTCGGTCGATCGGGTCATCGCAGTCTCCTCGGGTTGCTGGGTTTCTGGCAGCGAGGTTTGGACCCCGCACTCGGAACGCGCGTCACAGCGTGATGCTAGGTCCCGTTGTGCGCGCTGCGCTGCCGTTTGCGTTCTAGCTTTCCCTGATTGCGTTCTGGGCTGTCTGCGGGATGGAAGTGCTCAGCCTCTTGCATGTCAGCCCGGCGAACGCCGGGATCCACCCACCGCGCACTTTCCGGGATCCCGGCGTTCGCCGGGATGACGGCTGCTCAGTTTCAGCCCGGGGTGCCGGTCCACGCCAGCAAGGCGCGTATGACGCTGATGAGGGCGATCAGGATCAACAGGTTCAGCACGTGGCGGCGGAACTGCGCTGGCGAGACGCCGGCGAACGCGCGTTGGCCGAGCCAGATCCCGCCCAGCATGGCCGGAGCCAGCCACGCCGCCCAAAGCAGCGTCTGGTGGCCGAGCAGACTCGACTGCTCTGGCATGTTCCACGACACGACGCCGGCCCAGGCGAGTGCGTACAAGTCGGTGAACAGGAACAGCACGATCATCGTGCCGCGCATTGCTGCAGGCGCCATCTGCGCCGTGCTGAGCAGCACTGCGACGGCGATGCCGCCGATCGCCGCGACGCCGTTGACGAAGCCCGACACCAGGCCCGTGGCCAGGCGTGTGGCTCGCGTGGGCGCGAGGGCCAGGCTGAAGCCGCTGCGCAGCAGTACTGCGGCGCTGAGCAGCAACGCGCCGATCAGCAGACGCAGCGGTGTCTCGGGCAGCCAGGCCAGCAAGGCAATGCCCAAGGGGATGAACAGCGCGTTGCCCAGCACCAGCCAACTGAGCCAGGGCCAGTCGGCGTCTTTCAGCGCGCCGCGCAGCAGGCTCAAGCTCGCCAGCACTTCGAGAACGAAGATCGGCGGCACCACCGCCGCGGGCGATGCGAACAGCGTCAACCCCGCCACGCACAACGCCGAGAAACCAAAGCCGGCGAAGCCGCGCACGATTCCCGCGCCAAAGACGATCAACAGGCCGATTGCAAGCGCTGGCCAGGGCAGGGGCAGCATCGTGTGCCGTGGCCGTGAATCAACCCGCCAGATCGACGAGCTTCAGGCGCTGCACCTTGCCCGAAGGCCCGCGCGGCAATTCCTTGACGAAGCGAAACAGCTTGGGTGTCTTGTAGCGCCCAAGTTGCACGGTGCAGAAGTCGCGCAGACCGTCTTCATCAGCGGTATGACCATCGCGCAGGACAATGCACGCCATGATCTCCTGGCCGTAGTGCCGGTCCGGGATTCCCACCGCTGCCGCGTCCAGCACCGCAGGGTGGCGCAGCAGGGCTTCGTCGATTTCGCGCGGCGCGATGTTCTCGCCGCCCTTGATGATGAGCTCCTTGATGCGGCCCGTGACGAAGAAAAATCCATCCGCGTCGCGATGCCCCAGGTCGCCGGTGCGCAACCAGCCGTCCGGCGTGAACGTGGCGCATGTCGCCGCTTCATTCTTGTAGTAGCCGAGCATCACGTTCGGGCCACGGATCGCGATTTCGCCGGTCTGGCCATCCGCGACGGCTGCGAGGTTTGCGTCGATGACTTGCGCCTCGCAGCCCGAAGCCCGGCCCACCGAGCCAAGCTTGCGCTGTGCCGCGTCCAGTGGATTCGAGAACGCCGGCGCCACCGTCTCCGTCAAGCCCATCGTCTCGATGATGCCGACGCCGAACTTTGATTCGAACGCGCGCAAGTGCTCCGGCGGCAACGCGGCGGAGGCGGAGCGGCAAAAGCGCAGCCGCGAGGTTTGCTCGCGCGGCGGCGCCGCGCCCTCGAGCAGGTAGGAAATCATCGTCGGCACAACGTTGAGCCAGGTGCATTCACACTCGAACACCTGTGCCCAGAGACGCGCCGCGGAAAACTTGCGCGGCATGGCTAGGCTGCCGCCGTGCGCGAGCGGCGCGAGCATCGTCACCGCGAACGCATTGATGTGGTACAGCGGCAGCACGGCGAGCACACGGTCGGTATCGGTCAAGGCGTGCTCCACGCTGATGGCGTGCGCGTTGGCGGCGAGATTGGCGTTGCTGAGCATCACGCCCTTGGGAGCGCCGGTGGTTCCGGAGGTGTACATCAACAGTGCGACACGGTCGGGCAACCCGTCGTCCAACCCGCGCCGGGCGGGAAACAACCCTGGGGTCCGCGGGGGGGAAACCGCGGGACGCAGGGTAGAATACCACGGCAACCCCGCGGAGAGCCCCG
>JANNKM010000550.1:0-2009 GCA_031396305.1 Rhizobacter sp.
CGCGCATCGCCTCGCGCAAGTACTGTTCGAGGAAGCCGAGCAACCGGGCGAACTGCGGGTTGCCGGTCGATTCGGCGATGGCGCGATGAAACGCCATGTCTTCGTCGATGCCGTCGCGGCCCTGTGCCATTGCCACGTCGATCGCCAGCAGCGAGCGCTTGAGGGTGCGCACCTGCTCGCGCGTGGCGCGCTGTGCCGCCAGCGCGGCCATTTCGCCCTCCAGCACGCGGCGCAGCTCGACGACCTGGATCACCGCGGTCATCGATTCCAGCACCGTCGGGTCAAAGGCCAGCGACTGGTGCACCGGCCGCGAGGCGACAAAAACGCCCGAGCCCTGGCGCGAGCGCACCAGGCCGCGCGACTTGAGCTGGTGCACTGCCTCGCGCACCACGGTGCGCGACACGCCGTGCTGAGCCGCGATCTGCGCTTCGGTGGGCAGGCGGTCGCCGGGGCCGAGCGCGCCTGAATCGAGCTGCGCCGCGAGCAGGCTCGCGAGCCGGTCCGACAGGCGCTCGGTGACCAGAATTGGCATGATGGTCAGGTTATCACATGACTTTCCAGGCCGGCAACGGGTAACTACCGAGCGACGCGCCGGCGCATCGACGCTATCGTCGCGTGCAGAGCCCGTTGCCAGACGGGGCGAGCGAAAGCGTATGGCCAGCGTGACGATCCGTGGGGTGAAAAAGCGCTTCGGCGATGTCGAGGTGCTGCATGGCGTGGACATCGACATCCAGGACGGATCGTTTACCGTGCTCGTCGGCCCGTCGGGTTGTGGCAAATCCACACTGCTGCGCATGATCGCCGGGCTGGAGAACATCTCCGACGGCGACGTGCTGATCGGCGGCAAGGTCGTGAACCTGATGCAGCCCAAGGAACGCGACATCGCGATGGTGTTCCAGAACTATGCCCTGTACCCGCACATGACGGTGCGCGAGAACATGGCGTTCTCGCTGGCGCTGGCCAAACACAGCCAGGACAAGATCGACGCCACCGTGGCGCGCGCCGCCGAGATCCTGGGCCTGGGCGCGCTGCTGGAGCGCTACCCGCGCCAGCTCTCGGGCGGCCAGCGCCAGCGTGTCGCGATGGGGCGCGCGATCGTGCGCAACCCGCAGGTGTTCCTGTTCGACGAGCCGCTGTCCAATCTCGACGCCAAGCTGCGCGTCGCGATGCGTGGCGAGATCAAGGAACTGCATCAGCGCCTGAAAACGACGTCGGTCTACGTCACGCACGACCAGATCGAAGCCATGACGATGGGCGACAAGATCGTCGTGATGCGCGACGGCTACATCGAGCAAACCGGGAGTCCGCTGGACCTGTACGACCACCCCGCGAACCAGTTTGTCGCCGGTTTCATCGGCTCGCCGGCCATGAACTTCCTGCCGGCCACGCTCAAGCGCGGCGCCGCCGCCTATGTCGAACTGAACGACGGCACGCGCCTCACTGCGCCGCCGCTGTCGGGTGGCATCGACGGCCAGCCGGTGATCCTCGGCACGCGGCCCGAGCACCTCACGCTGGCCGGCAGCGGCGGCATCGCGGCGCAGGTGGTCGTGATGGAGCCCACCGGCATGGATACGTTCATCGCCTGTCGCCATGATGGCGTGGACCTGGCCGCGGTGTTCCGCGAACGCCACGACTTTGCACCCGGCAGTACCATTCACCTGCTGCCCGATTTGCAGCGCGCGCATTTGTTCGATGCCGGTAATGGCCAGCGCCTGTCGGCCTGACCGCGCCTCGCACCAAGACCCGCGCTGAGCGTTTCCGTTACCAGCGTCAACCCTCATCCCACAAGGAGACTCATGATGACCCCGTTCAATCGCCGCAAGTTCCTCGAAAGTTCGGCCGGCGTTGCCGCCGCGGCCACGATCGGCACCGGTGCTGCCGTCCTGGCGCCAGCGGTGCACGCACAGGCCGTCGCGTTCAAGCCCGAAAAGGGCGCCAAGCTGCGCGTGCTGCGCTGGAGCCGCTTCGTGCAGGGCGACATCGACGCCTACATGGTCAACGTCAAGAAG
>JANNKM010000007.1:0-7298 GCA_031396305.1 Rhizobacter sp.
CCGTGAAGGCGATGACGCCCAGGCCGATCGGCATGCCGATCGTCGTGACGCCTTCACCGAGGCGGGTGGCGAGGAACGGCTTGTTGAACGCGACGAGCAGGATGAAGCCGTAATAGACGACCATCATTCCGAGCGTGAGCCACCAGCCGAAGCTGGAGCGCTTGGACTTGAGCTCCTGGTATTTCGGGTCTTGCAAGATGCGCGATGTGACGGGGTCGGTGGCCATGTTGTCTCCTTGGTGTTGTACGGATCGTCATCCCGGCGAAAGCCGGGACCCACCCTGTGCCGGGCGCAGTGGATCCCGGCGTTCGCCGGGATGACGGAAGTGCGGGAGTCGGGGTAAGGGTTTCAGAGCTTTTCAGCGAGCTGTTCGAGGATCGCAGGATTCTCCAGAGTGCTCGTGTCCTGCGTGATCGTCTCTCCCTTCGCAATCGAACGCAGCAGCCTGCGCATGATCTTGCCGCTGCGCGTCTTGGGCAGGTTGTCGCCGAAGCGGATGTCTTTCGGCTTGGCGATCGGGCCGATCTCCTTCGCGACCCAGTTGCGCAGTTCATTCGCGATCTTCTTTGCCTCGTCGCCGGTGGGCCGCGCGCGCTTCAGCACGACGAAGGCGCACACCGCCTCGCCGGTGGTCTCATCAGGCCGGCCGACGACCGCGGCTTCCGCCACCAGCTCGGTGTGCGACACCAGCGCCGACTCGATCTCCATCGTTCCCATGCGGTGCCCGGAGACGTTGAGCACGTCATCGATGCGCCCGGTGATCGTGAAGTAGCCCGTTTGCGCGTCGCGGATCGCGCCGTCGCCGGCCAGGTAGTAGCCCTTCAACTCCGGCGGGTAGTAGCTCTGCTTGAAGCGCTCCGGGTCGCCCCAGATCGTGCGAATCATGCTCGGCCACGGTTTCTTCACGACGAGGATGCCGCCCTGGCCGTGGGGCACATTGTTGCCGGCTTCGTCGACGATCGCCGCGTCAATCCCCGGGAACGGCAGCGTGCATGAGCCCGGCACCAGCGGCGTCACGCCCGGCAGCGGCGTGATCATGTGGCCGCCGGTCTCGGTCTGCCAGAACGTGTCGACGATCGGGCAGCGCCCGCCGCCGATGTGCTTGTGGTACCACTCCCAGGCCGCAGGGTTGATCGGCTCGCCCACCGTTCCGAGGATGCGCAGGCTCGACAGGTCACTGTTCTTCGGGTGCACCGCAGCGCTGCCTTCGGCCGCCTTGATCAGCGAACGGATCGCCGTGGGTGCGGTGTAGAAGATCGTGACCTTGTGCTTGGCGATCGTCTTCCAGAAGCGCGCCGCGTCAGGGTACGTCGGCACGCCTTCGAACACGATCTCGGTGCCGCCGAGCGCCAGCGGGCCGTAGGCGATGTAGGTGTGGCCGGTAACCCAGCCGATGTCTGCCGTACACCAGAAAACGTCGTCGTCTTTCAGATCGAAGGTCCACTTCGTCGTCAGCGCCGCAAACATCAGGTACCCGCCGGTGCAATGCTGAACCCCCTTGGGCTTGCCGGTCGAGCCCGACGTATAGAGCAGGAACAGCGGGTGCTCGGCGCCCACCCACTCGGGTTCGCAGTGCGTGGCCGCACCTGCCACGAGCTCGTGCAGCCAGCGGTCGCGCGCTGCGTTCCAGGCGATCGCGCCGCCGGTGCGGCGGTAGACGATGACGTCCTTGACCGTCTCGCAGCCGCCCAGCGCGATCGCTTCGTCGACGATCGCCTTCAGCGGCAGCTGCTTGCCGCCGCGCAGCTGTTCATCGGCGGTGATCACCATCACGGCACCGGCATCAAAGATGCGGTCGCGCAGGCTCTGCGCCGAAAACCCGCCGAACACGACCGAATGCGTGGCGCCGATGCGCGCACACGCCTGCATCGCGACCACCCCTTCGACGCTCATCGACATGTAGATCACGACCCGGTCGCCGCGCTTGACACCGCGTGCGCGCAGGCTGTTCGCGAGGCGGCAGGTGCGCTCCAGCAGATCGGCGTAGCTCACAAGCGTCACCTGGCCGTCGTCGGCCTCGAAAATGATGGCGGTTTTCGCGCCCTTGCCGGCTTCGACATGCCGGTCCAGGCAGTTGTACGACACGTTGAGCGTGCCGTCGTCGAACCACTTGTAGAACGGGGCGTTGCTCGCGTCGAGCGCCTTCGTGAATGGCTTCTTCCAGCTCACGAATTCGCGTGCCAGGCGCGACCAGTAGGCGTCGGGGTCGGCCTGCGCTTCGGCGACGAGTTTCTGATACGCCGCCATTCCGGAAACGTGTGCGCCTTGCACGGCGCGTTGGGGAGGCGGATAGACCTTCAGTTCGGTTTCGCTCATGCATGTCTCCTGCTGCTTCAACACGGCGCAAAGGATGCTTGATGAATGTTTCACCAGCAGCGATGCAATGTGACGAATGTTTGCATCGGGCGGCTCCGCAGGGTACGCCCTCCTAGAATTCGCGCAAGCCCTTTCCCATGCTCCCGAGTCTTCCTTGAACGAACCCCCCGTCGTATTCCCGATGCGTTTGCAGGCGCTGCAGGCCGCACTCGACTTCGTCGACCAGGGGTTCACCCTGTATGGCCTCGATCTGCGCCTGATCGCGTGGAACAAGTCGTTCCTGCGCCTGCTCGACTTCCCTCCCGAGATGGCCTGCGTGGGTGCGCCGTTCGAGAGCTTCATCCGCTATAACGCCGAGCGCGGCGACTACGGCCCCGGCGACGTGCAAGCCCAGGTCGACGAGCGCGTGCGTGCCGCGCGCGAGTTCACGCCGCATGAATTCGAGCGCACCCGGCCCAATGGCTGCGTGCTGAGCATTCGCGGCGTGCCCGTGCCCGGGCATGGCTTCGTCACTCTCTATTCGGACGTATCGGCCGAAAAAGCCGCCCAGCGGCAGATCCGCAAACACAATGCGCAGCTCGAGTCGCGTGTCGCCGAGCGCACCGCGGAACTGCGCCTGAGCGAAGCGAAGTTGCGGCTGATCACTGACTCGATTCCGGCACTGATCGCCTACTTCGACGAACGCCGCGTCTACCGCTACCTGAACCGCGCCTACCAGGAATGGTATGGCCTGGACCCGAACAATCCGACCGCCGCCAGTGCCCGGGAGTATCTCGGCGCGACCACCTACGCCGGTATCCGGCCGAAAGTGCTGCGTGCGATGGCGGGCGAAGCCGTGACATTCGAGTACGAGGTCGCCGTGGTCGGCGGCAACGTGGTGATCGCACGCACCACGTTGATTCCGGAGGTTGCCAGCGACGGCTCGGTGGCCGGCTGCTTCGAGCTGACCTTCGACGTGACCGACCAGAAGCGCACCCAGGAGATGCTGGTTCAGGCGCAAAAGATGGAGGCGCTGGGCCAGCTGACGGGCGGGCTGGCGCACGACTTCAACAACATCCTCACGGTCGTCATCGGCAATCTGAATGCACTGTCCGACGCCCGGCCCGGCGACCCGGCGGTTGCGGAATTCGTCGAGCCTGCGGTCGACGCGGCGCGGCGCGGCGCCGAGGTGATCAAGGCGCTGCTGTCGTTTTCGCGCCAGCAGCCGCTCGAATCGCAGACGGTCGACGTGGCGACCCTGATCGCCTCGGTCGGCCGGCTGGTTCGACGCTCGCTTGCGCCGAGCCTGCAACTCGAGATCGACGCTGGCGCTGCCCCGCTGTGGGCCTGGATCGATTCGCACCAGTTGCAAAACGCACTGCTCAACCTGATCCTGAACGCACGCGACGCCACCCTGCCGCGCGGCACGATCTGCGTGCGCGCACGCGCCGCTACGCTGGTCGACGCGGCGGCGCAAGAGCTGCAGGTGCACGCCGGGGGCTACGTTCGCATCGACGTCATCGACAGCGGCGCCGGGATGGACGCCAAGACGCTGGCGCGCGTGTTCGAACCCTTCTTCACGACGAAGAAGGCGGGCCTCGGAACCGGTTTGGGAATGGCCATGGTCTACGGCTTCATCAAGCAATCGGAGGGTGCGATCAGCATTTCGAGCCAGCTCGGGCAGGGGACGACGGTCACACTCTGGCTGCCTGCGTCCGAGGTGAGCAGCGAGTCTGCACCACTCGCCCTGGAACGCCCGGGCGACGCAGCGCCCGTCGGCCACGGCCTGGCGCTTCTGGTGGAAGACGATCCCGACGTTCGCAAAGTGGCGCGGCGCCTGCTGCTGGAACTCGGCTTCACGGTGGTCGAGGCGGAAAACGGCATCGAGGCGAAGCAGATCCTCGAACAGACGCCGGGCATCGTGTTGCTCCTGTCAGACGTGGTGATGCCAGGCGGCGTGGACGGCAGGGAATTGGCGGCGTTCGCCCGAGATCGCTGTGGCGTACCGCGCGTGGTGCTGATGAGCGGCCACGCACCCGAGCTCGAGCGGCCGATCGACATTCCGATCCTGCCCAAGCCATTCACCCGACCGCAGCTCGCGGCGCTGATCGAGAACGCATTCACATGACTGCAACCCGGCCTCGCACGGACGATGCAGGGCCACCCGAGGCGCTGATCTTCGTCGTCGAGGACGACGACGCGGTGTCCAGGCTTGTCGTCGAAGCGTTGCATCAGTTCGGTTTTGCGACCGAGGCGTATCGCAACGGTGCCCATGTGCTGCGCCGGCTGCAAACCGAACGCCCCGATCTGTGCATCATCGATCTGGGCCTGCCTGACATGGACGGCATGGACCTGGTGCGCCGAATCGCCGAAGTGTCGAGCTGCGGCGTGCTGATCCTCACCGGCCGCGGCCACGCCGCGGACCGGGTGCTCGGCCTGGAGCACGGCGGCGATGACTATGTCGTCAAGCCGTTCGAGGCACGCGAACTCGTGGCGCGCGTGCGCAGCATCCTGCGCCGTCGCGCCAGCAAGCCCGGCGCCGGCCCTGGCCAGGCGCGCCGCTACGCGAGCTTTCTGGGCTGGACGCTCGACTGCGCGGCGAACATGCTGCGCGCCGCGGACGGCAGCGAACACGTTCTGGGCGTGGCGGAAACGCAGGTGCTGCGGGCATTTGTCGAGCGGCCGCATCAGATACTGACGCGCGAACAGTTGATGGGTCAGCGCGACCTTTCGCCGCTGGACCGAAGCATCGACGTGCGCATCTCGCGTCTGCGCCGTAAGCTGGAGAGCGACCCGCAGAACCCCAAGGTCATCAAGACGGTCTATGGTGCGGGGTACATGTTCTCTGCAGCAGTGACATGGTCGTGACCCGGAAGTGCGGACCCGCAAGCAACAAGGAGAAAGCCATCATGACGACATCGACCACCGGCGCCACCCCAGACCTCACGCAGTGGTGGCGCGACCTGCTGGCGCAATGGTCTGAAACGGCGTCGAATGCGGCGGGTGACGTGGGCAATGACGCGGGCCACGCAGGCGACATGTTCACGCTCTGGCAGCAAGCCCTGCCGAACTGGCTGGCCCTGCACGAGCAGGCGATGAAGGCGATTGCGCCCTGGTGGCCCGGGGCGCTGATTGGCGCGGCTTCAGCCGGCGCCGCCGCAGCACCGGATCGTCGTTTCGCCGATGACGCCTGGCAGAACGACCCGCGCTTCGCCGTGCTGGCGCAGGCCTACGCCACGCAGGCGGCGAGCCTGCAACAGACGCTGGCGGCTGCGCCACTGGACGATCGCAACAAGGCGCAAATGGGCTTTCTGCTGCGTCAGGTGGTCGACGCCCTGAGCCCGGCCAACTCGCTGGCGACGAACCCCGAAGCGATGAAGCTCGCCATTGAGTCGGGCGGCGCCAGCCTGATGGAGGGCATGAAGCTCTACATGGCCGACCTGGCTCAGGGGCGGGTCTCGATGACCGACGACCGGGCCTTCGAAGTCGGGCGCAATGTGGCCACGACACCGGGCAGCGTCGTGTTCGAGAACGAACTGATTCAGTTGATCCAGTACCAGCCCGTCGCCGCCAAGGTGTACGCCAGGCCGCTGCTGATCGTGCCGCCGTGCATCAACAAGTACTACATCCTCGACCTGCAACCCGAGAACTCGCTCGTCGCGCATGCGCTCTCGCAGGGGCACAACGTGTTCCTCGTGTCGTGGCGCAACATTTCCACGCCGCAACAGCACCTCGGCTGGGACGACTACGTCGAGCAGGGCGTGATCACGGCAATCAACACGGCGCGCGACATCGGCAACGGCGGCAAGGGCGGCGCCGACAAAATCAATGCACTCGGCTTTTGCGTCGGCGGCACGCTGCTGTCATGTGCGCTCGCGGTGCTTGCAGCACGCGGTGACGAGCCCGTGGCCAGCGTGACGTTGCTGACGACACTGCTCGACTTCTCCGACAGCGGCGAGCTGGGTCTGCTGGTCGACGAAGCCTCGCTCGCCTCGCGCGAGGCCTCGATTGGCCAGGGAGGCCTGCTCAGGGGCCGCGAACTGGCGCAAGTTTTTGCGTCGCTGCGCGCGAACGATCTTGTTTGGCCGTACGTCGTGAACGGTTACCTCAAAGGCAAGCCACCGCCCGCCTTCGACCTGCTGTTCTGGAACGGCGACGACAGCAACCTGCCCGGCCCCATGTACTGCTGGTACCTGCGCAACGCCTACCTCGAAAACAAACTGCGCGTGCCGGGTGCGACCACGCAATGCGGGCAGCCCCTGGATTTCGGGCGCATCACCATCCCCGCCTTCATCTACGCCTCGCGTGAAGACCACATCGTGCCGTGGCAAGGCGCCTATGCGAGCACGCAGTTGCTGGGAGGCGATTGCACTTTCGTGCTCGGCGCCAGCGGCCACATCGCCGGGGTGATCAACCCGCCCGCCAAGGGCAAGCGCAGTCACTGGGTGGGCAAGCTGCAAAGCGACGCGCAGCAGTGGCTCGATGCCGCGCAGTCGATACCGGGCAGCTGGTGGCCGGCCTGGATGGACTGGCTCGCGGGCCATGGCGGCGCCATGGTGACGGCACCCAAACGCCTGGGCAACCGGAAACACTCCGCCATCGAGCCCGCGCCGGGGCGCTATGTCAAGGAGAAGGCAAGCTGATCTTGATGCCTGATTACCGCTCGCCCGGGTTCCTGCTGGGCCACATCAGGCACACCCTGTCGTTCTACGCGGGCCGCTGCCTGGATGCGAGCGGCGGCTTCTTTCACTTCTTCAAAGACGACGGCAGCGTCTACGACCGGCGCACCCGCCATCTGGTGAGCAGTACGCGCTTCGTCTTCAACCACGCGATGGCTTACCGTCGCTTCGGCGGCGAAGACAACCAGCGCGCCGCTCGCCACGGCCTGGCCTTTCTGCAGCAGGCCCATGCCCAGCCTCAGGGCGGCTACGCGTGGCAGATCGACTGGATTGATGGCCACGCCACCGTGCAGGACGGCACGAACCACTGCTACGGCCTGGCCT
>JANNKM010000055.1:0-4785 GCA_031396305.1 Rhizobacter sp.
GCGCCCGCGGCCCCCGCCTCCGCCCCGCCGGGGGGCCCGCAACAGGTGCCGAAACAGGCGCCGAAACAGGCGCCGCCAGAGGTGGCGCAACCCAGGCCCGAACCAGCCGGCCGGCTTCGCTTCGCCGGGAACACCTTTGACCGAGCGAGTCGCACCTGGCGTGCGGCGCCGCGATACCGGCCCCGACGCGAGCAATCCGCACAGCGACAGGGAATTGACCAACTGGTGCACGGTGCGTTGCGGCAATTGCACAATCTCCACCATCGCCGCGATGCCGAGTTCGCGCTTGGCGATCACCGCAAACAGGCGCGTCGCTTCGGGGTCTTCGCCGATCTCGCCGAAGTCGGGCCAGCTCAGCAGCCGGTAGTTCGTCGTCGTGTTGAGCCAGGGGGCGAGGCCCACGTCGCGCCCCAGGCGTGCGCCGACCAGCCAGCAAAGCCGCACGAATGACTCATTGTTCAGGCGCACGCCCGGGCCGCGCGCCTGGGGGTTGTGTTCGACGAGTTCAGCGTCGCCCGAAGCCAGGGCTGCCACCAGATGCTCGAGGGAATGCATCGTGTGCACGCGGCGCCCGACCGCGTCAACCAGCGCGAGCTGGCGCCCGTCGGCGCGCCGCAACACCACCGACAGGCGCGCGCGCTGCCCATGGCTCAGCTCGCGCAGCCACGCAGCTGCGCTGCTCAGGGCCAGGCCGGAAGACACAGCAATTCGAACAGGGCAGGCTGGCGTTTCAAGGGCGATCTCCGCAGAGGCGCGAGTATCGTCGGATTGATCGCCAAGGCGTCGCCGACGCCCGCAGCGCGGCGCTGCGAGCGTGCAGACTCGTCGGACAGCTCGAAACGCCGTTGTTCCCAGGCTTCGCGCAGGGCAGCTTCCTCGGCCGTTTCGGCGACCGCCGCGCTGGCAATCCTCATCACTCTTCCCTCGTCGACAAGGTCGGCGCCAAGGCATCGGCGCGCACAAGGCGCCTACGCGCACGGCGGAAGGGACAGCGAGCTTAGGCCCGAATGATGCTCGCGCCCATCGGCAGTTCGCACCGCTGAACGACGACAAACCCCGATGACGGTATACCAAAAAACCCTGAGTCGGTGCAGACGCCTCAGCGCTCCAGGGCGGCGAGCTTCAGGCTCACCACGTCTTCTTCATACGCCGTCGCCATCACGACCTTCGGGCCTTTCGCGGTGCGCAGCAACTGGTAGGCGGTGTGGAACTCCTGCATCAGGCTGCCGTCCTTGCGCCACAGCTTCCAGTGAACATTCGCGAACGCGTGATTCGCACCGAGTGCGTGGAAGTGATCAAAAGCGAACTCGGCGCGCCCGTAGTCGTTGAGCATGTACACGTCGCACAGTGCGCGCATGTTCTTGCGCTTGGGCGCGTCTTCCGTCCACAGTGTCACGCGCGCCACGCCGCCGCCGGCTTCGCAGTCGGAGATGCTGCTGGGTGTGTGCCACAGGTCGGCCACGGCGTCGCCGTCGAGCGAATTGAATGCGTTGCGGTAGCGCTCGAAAAAGTCGCGGATTTCAGATTCGTTCATGGTCACTCGGGCCTTGTACTTTCAAGCGCTTTCGGCGAGCGCCAGGCGTGCCGCGAGCGCGCCGAACAGCGCCGCACCGCCCGCATTCAACGCGCGCAGCCCGGCGGGCGGCATCGCCCAGCGCCGCAACGGCGCGACGGAGACGACGAACAGCAGCAGAAACGCAGCGCCTTGCAGCACGAACCAGCCGCCGAGAAAAAGGAACGCGAGCTCCTTGCTCGCAGCGTCCGCCGCGATGAACTGGGGCAAAAGCGCGAGGAAAAACAGCGCGACCTTGGGGTTCAGGGCGTTCGTCAGGAAGCCCTGGCGGAAAGTGACGCCGAGCGCGGGCGAGCGCGATTCGGCGCGCGCCGCACCCTGCGTCATCCCGCCGCCCGCCGCACCCCCGGTCATCCCGCCGCTCGCCACACCTTCGGTCATCCCGGCGGACGCCGGGATCCACTGCGTTGATGCAGCTTGACTTCCACCGCTGGATCCCGGCTCGCGCCGGGATGACAGTTCAGGGTCGCGCGAACCGCGCCACGCGTTGCGCAACATGCCCCAGGCCAGCCACAACAGATAAAGAGCGCCTGCCCATTTGATGACATTGAACGCCGTACCGGACGCCGCGAGCAGCGCCGCCAGCCCGAACGCCGCGGCCAGCGTGTGCACCACGCAGCCCGCGGCAATGCCCAGCGCCGCGGCAAAGCCGGCACGAACGCCGAATTGCAGCGTGCGCGCCAACGTCAGCATCAGGTCGACGCCGGGCGTGGCGTTGAGCACCAGCACGGTGACGGCGAACAGCCAGAGGTCTTGGGTGCCGAACATCGGTCAGATCAGCTCAACCGCCAGCGCCGTTGCCTCGCCCCCGCCGATGCACAGCGCCGCGATGCCGCGCTTTTTGCCGTACTTGCGCAGGGCGCCGAGCAAGGTGACGACGATGCGCGCGCCGCTCGCGCCGATGGGGTGGCCCAGGGCACAGGCGCCGCCGTGCACGTTGACAATGTCGGCGGACAGCTTGAACTCGCTCATCGCCGCCATCGTCACCGCGGCAAAGGCTTCATTCACTTCCCACAGGTCGACATGCGCCGCGCTCCAGCCGGTTTTCTTCAAGAGTTTCTCGATCGCCCCTACCGGCGCCGTGGTGAACCAGTTCGGCGCCTGCGCATGCACGCTGTGGCCGACGATCCTGGCGATCGGTTTGCAGCCGAGTTTGACGGCGGTGGACTCGCGCATCAACATGAGTGCGGCCGCACCGTCGGAAATGCTCGACGCGTTGGCTGCGGTGATCGTGCCGTCCTTGGTGAACGCGGGTTTGAGCCCGGGGATCTTGTCGAGCTTCGCCTTGAAGGGTTGTTCGTCGAACCTGATGAGGGTGTCGCCCCCCGCGGCGCTAGCCGCGGTTCCCGATCCTTTGCCTTGCAACGTCACGGGCGCGATTTCCCACTCAAAACTGCCGTCTTCGTTGGCGAGTCTGCTGCGCTGGGTAGAGCGAATCGCGAATTCGTCCTGCGCCTGGCGCGTGAACTTGTACTTGGCGACGCACTCTTCAGCAAAGACGCCCATCGCCTTGCCGGCGCCGCTGGGCAGGCGCTCATAAGCGTCTTCCAGGCCGTCGATCGCCATGTGGTCGAACAACTGCGCGGCGCCGTAGCGCACGCCCTTTCGCGCGTGCATCAGGTGCGGCGCATTCGTCATGCTTTCCATGCCTCCGGCGATCAGCACATTCGCGCTTTCGGCGCTGAGCATGTCGTGCGCGAACATCATCGCGCGCATGCCCGAGCCGCACATTTTTGACAGCGTCACCGCGCCGGCCGATTGTGGCAGGCCCGCGCCCAGCACGGCCTGGCGCGCGGGCGCCTGGCCCTGGCCGGCCATCAGGCAATTGCCCATCAGCACTTCGTCGACCGCGTCGCCGGGAACCCCGGCGCGCTGGACCGCCGCCTTGATCGCGACGGCGCCGAGCTGGTGCGCGGCGAGCGCAGAGAAGTCGCCGAGCAAGCCGCCGATGGGCGTGCGAGCGGCGGAAACGATGACGATGGATTCGGCCATGGTGGTGCTCCTTGTCGTGGGTCAGGTGGGAATGATGCTCGCAGGGCGCTCTTGCTGTGCGATGGCCCGGATGTGCGCCTGGAACTGCGGGTCTTCGCCGCGCACCAGCGTCGGCAGGGCATTGAAGAAGTCGTCGCGCCGGCACCACTCGCGCATGTAATCGTCCCAGGAGTTCCAGCGCCGCGCTTCGGTCTCGCTCATGTCGAGCTTAAAGGCGACGAGATAGGCGCGCTCGAACAGCGAAATCAGCATGTCGAAGATGACGAGCATGCGTTCATGCTGCTGCGGCGTCGGGTCGGGCAGCGCCGCGGCGGTGCGAAGCTGCAGATCCGAGTTGGCGAGCACGACGCCGAGAAAGTCGTTGTACGCGTTGGACAGCAACTGATAGCCCTCTTCCTCTTCGTTTTCTCGCTCGCGGCGCTGTTCGTAGAGGAAGACGCCGATCGCGAACGGCAGGCCGACCACGGTGACGAGAAAGCTCGCCATCTCCAGCGCATCGCGCCAGCTCACCTGGGGCTCCTGAGCGCCCCCAGGGCCGGGCACGTCGCGCCCATCAGGCCGACCCCAGCCGCGCTGTGCGCGGCGCGCGCCAAGCACTGGGCGCGGCGGAATCTGCCTGCGGTTGCGAACCCGGCCGTGCTGGCTCGAACTCGGGGTCAAGAACATCGGAAGGATCGGCGCCGCGCACGCGGCGCTGCAGCTGGAAGCGCTTGTGCGCGTCGTAAGGAAAGACGTCGTGCACGTAGCCTGCGAGGATGCGCTCCTTGTGGCCTTGCCAGAAAGCGGCGTCGAGCAGATCGGCGTGCTGGCGCATGA
The DNA here is from genome assembly GCA_031396305.1 of Rhizobacter sp. Classification (GTDB taxonomy): domain Bacteria; phylum Pseudomonadota; class Gammaproteobacteria; order Burkholderiales; family Burkholderiaceae_C; genus JAEMQF01. Next base: position 4,382 of record JANNKM010000055.1, read on the forward strand.
ACACTTCGCGCACCGCGGGGTTGCCGAGCAGGAAGGGCTCGAAGGTCTCGGGGAACACGTCTTTCGGGCCGACCGTGTACCAGACCTCGCCCGACATCTCTTCTTCGTCGTTGCGCGGCGCGGGCACCTTGCGAAAGTTGCAGTCGGTGAGGTATTCGATCTCGTCGTAGTCGTAGAACACGACCTTGCCGTGGCGCGTGACGCCGAAGTTCTTCCACAGCATGTCGCCGGGGAAGATGTTGGCGCGCACCAGGTCCTTGATGGCATTGCCGTACTCGATGACGGCGTGGCGCACCTGCTCGGGCGATGCCTCCTGCAGGTAGATGTTGAGCGGCACCATGCGGCGCTCGATGTACACGTGCTCGAGGACGAGGCTGTCGCCCTCCTCCTCGAGCAGGCTGGGG
>JANNKM010000060.1:0-14846 GCA_031396305.1 Rhizobacter sp.
GTCATGGACTACTGGAGCGACGCCGGCCTGAACCACCACACCGAAGCGACGACGATGCTGTACGGCGCGCGCGAGTGTGCACGCATCTTCGTGCAGGAGGGCTTGACGCACGCTTACGCGCGGCACGCTGCGGCATCGCACGCCGTGGTGGCAGGCGTGAAAGGCATGAATCTCAAGCTGTATGGCGACCCGGCGCACAAGATGCCCAACGTGACGGGCGTCTATGTGCCTGAGGGCGTGAACGGCGACAAGCTGCGCGCCGCGCTGCTGAATCACTTCAACGTTGAAATCGGTACCAGCTTCGGCCCGTTGCACGGCAAGGTCTGGCGCATCGGCGCGATGGGTTACAACGCGCGGCAGGACGCGGTGCTGCACACGCTCGCGGCGCTCGAAGTCGTGCTCGCCGCCGAGGGCCACCAGTTCACTCGCGGCGCGGGCGTGGATGCCGCCTATGCGACGTATCAGGGCTGAGGCTTCCCAAGCTCCCGCGCGACGCGAACAGGTTGATCCTCAGCGCGCCACGGCGCGAATCATGTCTGCGGCTTTTTCGCCGATCATGATCGTCGGCGCATTCGTATTGCCGCTGACGATGCTCGGCATGATCGACGCATCGACCACACGCAGGCCCTGCACGCCACGCACCCGCAGCTGCGAGTCGACGACGTCGAGCGCCGCGTTGCCCATGCGGCAGGTGCCCACCGGGTGGTAGATCGTGTCGGCGCGGTCGCGGATGAACTGCTCGATTTGTGTGTCGCTGCGCGCGTTCGCCGAGGCGGGCAACTCGGTGCCGCGGTGCGCCGCCAGCGCCGGCTGGGCGAGCATGTTGCGCATCAGCTTGAAGCCGCGAACCAGTCGCGCGAGGTCGTCCGACTCGGCCAGGAAATTCGGGTCGATCGCGGGGGGTGCGAACGGGTCGGGGCTTGCCAGGCGCAACTGGCCGCGGCTGCGCGGGCGCAGCAGGCACACATGGCACGAATAACCGTGGCCGAACACGACCTTGCGCCCGTGATCGATGAGTTTGCCGATCACGAAGTGCAGTTGCAGGTCGGGCCGATCTTCGTCGGGCGCACTCTTGATGAAACCGCCCGCCTCGGCGAAGTTCGTCGTCAGCATGCCGCGCCGCTGGGCGCGCCACTCAAGGATGCCCTTGAACGTGTTGATCGCGCCGGTGAACGACAGGCCGAACAGATCCTTCAGGTGCGGCGCGTTGACCACTTGCACCACGTCGACATGGTCGTGCAGGTGCCGGCCCACGCCGGGAAGGTCGTGGGTGACGGCGAGGCCCAGGCGCTGCAAATCGGCGCCCGGGCCGATGCCCGACAGCAGCAGCAATTGAGGTGATTGCAGCGCACCGGCACTGAGCAGCACTTCGCGGCGCGCGCTCAGAATCCGCGTCTGACCTTCCTGTCGGATCTCGACTCCGACCGCGCGGCGGTCCTCCAGCACGATGCGCGTGGCAGGTACACCCGTCATCACCTTCAGGTTCGGCCGCGTGAGGTTGGGCGTCAGGTAGGCCTTCGCGGCGCTGAAGCGTTCGCCGTTGCGATGCGTCACCTGGTACGCCCCCACGCCTTCCTGTTCAACCCCATTGAAGTCGGCGTTGCGTTTGAGTCCTGCTTGTTCGCCGGCCTGGATGAAGAGTTCGGCGAAACGGTTCGGACTGCGCAGGTCCATCACGTTCAGTGGCCCGCCGACGCCGTGAAATGCATCGGCGCCACGCTCGTTGTGTTCGGCGCGCTTGAAGTAAGGCAGCACGTCGTCATAGCCCCAGCCGGTGTTGCCCTGCGCCGCCCAGTCGTCGTAGTCGCGCCGCTGGCCGCGGGCGTAGATCATCGCGTTGATGGAACTCGACCCGCCCAGCACCTTGCCGCGCGGCTGGTAGCCGCGGCGCCCGTTCAGCCCAGGCTGGGGCACGGTCTCGAATGCCCAGTTGGCCTGACCGTTTTGCGCCAGCACGGCCAGACCTGCCGGGCAGTGAATCAGCACGCTCTTGTCAACCGGGCCGGCCTCGAGCAGGGCGACGCTGACGTTTGAGTCTTCGCTGAGTCGCGAGGCGAGTACGCAGCCGGCCGAGCCGCCGCCGATGATGATGTAGTCGAACATGGTTTGGCCGCCGCACATGGCACGGGTCCGCGATTGCCTAGGCTGCCATTGTTGCGGACCCGGCGCGGCGAAATTCGGTGCGCTGCACTAATCGAAACTTCAGACCCATGCAGCTAGCGCGCGTTTCGCTTCGGCGCCTTCTGCCGCCCAGGCTCCTAGGCCCGCATGCAGAATGCTTCAGACTTCCGCCAAGCAACCTCATCCACGCCTTCGCCCGACTGTGTTCAAGACTATCCGAGTCGCGGTTCTGTTGTTGATTCTGCTCGTCGTCGCGGTGGGCACCTGGCGCACCAAGGTGGACTCCGTGAAGTGGCAGTACACCTTGCCCATCAACGTCTACCCCATCAATGCAGACAGCCGGGAGGCTACGCAGGCCTACATCCGGACCCTGGAAACCGGCCACTTCAAACCGATCGAGGCGTTCATGCAGGCCGAGGCCCGACGCCATGGCCAGGATTCGAAGGCGTCGATCGAGATCCGGCTTGGCCAACAAATCGTTGGCGAACCGCCAATGCCACCAGAGCAGGGCGGTGCGCTCAGCGTGGCCGCATGGAGCCTGAGAGTGCGCTGGTGGGCTTGGCGCCATGGTGAAATCACGGGGCCCAAACTGCAAGTCAAGATCTACCTGCTCTACTTCGACCCGACGCAAAGCCCCAGGCTGAGCCACTCGACCGCGCTGCAGAAGGGCTTGATCGGCATGGCGCGGGTCTTTGTTTCCCCAGCGCTTTGCTGAAATCATGGGAGGGCGGCTGCTCCTGTCGCCGACCACATCTGAAATTCCGGCGGGCTTGAATCGCGCGCTGATCGGCGAAGAGACCGCGCAGGAAATCAACTGGTCACCGCAGGGCCCGTGAGTCGGCGTCGCGCCCCTCACACCGCCACAGGGGCTTTGATCGCCGGGTGGTGCTGGTAGCCGCTGAACTCGAAATCCTCAAGGGCGTAGTCGAAGATCGACTCCGGGCGGCGCGCGATCACGAGTGACGGGTACGCATACGGCTGGCGTGAGAGCTGCAACTCGACTTGCTCGATATGGTTGTCGTAGATGTGGCAATCGCCGCCGGTCCAGATGAACTCGCCCACTTGCAAATCACATTGCTGCGCCAGCATGTGGGTGAGCAGTGCGTAACTCGCAATGTTGAACGGCACGCCGAGAAAGATGTCGGCGCTGCGCTGGTAGAGGTGGCACGACAGCCTGCCCTGCGCCACATAGAACTGGAAGAACGCGTGGCACGGCAGCAGTGCCATCTTCGACAATTCGGCGACGTTCCAGGCGCTGACGATGATGCGGCGGGAATCCGGGTTCGTCATGAGCTGCCTCACGACCTCGGCGATCTGGTCGACGTGGCCGCCGTCGGGCGTGGGCCAGCTGCGCCATTGCACGCCGTAGACCGGGCCGAGGTCGCCGTCGGGCTTGGCCCATTCGTTCCAGATCGTCACGCCGCGCTCCTGCAACCAGCGTGCGTTGCTGTCGCCGCGCAGGAACCAGAGCAACTCCAGGACGATCGACTTGACGTGCACCTTCTTCGTCGTCACCAGCGGGAAGCCTTCGTTCAAGTCGAAGCGCATCTGGTGCCCGAACACGCTGCGCGTGCCGGTGCCGGTGCGGTCTGCCTTGCGCACACCGTGGTCGTGCACGTGGCGCATGAAGTCTTCGTATTGGCAACGCACGGGGCGGTTCACGGCGCGGGCTCTCGAGTAAATGTGGCTCTGCCACTTTACTCGACCCCCACGGGGGGCGGACGACGTATGTCGTCGGCCTGGGGGCGCTATCAAGGGCAAAAAATGAGCGGCGATTATCGGGGCAGAGCCGATTCGGCCACGGCGGCACCTTCGCCCGCGCTGAATTGCATCGCCGCCAGGCGCGCGTACAAGCCGCCGCGCGCCACCAGCTCGCGGTGCGTGCCGGTGTCGACGATCTCGCCGGCTTCCATCACGACGATGCGATCCGCGCGCTGCACTGTGGCCAGGCGGTGTGCGATGACGAGCGTCGTGCGGTCTTTCATTGCCGCTTCCAGCGCGGCTTGCACCATGCGCTCGCTCTCGGCGTCGAGCGCGCTCGTCGCTTCGTCGAGCAGCAGCAGCGGTGGATTCTTCAGGATCGCCCGCGCGATCGAGATGCGCTGGCGCTGGCCGCCCGACAGGCGCACGCCGCGTTCGCCGAGAAACGTGGCGTAGCCCTCGGGCAACGCGGTGATGAAGTCGTGTGCGTAGGCCGCCTGCGCGGCCTGCATCACCTCGGCGTCGCTCGCCTGCGGCCGGCCGTAGCGGATGTTCTCCATCGCGTTTGCGGAAAACACGATGCTGTCTTGCGGAACGATCGCGATGCGCTCGCGCAGCTCTTCGAGTGCCGCAGACTTCAAGGCCACGCCGTCGATCGAAATGTCACCGGTGCTCACGTCGTAAAAGCGCAGCAGCAACTGGAACACCGTGCTCTTGCCCGCGCCGCTGGGGCCGACCAAGGCGACTGTCTCGCCCGACTTCACGTCGAGTGAAAAATGCGACAGCGCTGCGTGCTGGGGCCGCGACGGATAGCGAAAACTCACGTCGCGAAAGGCCACTGCCGAACCCCCCGCGGCAGACGGCAGTGCGACGGGCAATGCGGGCGAGGCGATCGACGAGCGCGTGGCCAGCAATTCCATCAAGCGCTCGGTCGCGCCTGCGGCGCGCAGCAAATCGCCGTAGACCTCGGCCAGCACCGCTACGCTGCTCACCAGGATGATGACGTAAACAACGGTCTGGCCCAGATGCCCGGCGCTCATCTTGCCGTTGAGCACCGCCTGCGTGCCCTGATACAGGCCCCACAACAAGGCGCCGAATGTGGCGGTGATGATGAACGCGACGAGCATCGAACGCATGCGCGTGCGCCGCACGGCGGTGGCGAATGCGGCCGCGGTGGACGCATCGAAGCGCTGCGCTTCACGCTTTTCCTGCACGTAACTCTGCACGACGGGAATCGCGTTCAGCACTTCAGCGGCGATGGCGCTTGAATCGGCCACGCGGTCCTGGCTGGCGCGCGAGAGCTTGCGCACGCGCCGCCCGAACGCGAGCGACGGCAAGACGACCAGCACCAGGATGCCCAGCACCTGCGTCATCACCACCGGGTTGGTGATGATCAGCATCAGCATCGCGCCGATCCCCATCACGGTATTGCGCAAGCCCATCGACAGGCTTGAGCCGACGACGGTTTGCACCAGCGTCGTATCGGTCGTCAGGCGCGACAGCACTTCTCCGGTTTGCGTGGTCTCGAAGAATTCCGGGCTTTGCCGCACGACGTGCGCATACACGTCATTGCGCAAGTCGGCGGTGACGCGTTCGCCCAGCCAGGTGACCATGTAAAAGCGCAGCGCCGAGAACAGGCCGAGCGCCGCGCCCACGGCAAACAGCGCGAAAAAATGTTCGCGCAATGCCATCACGCGTTCGCCCGGGTCGGTGGCGACCAGGCCTTCGTCGATCAGCGACTTCAATGCCAGCGGGAACACGAGCGTGCTGAGCGCGGCAAACACGAGGAACAGCACCGCCAGCGCGATGCGCCCGCGATAGCGGCGCAGGTAAGGCTGCAAGCCGCTGAGTGAGCGAACATTCTTCGAAGGTGCGGCAGCGATCATGGGTGCGGAGTCTATGGGTGTTTCGCGGGCGGGTCGTTCAGGCGAAGTCGTCGCTGCCGGCGCGCTACAGGCGCAGCGCCGCGGCGTAACCCGTCATTTCGAGATAACCCAGGCCGATGCGGCGGCCGTTGGCATCGAGCAGTTCGCTCAGGCCTTCCCAGTAGATGGCTCCGGTGCTGGCGCGGCTGTCGAGTTCCTGATCGTCGAGCAGCGCGCGCACTTCGAACTTGGCGCTGCTGGTCTCAACCCTCCAGTGCACCGGATAGCGCACCGCCGTTCGCGGGCTCGCCCAGACGCGCAACGGCGCGAATTTCACGGCGTCGGGCGCATCGATGGATGGCGCTGCGCCGGGGCGGCGAAAGCTGCCGCCGGCGTAGAGCGTGCTGCCATCGGCGCGGCGCAGGCGAAACGCGGTCAACGCCGAGCCGTCGTGCAGGTTCATGCCGATCCAGTCCCAGCCGACCGCCTGCGCGTCGAGCAGCGTATCGCTCCATTCATGGTCGAGCCAGGCGCGGCCCTGCACGCTGAGCTCGCGTCCGTCGATCTGCAGCGTGCCCTGCGTGTCGAGCTGCGGTTGGCTGTAGTACAGGCTCGCCTGCTCGGGCTGCGGCCCCTTGCGCGACCAGCCGGCCTCGCCCTGTGGCAGCACCGCTTGCGTCGTGTTGCAGCGCAACTGCAAGGCAAAACCGGCGGCCGCGCTGCGCACCTGCGCAACATAGCGGCTGGCCTGCGCCGGGCCGCTGCGCACGAGGCTCCAGTCGCGCAGGTTCAGGCGCGTGTCGGCCAGGTCGAACTGCGCCAACTCGAAACCGGTGCGGGCGATGCGCTGGTCGTGGCGCATGCGCTGCTGCGCCAGATCGGTCAGGGCGACATGCGCAAACAGCAATTGACTGGCGGCGAAGCGGCTCGGGTGCGCCGCGTCGACCTGCGTGCGTGAGCGGAAGAACGTGACCTGAAAGCCGAACTGCGGATCGCGCGCCGGTTGCGCGTCGGCTTGTGCTTGCGGCGGCGCCGTGGCCAGATGGCCGGTGAGATACCACCACTCGATGCGCTGCTGCGGATGCGCGCCGAAGTCGGTGGGGAAAGCGATTGCGCGTGGCGATAGGGCGGCCCCGTGCGAGGCCGGGCTTGCCGACGCTGCGGCGAGCAACAACAAACGGCGTCTGCGCATGCGCCAAGCATCGCACAGGGTGCCCTCGCGGCCGCTGGGCCGGCGCGCGGCCGGCTGGGCCGATGTTTGCGCTACGCTAGGCTTTGCCCTCGGCTTCAGCGACGGCGCGCATGAAGTCGCTGACGCTTCCCTCGCTGACCAGAAGCTTCTGATCGGTAAGGAAAGATGAAGGACCGGCATTTTTCGTGGTGGCCGATTCGCCCTCTTCGGTGGCCGTTTGCGCCACCAGGAGACGCGAGCGAAGGACTGACAAGCCGGCGCTTACCGGTTCGGTCAGTACCGCTTCGAGTTGCTGCGAGGCACGCGCGAGCACCCGCTCAGGCATGCCATCGAAAGCGCCAGCACCTTGGGTCTTCAACGCGTGCTCGATCCCCGCCAAGTGGGGCAGCGATCGACGCGAACCCTTGCATCGGTCGAGCAGCCCCGTCAACTCGTCGCGCATCCCGCTGATGACCTGTTCGGCGTGTGCGCTGGCTTGTGCTTTGCGTTTTGCGGCGGCCGGGTCGTCGAGCACAACTCGGACTTTCCCGTCGGCGCGCTCCAGTTTGATTTGCTTGTTCAGAAGGCTCAGCGTACCCCACACCGATTCGAGCATGGTTGTGGCTTGCTCGTTGCGATCTTCTTGCTCCGGTTCAGCGGATCTGCGCATGTCGGCGTCCCTCAATGCTCGCTTGCAGGCAAGTGTGAGCGTTGCTGCTGCGCCGTGGCGGGGCATTTGCGCGGGTGGCAACAGCGCGCTGTGTCGGACACCACACCCGTTGCGGCGTGTTACCTCCTTCAACGCCGGAAACCGCGACCGCAGGACGCAGCAGAGGCGGGGCCGTTCGAGCCCGGTCAGCCTTTGCTCTTTGCTGCTTCGACGACGCGCATGAAGTCGGACTCGCTCGTTTCGCTGACCTGGAGCGCGTCGTCGGTGAGGAACGACGACGGTGGGGCCGGTTGCCTGTGAGCGACGTTGACTGGTTCCTGCTTGGCCAAGGATGCGGCGAGACGCGAGCGAAGCTCGGCGATGCCCTTACCCGGACTCGGTGGAAGGACGCATTGCAGCTGTGTCAATGCGCGTTTCAGGACGCGCAGTGGCAAGGCGTCGAATGCCGCCAGCCCCTGCGTCTTGAGCGCTTGGTCCAGGCCGGCGAGATGCGGCAGCACTTCGCGCGCTCCCGGGGATCGGCTCAGCAGTTCTTTCAGCTCGCTGCGCATGCGCAGCGCAGCTTCATCGGGGATCGGTCGTTTCGCCGGCTTGTTCATTCTCGACCCTGCGCTCCTATTTTCTCGGACCTTGTCGTACCTTGACCGCCAGCGTATCGGCGGTGCGGGGCGAAAACTTGAGCCCCGCGCTTCAGTGGGAGGGTCCGGGCGTGCGGAACTCACGCCAGTGACATCCTTCACACTACCAGTCCTGCTTGACCAGCAGCGCCGGGTTGCCGCCCACGCAGGAGCGCGCTGCCCACCAGGCCGTCAACGTGGCGCAGGCAATCACGCCCAGCACCAGCCCCGCCAGGCGCGGCCACGGCACGGCCAGGTCCATCGTCCAGTGAAAACTCTGCGGATTCACCACCTTGACCAGGATCACGCTGACGCCCAGGCCGAGCAGCGTGCCGAGCAGCGCGGCGGCGCCGGACCAGAACGCGCCTTCCAGCGCCACCATGCGCAGCAGCTGCTGGCGCGTCAGCCCCAGGTGCATGAGCGCGCCGAACTCCTTGCGCCGCGCCAGCACTTGTGATGCAAAGCTGGCAGCGATGCCGAACAGGCCGATGACGATCGCCACGCCTTGCAGCCACACCGTCACCGCGAAGCTTCGGTCGAAGATGCGCAACGACGTCGTTTTAAGCTCGCTCGCCGAGGCGAACTCGAGCGTGCCGCGGATCCCGATGAGACCGTTGATCTGCTCCTGCACTTGCGCGGGCGTGGTGCCGGGCTTGAGCCACAGCGCCAGGTCGTTGGTTCGCGTGTCGCCGCTGACGGCCTGGTAGTCGGCGCTGTCCAGCGCGATCGCGCCATGCTGGCGCGCGTAGTCGCGCCAGACCCCGCGCACATAGGCCTGGCGCGTGCGGCCGTCGGGCAGGGGCAGTTCGAAGCGCGACCCCGAAGGCGCGCCGTACAAGCTCGCGAATGCTTCGCTGACGTACACGTTGAGCACGCCCGCAGCGCGCGGCAACAGATCGCCCACCAGTGGCAAGCTTGACGCTGCGTCGGCCAGGGGCCGCGCCAGCACTGCGACGCCTGGGCGCGCAGGATTGAATTGCGCCGGGTAGACGCGCTGCGCGACGACACGTTCGATCGAAGGCAGCGCCCGCACGGCGTCCACCACGTCTTCGGGCAGGTATACCGTATCCGCGCCGGCGCCGCCGGTGGCGGTGCGCGCGTACAGGTCCGCCGGCAGCACCTGTCCCAACCATGCGGTCACGGAGCCGCGGAAACTTCCGACCATCACCGTCAATGCGACAGCCAACGACAGGCTGGCGACGATTCCGGCGACTGCCGCGGTCGCCTGATGGCGCTGATGCCGGGCGCGCTGCAGCGCCAGCATGACCAGCGCTCCACGCGGCTCGGCAGCCACCCGCAGCAGCGCCGCCACGCCGACCGGAACGCCTGCAATACCGCCCAGCAGAGCCAAGGCCACCGAGGCATAGGCGCCCAGCGGCAGGCCGAACCAAGGGGGCACCAGCGCCAGTGCGGCCGCCGCCAGCAGGGCGACAGCAGCCCAGCGCGCTGACGCCGCCGCGCCGCTCGCAACGGTCAGCCCTTTCAACGCCTGCGCCGGGGCAATTCGTTGCGCCGCGCGCGCCGGGAACCAGCCGCCGACGAGTGCCGCCGCGACGCCGAGTGCGCCGTAAAGCGGCGCGGCGAGCGCGCCGACGTGCACCTGCGGCGCGACACCCGGGAAATAGCCGCCACCCAGATCGCCTGCCAGTAAGTTCAGCGCCAGCAGCGCCAGCGCGAATCCGAGCGCCAACCCGGCAACGCTGCCGGCCACGCCCAACAGGGCTGATTCGGCGAGCACGAGGTTCAGACGCTGCCGCGCCGTGAGGCCGAGCACGCCGAGCAGTGCGAACTGCGGCGCACGCTGCGCGACCGACAGCGACAGAATCGAATAGACCAGGAACGCGCCGGTGAACAGGGCGACCAGCGCCAGCACCGACAGGTTGACGCGATACGCGCGCGACAGGTTCGACACACGCGAGGCCGATTCATCCGGCGCCGCGGCGCGCAGGTTGCCCGGCAGCGCCAGGTCGTGCAGCACGGCCTCAGCCTGTGCGCCGCTGGCCAGGCGCACGTCGATGCGACTGATGCGCCCCAGCATGCCGAATGCCGCCTGAGCGCCGGCGATGTCCATCACCGCCAGCGGTGGGCCTTGCACCGCCACGCTGCCCTGCACCTCCAGCGCCACCGTGCCCGCGCCGCTGCCGAATTGCACGACGCCCGACGCGCCGAGCCGGCTCACCGCAGCGGAATTGAGAAACACCAGCGCGGGATCGAGCATGCTGAGTCGGTTCGCGGTCGCGGCAGGCCGCGGCACGAGTTGTGGTGACAGCGGCGCCGCGACCAGCGAGTCCAGGCCGATCAGGCGCAGCGCGACGCGCTTTCCCTGCGGCCCCAGGGCGTAGGTTTCAATCTCCAACACCGGGCTTGCCACCGCGACACCGGGATGTAGTGCCACCCGGGCGTAGACCTGCTCGTCAAAACCACCGCCGAAACTGCGATGCGACTCGCGCAATTCAAAGTCCGGCTGCCCGCTGACGCTGCGCACCGCGGCACTGAATTCGCCGAGCGCGGACTGATTGATCAAGTGCACCGCAAAAGCCAGCGCCACGCCCAGCACCACGGCGAACCATGCGCTCAGCCAGCGCCAGGCATGGTGGCGCATCTCGGGCCAGGAGAGTTCGCGCAGCAGGCGCAACATGTCAGCCGTTCCACCGCGCTCGGCGCGACCCCTGAGGGGCGATGCGCCGATGCGGTGGGGTGGATTGCTTTCGGCCCTTTGCGGCCATTCGCCGCGATGTGCCTGCAAGCGTGGAGCAAGGGCAGGTGGCCCGGGGTACGTTCTCCGGCCCCACGCTCGCGGGGCACCGTATCGGGCCTGCGGGCGTTGCTGGCGCCCCACGCGCCTCACCCAATCCGATGCCGTGTGCTTGATCCGGGTCCTGCCCGGTCGCCCGGAGTTGCTGGGCGCGCTCCCTCCGGGGTGACGAATTCACTGAGCGTGGGAGGCGGATCATGTTTCAGCGCGGGTGCAGACCATTCGCGTCGAGCACGAGCACGCGATCGGCAAACGCGGCGGCGGCCGGCGAGTGCGTGACGAGCACGCAAGCGGCGCCGCCGATGTGGACCTGCTCGCGAAACGTCTCGAGCACGCGCTGCGCGGTGGTCGGGTCGAGGTTGCCGGTGGGCTCGTCGGCGAGGATCAGTCTGGGTGAATGCACCACGGCGCGGGCGATCGCGACGCGCTGCAACTCGCCGCCTGAAAGCGTCTGAGGCATGCGCGGGCCCAACCCTTGCAGGCCCACCGCGGCCAGCAGCCGTTCCACCCGGTCTGGCTCGTCGCGGCCGAGCAGCATCAGCGGCAGCGCCACGTTGCGCGCCACGCTCAAATGCGGCAACACATGGAACGCCTGAAACACGAAACCCAGCAGCCGACGGCGCAGCAGCGCCTGCTCGGGTTCGCGCAGCGCGCTCATCGCCGCGCCGTCGATGTGTACCGTGCCGGAGTCACTGCTGTCCAGGCCGGCGATGCAATTCAGCAGCGTCGACTTGCCGACGCCCGACTCGCCGACGATGGCAATAAACTCGCCGGCCGCGATTTCAAGGTCCACGCCTGCGAACACCGGGCTCGCGCCGTGGCGTTTGCTCAGGCCATGCAGTTGCAGCAAGGGTGTCTGCGGTTTCATCGCCTGGATTGAACCATGGCGCTGCTGCGGGCGGCACCGCGATGCAAGTCCCGGTGGCCGACGCTCGGGCTACGCCGAGAATGGCGGCCGTCAGGGTCACGTCACCGCGCGTGCCAGCGCAATCGTGCGCTCCAGGACGTCGGGCGCGTCGCACGGCACGGTGTGGCGTTGCGGCATGGCGCGCAGCCAGGTGAGCTGGCGTTTCGCGAGCTGGCGCGTCGCGGCAAGCGCGCGCTGCGCCAGGGGTTCGAGGTCGCCAGTGTCCAACGCCTCCCAGGCCTGCCGATAACCCACGCAGCGCATCGACGCGAGCCTGGCGCGCAGGTCGGCGCGTGCGCGCAGGTCGCGAACTTCGTCGACCAGACCTGCCGCCAGCATCTCGTGCAGACGCGTCGCGATGCGCGCATGCAACCAGGCTCGGTCTTGCGGTTCCAGGGCGATCAACGGCGCCACCAGGGCGGGCTTTGAGGCGCTGCTGTGCAACGCTGACAGCGGCGTTCCGGTCAGGCGATACACCTCTAGTGCGCGCTGGATGCGCTGCGCGTCGGCTGGCGCCAGGCGCGCTGCGGTGAGCGGATCGACATGCGCCAGCTCGGCGTGCAACGCCGGCCAACCCCGGGCCGCGGCCTGGGCGTCAATCTCGGCTCGCACAGCCATGTCGGCGCCGGGCAGCGCATTCAGGCCTTCGAGCAGCGCCTTGAAGTACAGCATCGTGCCGCCCACCAGGAGCGCGATGTGGCCACGCGCGGCGATCTCGGCAATGCATTGCGTCGCCTCAGTGACGAAGCGCGCCGCCGAATAGGCCTGGGTCGGCTCGATGATGTCGATCAGGTGGTGTGGCACGGCCGCACGCTGCGCGGCGCTCGGCTTGGCGGTGCCGATGTCCATGCCGCGATACACCTGGGCGGAGTCGACACTGATGATCTCCACCGGCTGCGCGAGCGCCCTCGCCATTGCCATCGCGATCGCGCTCTTGCCCGAGGCCGTGGGCCCCGCCAGGCAGATGATCCGCGCTTGCATGCCGGCTCGACTCTCAGAGCGGCTGCGCAGCGACCGTGCGCCGCGCCGGCTCGCCGTGGTGCTGCACCAGGGTCCAGGCGATCGCCGCAGTGCCGATGCCGAACACGCCCAACCCCAGCGCCAACGGAAACACTGTGCCGTTCAGATAGCGACCGAGCAACAGGCCGACGGCGAATGCGACCACCATCATCAAGAAGCCCGACACCGACGCCGCCGTTCCGGCTTTGTCGGGGAACGGCCCCACCGCGCCTGCCTGGGCGCAGGGCTGGTGGATGCCGTGGCCGATCATGAACAGCCACACCGGCGCGATCGCACTCCACACCGACACCTGGTACGCGCCGAAGATCGACAGCAGCGCAGTCGCCAGGCCCCCGGCGAGGCTGAATGCGCCACCGATCGCCACCGTCGGGCGCAGCCCATAGCGCGCCAGCAGCCGGCGGCACAGCAGCGTGCCGCCCACATAGAACAGCGAATTGCCCGCCAGGATCGCCCCGCAGGCCAGGCGCGACAGACCGAGCGCGCCGATATACACGAAGGAGCTCGCCGCGAGCATCGTGAACAGGCCCGCGTACGTCATGCATAGCAGCAGCGTGTAGGCGCGAAACGTCGGGTGCGCGACGATCTGCGACCAATTTCGAAGCAGCGGTGCGAGCCGGGTCGCTTCTCGGTTTCGCTCGGGAAGCGTTTCCTCGAAACGCAAGGCGATGAAGGCCAGGCTCGCGGCACCGAAGAGCGCCGGCATCAGCATCGCGACATGCCAGTCGAACCAATGCACGATGGCGCCGCCCAGCAACGGCGAGGTGAATGCGATCAACCCCAGTCCCCCCAGGCCGCGTGCCAGCACGCGCGCGCCTTGCTGCGGTTCGTACAGGTCACGCACGATGGAGCGGCCGCAGGTCACGGCTGCCGCCATCGCCGCGCCTTGCAGGGCGCGCCATCCGACCAGCCATTCGATGCTCGGCGCCAGCGCGGCGAGCACGCTGGCCAGGGTGTACAGCAGCAGGCCGGCGAGCAGCACCGGCCGGCGGCCGAAGCGGTCCGCCAGCGGCCCGACCAGCAACTGGGCCAGGCCAAAGGCGATGATGAGCGCCGACAGCGTCAACTGCGTCGCGGCGACGCTCGCCCCCAGGTCTTGCTGCAGGTTCGGCAGCGCCGGAAGGTACAGATCCGTCGTGATCGGCTGGATGCCCAGCAGCAGCACCAATGCGGTCACGACCACATTGGGAGTCATGGTCCGGCGCGAAAGGGGTGCAGGGCTGAGCCGGACGGCGGGCGAGCGCACGCGCTCGGCCTCAGACGAAGGATTCGTCAGCGGCGAGGTAACGCCACTGGCCGACGGGCAGATCCCCGAGCACGACCTTGCCGATGCGCACGCGCTTCAGGCCCAGCACGCGCAGCCCGACGGCTTCGCACATGCGGCGAATCTGGCGCTTCTTGCCTTGTTGAAGCACAAAACGCAGCTGATCCTCATTGACCCACTCGACGCGTGCCGGGCGCAACTCCTCGCCATCCAGCGACAGGCCGTGGCGCAAACGCTGCAACGCCGTGTCAGGCACCGGGCCGGGCTCGATGGCTTGCACACGCACCAGGTATTCCTTCTCGACCAGGCCTCCTTCGCCGATGAGTTGTTTCGCCAGGCGGCCGTCCTGGGTGAGGACCAGCAGGCCCACCGAGTCGATGTCCAGGCGTCCGGCGGGAACCAGGTGGCGCACATGCGCGAGCTCGAAACGTTGATCGGTGGCGTCGTCGCGCCAACGGTTCTGCGGCGTCACCAGCACCATTGCAGGCTCGTAGCTGTCTTCGGCCTGGCCGCTCACATAGCCGATCGGCTTGTTCAGGAGCACGGTGACGCGCCGCGCCTGTTCGCCCTTGGCACGCGGGTCGAGCGTGACGGCCTGCCCCGGCATGACGCGCGAGCCGAGTTCATTGACGATGCGCCCGTCAACGCGCACCCAGCCCTTGGCGATCCAATCGTCGGCTTCGCGGCGCGACGCCAGGCCGAGTTCGCTCATGCGTTTGGACAAGCGCATCGATCCGGGCGCATGTTCCGGCGCCTGT
>JANNKM010000082.1:0-2980 GCA_031396305.1 Rhizobacter sp.
GCTCGGCGACGAACTCCACGTCGGGTTGCAGATTCTTCAGCATCGTCTTGAACGTCGCCGCAGCCGACTGGCCGTACTCATAGTTCGGGTAGACGATGGCCCAGCGCTTCTTCTTCAGCTTGGCCGCTTCAGGCACGAGCATCGCCGACTGCATGTAGGTGGAGGGGCGCAGTCGAAACGTGTAGCGGTTGCCGTTGGCCCAGGTGATCTTGTCCGACAAGGGCTCCGCCGCGAGGAAGAACACCTTGCGTTGCTTGGCGAAGTCGGTCACGGCCAGGCCGATGTTCGACAGGAAGGTGCCGGTGATCAGCACCACACCTTCGCGCGACACCAGTTCTTCGGCCACGCGCACGGCGTCACCCGGCGTCGCGTTGTCGTCGCGGGAAATCACCTGCAGCTTCTTGCCGAGCACGCCGCCGGCGGCGTTGACTTCTTCGACCGCGAGTTCCCAGCCTTTCTTGTAGGGCTCGAGGAACGCGGGTTGCGCCTTGTAGCTGTTCAGCTCACCGATCTTGATCGTGTCTTGCGCATGCGCTGCAGGGTGGAGCAGCGCGAGTGCCGCAACGGCGGCAATCAGGGGTTTGAACATGGCGGGGTCTCCTCAGTGAATCGGGTCTTGCCGCTGGCGTGGGGCTCAGCCTGCAAGGTCGGTGGATTGAATGCGCGCGACACCCGCCTTGGCCATCTGGCCCCAGGAGGCGTTGAGTGAGCCGTTCAAGTCGATGCCGCGACAAGCGTCTTCGATCACGGCAACCTTGAAGCCAGCCTGGCGCGCGTCGAGCGCGGTCCAGGCGACACAAAAGTCAGTGGCCAGGCCGCACACATAGACTTCATCGAGCCCGCGCGCGTTCAGGTAGCCGGCCAGGCCGGTGCTCGTCCGGCGATCCGCCTCGACGAACGCCGAATAGCTGTCAATGCCTTCGTGGAAACCTTTGCGGATCAGCAGTTGCGCGCGCGGCAAGTGCAGGTCCTTGTGCAGTTCGGCGTCGCGCGTGCCCTGAACGCAATGATCGGGCCAGAGCACCTGGGCGCCATAACCCAGTTCGATGCTTTCGAACGCCTTCATGCCGGGGTGGCTGGAGGCGAATGACGCGTGGCCGGCGGGGTGCCAGTCCTGCGTCAGCACGACGTTGTCAAACGCCGCCGCGATGGCGTTGATCACGGGCACGACCTGTTCGCCGTTCGGCACCGGCAACCCGCCGCCGCTGCAGAAGCCGTTTTGCACGTCGACGACGATCAAGACGCAGGTGCTGCCGGGCTTCATTGGGCTGCCTGCGCGCTCATCAACGCTGGCCGTCGAGTTTGGCGATCTGATCGACCCGCAGTCCACCCACGCGCTCGTGCGGGCGCGCTCCCGTCGTCATCGCCAGCACGAGCATCATTTCGTCGCCGCGCGGTGCGTCGGGAATTCGCACTTCCACCGAATCGAAATGGCTGCGAACGTAGGCGGCGACGCGGTGGTGGATCGGAATGTCGATGCACGCGCCGGCGGCGCCGACCTTGGTGGTGGAGGGCACGATGGCGTGCGAGCCCTCCAGCAGTTCGCGCATGCCGTAGCCGCCCGGCACATGCCACAGCGCGCCGTGTTCGAGCTCGCCGTTCAGGCCGATCATCGCGCCCTTGCCATAGGCCTGGATTGCACCGGGGCCGCCAAGCGCGTCAATGAGGCGCTGCGCCATCGCGCGGCCGAGTGGCTTGAGCGCTTCCATCATCGGCTGGATGTCGGCGACAAACCGCCCGGCATAGGGGTTGCGCAGCACAGCGGCGATGCTGCCGCGTTGCAGCGGCGCGTTCGCGCGCGGCCCGCCGTCATGCCACACCTCTTCGACGCTGAGCACGCACTTGCGCACATTCACTTCAGGCGAGGTGGCGGTGGCGGCAAAGAACATCGGTCAGGTTCCGGCAGTCGTGGCGCACGCAAGGCGTGGTGCGAACCCCAGTATCGGGCTTGCCGCTGCAAGTTGCGACGGGTAAAACACCTGAGCCGCGCAACGCCGAACCTGACCTTGCAGACACAGTGCCGCGGCGAATATCCGGCCGGCGGCGATCTCGCGCTGCGCAAAAGCCGTCCCCGTGGCCAGTGCCCGCGCGACGCGCGTCGCCGCCAAGGCGGGCACGTCGACCGTGGCGAGCAAATCCCCGAGGTCGCTGTCATCGCGCAGCGTGTTGGCCGGCGCACGACGAATGCGCGGATCCTCGATATTCACCGCGTTCGCGATCAGCGTCGCCGCCGCGTCGGCCTGGGCGGCGCTTGCGGCGAGCACGGTCACGCTATCGGCGATGCCGAGTGACAGGCTGCGGCCGCGCCAACCCGACGTCGCGACGCCGCGCACACCGCTTGCGGCGTCGACGCAAAACTGGCCGTCGATGCCGTGGTCGGCATGCCCGGGGTCGACCACCAGGCCGATGTCAAACGATTCTCCGGAGGCGAGGTGCAGTGCGATGTCGCCGCCGTTGTTCACGAAGGCGCGGCGAACCCCCGGCCGGTGAAAGTGGCCGATCAGCTCCTGCGCGACGCTGCCCGCGACCGCGGCCATCGCAGTGACGAAGATCCCCTGCCGGGCATAAGGCCGGCACGCAGCGACCATGCGTTGCGCCATCGGTCCGGTCACCGGCACCGCGCGGCCGGGCGCTGCAGCGAGATTGGTTCGCAGCCGCGGCAACTCCGCCACCAGTTCGGTGAGCACGCCCTGAAAGCGCGCCCAGGCCGCTTCGACGGCGCGCGCCACTGCGGCAGGCTCGCCATCGGCGCCGATGACGCAATCGATCGGCCCATGCTGAAAATGCCAGCGCGCACCGGGCAGCGGGCGGCGCTGCGCGCCGCTCTTCAGCAAATGTGGCTCTGCCACTTTGCTCAATCCCCACGGGGACGGGCGCCGCAAGGCGGCGTCCTTGGGGTGCTCATGACGCGCCCCGCGGCAAAGGCCAGGGGTTACCCGGCGCCGCATCGATCACCTTGTAGTCGCCTTGAGCCAACAGG
>JANNKM010000088.1:0-27824 GCA_031396305.1 Rhizobacter sp.
TCGGCGCTGTGCTCGCCGACGACATGGGCCTGGGCAAAACGGTGCAGACGCTGGCCATGCTGCTGCAGCGCGCGGCGGGCGGGCCGGCGCTGGTGATCGCGCCGACTTCCGTGTGCGGCAACTGGTTGATCGAAGCGGCGCGCTTTGCGCCGAGTCTGCAAGTCGCGCTGTATGGCGACGTGCTGCTGAGTGACGATGCCGACGATGCGGAGGCCGAGCTTGCGGCTGCGCCCGGCGTCCAGAGCGATGCGGCTGTCGATGCCGATGGCGACTCGCAACCGGGTGCGCAAGGCGACTCGCAAGGCAGCAACGACAACCCAAGACGCAGCGCCCGCCAACGCCAGGTGCGCAGCCTCGCAGCCGGCCAGGTACTGATCTGCTCCTACTCCTTGCTGCAGATCGACGCGGACATCCTGACTGAGGCGAACTGGCACAGCGTGGTGCTCGACGAAGCCCAGGCGATCAAGAACCCCAGCACGCGCCGCGCCAAGGCCGCCCTGGCATTGCAGGGCGACTTCAAACTCGCGCTCACCGGCACACCGATCGAAAACCGCCTCGGCGAGCTGTGGTCGATCATGGGCTTCTGCAACCCCGGTCTGCTGGGAAGCGCCGAACAATTCGTGCGCGCCTTCGCCGGCCCGATCGAACGCGACGACGACCCGCATCTCAAGGCCGCCGCGTCACGCCGCCTGCGGCGCCTGCTCGCGCCGTTTCTCCTGCGCCGCACCAAGGCGCAGGTATTGACCGACCTGCCGCCGCGCACCGAGATCGTCCACGAAGTGGTTCCCGGGCCCAAGGAGCGCGCCCTGTTGGAAGCGCTGCGCCAGCAGGCGCAAACGAGCGTCGCACAGGCGATCTCCGCCAACGCATCGGGTGGGGCCGGCAAGGAGGGGCAGAACCAGTTCCATGTACTGGCCGCGCTCACCCGGCTGCGCCGTGCGGCGTGCGACCCGCGTCTGGTGGCGCCGGAACTCGGCATCGTCGGCGCGAAGGTGCAGGAGTTCGAGCGTCTGGCCACCGAGCTCGTCGCCGGCAGGCACAAGGCACTCGTGTTCAGCCAGTTCACCGACTTCCTGGCGCTGCTGCGCGAGCGCCTGGACATGGCGGGCCTGACCTACCAGTACCTCGACGGCAGCACGCCCGCGGCCGAGCGCACGAAACGCGTCGCCGCGTTCCAGGCCGGAGCGAGCGACTTGTTCCTGATCAGCCTGAAGGCCGGCGGCTTCGGCTTGAACCTGACCGTGGCCGATTACGTTATCATCGCCGACCCCTGGTGGAACCCCGCCACCGAAGAGCAGGCCAGCGCGCGCGCACACCGCATCGGGCAGCTGCGCCCGGTGACGGTGTACCGCCTCGTCACGCAAGGCTCGATCGAAGAAAAGATCGTGAAACTGCACCGCAGCAAGCGCGACCTGGCCGAGGGCATCTTGAGCGGGCAGGACGCGGGCGATGCGAAAGCGCCGCTGGACGCAGCGCAGTTGATGGAGTTGCTGCGCGGGGAGTGAGGCGGATTGCGCGCCCGGCCGCCTGGCCGGCGCAGTGGCTATGCAAAAGTAAAGTAGGCAAACCGTGCAGCGCGAATGGCTGCTCGCCTTGAACCGCGTCGCGGCGCTGTTTGGCTCTCGGGTGGCACGGCGCATGCTCGTGCATGGCGGCGCGCAGGCGGGCGCGTGGGAACAGGTGGAACTGGCAGGTATGACGTGAACTGGCTGCGGGTCAGGACGCTGTGCGCGTCCGAACCGATGTTGAGGCTCATTGCGGCGTGCCGGTCTCCGCGAGCAACTTGAGGCGCCGGTACTGCGCGCCGATCACCTGGTCGACAACCGGCGCGAGCTTGTCCAGGCCGGCATCGGCATTGCCCGCCACGCGGTACGTCATGCGCAGAAACGTCTTGCCGTCTTGCGCGCTCGTGACGATCGTCAGGACGCCGTTGACCGCGAGTTCCTGCAGCGGACCCAGGCTCGCGTTCATGCGGATCACGCGTCCCGGCTGAACCAGCACGACCTGCCCATGCTGCACCGAGTTGCCCTCGCCCCAGCGCTCGCACCAGCAGCCGCCGGCCGTGGCGTCCAGGCTCAGGTTCGACGCCTTGCCCGAATAGGTGTGCGAATCGCTCCACCAGCGCGGCAGCTGGAGAGTTGCCCTCCACGCGTCTTCGGTGGTGGCCTTCACTTCTTCGCGAAATGTGCTGACGAAGCCGGTGGGCGAGACGTTACTGGTCTCGGCCGCCGCAGGTGCGCCGAACACGGCCATGCCCAGAGCGCAAAATGTGGTGCGCAGACGATCGTTCATGTGCGAAGAATAGCGCGCCTGCGGTTCTTGGCGGCAGTCACCCGGTTCACGCGGCCGCGATCAAGACCTGCCGAAATTGGCCGCCAAGCGCCCGCGCCCGCAGTTGCCCACATCCCGCGTCCACATCCTGCCCCGCCGATTGGCGCAGCTTGGTGAGCACGCCGCGCCGATTCAACGACTGGGCGATCTGCTCGGCGCGTGCGCTCGGCGGCCGTCGAAAGGCGAGCCCCTGCACCACGTTGTACGGAATCATGTTCATCACGGCGTACTTGCCGTGCAGCAGTTCGACGATGCCGTCCAGCTCGTCGTCGCCGTCGTTCACGCCGTGCATCAAGGTCCATTGGTACTGGATCGGATACCCCGTGGCGCGCGCGTAGCGCTCGCCTTGCTCCACAAGCTCAGCCGGATCGATGCGCGGGGCGCGCGGCAGCAGTTGCGCACGCAGCTCGGCGCGCGTGGAGTGCAGCGACAGCGCCAGCGCCGGTTTGACGCGGCCGAGCGGCAAGCGCTCGAACACCCGCGCATCGCCCACCGTCGAGAACACCAGGTTCTTGTGGCCGATCGCGCCCTCCAATCCAAGCAGTTCGATGGCTTCGCACACGTTGTCGAGGTTGTGCGCGGGCTCGCCCATGCCCATGAACACGACCTTGCGCACCGCGCGCCTGCGCCGCGCCAGAACCACCTGCGCAACGATCTCGGCGCTGCCGAGCTGGCGCAGCAGCCCGCCGCGGCCCGTCATGCAGAACACACAACCGACCGCGCAGCCCACCTGCGTGGACACGCACACGCCGTCGCGCGGCAGGAGCACGCTCTCCACGGTCTGGCCGTCGCCGAGTTCGATGAGCAGGCGCGCCGAGCCGTCAGCCGCCGGGTGCTCGCTGCGCACGCGCGCCAGGGTGTCCAACTCGTCGACGAGCGCGGGCAGCGCGCTGCGCAAGGCCTTGGGCAGGAAGTCTTCAATGCGGTGCTTGCCGCTGCTCTGCGGCTGGGCCTGCACCCAGCGCGTGAGCACATGCCTCTCGTGGCCGGGCCCGGCGCCGAGGCTTCGCAGGCGTTGGCGAATCTGTTCGATCAGCATGGTGTCGGCATCGTACGTGCAATCTAGAATCACTGATCACTGGGAGATTCAACCATGAGACTGCGCATTGCCCTCGCCGCAATCCTCGCCATCTGTCTCGGCCTCAGCCTGGTCCCGGCTCAGTCGGTCGCACAGGCTGTCTACCCCGACAAGCCCATCAAACTGATCGTCGGCTTCGCCCCCGGTGGCTCGACCGACATCGTCGGGCGCATCATTGCGCAGCGTTTGTCAGAACGCCTCGGCCAGACCGTGAACGTCGACAACAAGGCAGGTGCCGGCGGCACGCTCGGCGCCGACGCCACCGCGAAAGCGCCACCCGACGGCTACACGCTGACACTCGGCACGACGAGCACGCACGCGATTGCGCCCGGCGCGTATTCGAAGTTGCCGTACGACCCGGTGGCCGACTTCACGC
This sequence comes from Rhizobacter sp., assembly GCA_031396305.1. Classification (GTDB taxonomy): domain Bacteria; phylum Pseudomonadota; class Gammaproteobacteria; order Burkholderiales; family Burkholderiaceae_C; genus JAEMQF01. The sequence continues at coordinate 3,786 of JANNKM010000088.1, forward strand.
AGATCTCGCTCGTCGCGATCACACCGTACCTGCTTGTCGTGAACCCGCAGGTGAAGGCGAACAACCTCGCCGAATTCGTGGCGCTCGCCAAGAGCCAGCCGGGCAAATTGAACTACGCGTCGGCGGGCAATGGCACGGCCACACATCTGGCGATGGAAATGCTCAAGGACGCGGCAAAAATCGACGTCGTGCACATTCCCTACAAGGGCAACGCGCCGGCAGACCTGGCGATCGTCGGTGGTGAAGTGCAAGCCGTGTTCGGCTCAATGCCGGCGCTGCTGCAAAACACGAAAGCGGGCAAGGTGCGGCCACTCGCCGTGGGCACGCTGCTGCGCTCGCCCGCCCTGCCCGACGTTCCCACCGTGGCCGAGCTCGGTTACCCCGGTTTCGAGGCGGCGTTGTGGCTGGGCATCATGGGCCCGGCGAACATGCCCAAGGCGATTGTCGACCGCCTGCACCGGGAGATCAGCGCGATCGTCGCCACGGCGGAGTTCAGGGTCGCGATGGACGCGAACGGCGCCGAGGCGCTGGGCAGCAAGTCACCGGAAGAGTTTCGCGAGATGTTGCGCGGCCAGGTCGCCAAGTACGTGAAGATCACCAAAGCGGTCGGCATCAAGCTCGACTGAATCTCAACCATTGCTGCCACCCCACGAAAGAAGACATGAGCAACTACGTCATCGACCTCGGCCCCCAACCTTCGCTGCCCGTCGCCGGCAGCGACAAGCGCTTTCCCGTCGGGCGCATCTATTGCGTCGGGCGCAACTACGCCGATCACGCGCGCGAAATGGGCCACGACCCGGACCGCGAGCCGCCGTTCTTCTTCATGAAGCCGGCAAATTCGATCGTGCAGAACCAGGCAACGCTCGCCTACCCGGTCGGAACGAAAGACGTGCACCACGAAATCGAACTCGTCGTCGCGATCGGCAAGGGCGGCAAGAACATTCCCGTGGACAAGGCGCTCAGCCACGTCTGGGGCTATGGCGTCGGCCTGGACATGACACGCCGCGACATCCAAGGCGAAGCCAAGAAACAGGGGCGGCCGTGGGAGATGGGCAAGGCGTTCGACGAATCAGCACCGTGCACCGCGCTCAAGCCCGCCAGCGAAATCGGCCACCCCGCAAAGGGCGCAATCACGCTCAAGGTGAACGGCCAGGTCAAGCAGACCGGCGACCTGGCGATGCAGATCTGGAGCGTTCCCGAGCAGATTGCCTATCTCTCGAACCTGATCACGCTGCAGCCCGGCGACCTGATCTACTCCGGCACGCCGGCCGGGGTCGGGCCTGTGAAGGCCGGCGACAAGCTTGAGGGCCTTGTCGACGGCGTGGGCGAACTGGTCATCAGCTACAAGGGCTGATCGGACGCCCCCTCAGCCGAACACGCAGAACACCATCGGCCAACGAGTGAAGGCGAGTCATGGAAGAGGCAGCAAGGGGAGCCGCTGAACCGCGCGGTGTGGAAGCCGGCCGGGGCATCAACTGGTGGAGCGAAGCCTGGGCGCTGTTCATGAAGAACCCCGGCATGTGGATCGTTCTCGCGCTGATCCTGCTCGTCATTCTTGTCGTGCTCAGTGTCATACCGCTGCTTGGCTCGCTGGCTGCGTCGCTGCTGCTCCCGGTCTTTGCCGGGGGCTGGATGTTGGCCGCACGCAAGCTCGAAACTGGGGGCACGCTCGAGGTGGGCGATCTCTTCGTCGGCTTCAAGGGCGACAAGCTGACACCGCTCCTGGTGCTGGGCGGGCTGCTTCTCGTCGCCACAGTGCTCATCGTCCTGGCGGCAGGCGCGCTCGGCTTCGGCGCGGTCATGGGCACGATGGCCGGCGGCGCGCATCGCAGCGCCGGCGGCATGCTGGCGGCCATGGGCGCCGGCATGCTGGCGCTGCTGGTGGGCATGGCACTCGGACTGCTGGTCGCGATGGCGCTCTGGTTTGCGCCGGCCCTGGTCGTCTTTAGCAACGTTGCACCGGTCGATGCGCTGAAGGCCAGCTTTTCAGCCAGCCTGAAGAACGTCGTGCCGTTTTTGCTGTACGGGGTGATCTACTTCATCGCGGCGATCGTCGCATCGATCCCGTTCGGGCTCGGCTGGGTCGTGCTGGTGCCGGTGGTGTTGCTCACCGTTTACGTGTCGTACAAAGACGTGTTCGGCGAATAGGCAGACCTGAGTAGCGAATTCAGCACGAGCCCTTCTGGGACGGATCAGCGCGAGTGCGAAACCTGTCATCCCGGCGCACGCCGGGATCCAGTGCGTGACGTCCCGCAATCGCCCATGGCGCGCGAGAATTCCGAACGAGTGGATACCGGCCTGCGCCGGTATGACGACTCTGTTGTCATGACGCACGGCGTGAACTCGGTGGCTGAACTGCATCGCTAATCAGGTAGGCAAGTGAGCGCCGATCCGTGCTGCGCGATGACGCGCGGCACGCATGAAGCATCAAGGCCGCGCCGCCGCCGCAACCCCGTACAGAACCAGCGCAGCGATCACCACGGCGGTGAAGCCGACATGAATCGCAAGCAGCGTCGCGAGCACCGCCCCGGTGACCGACGCGCAGCCGTTGATCGCCCAGGCCCAGGGGATGAGCCGGGCGTCGCCGGCCTCCACCCGCGCCAGCCCCAGCGGGAACGGCATGCCCATGAAAAACGCCAGCGGGGCAATGAGCGCAGCCGAGATCGGAATCCTCACTGCGTCGGGCAGCGCCATCGCATGCTCGAAAAGCCAGGGAAGCAGGCTGAGGCAAAGCGCCGCCGACAGCGCAATCGCTGCCACCAGCGCCTGCGGGTGCCGCAGCATCGGCGCGCTGGCGTCGTGGAATCGCTTCGAGGCGGCGCTGCCGATTCCGGCGAACAGCAGAAACGCGAACAGCACGACCGCCACCGCGTAGAGCGGGTGGCTCAGGAACAGAACGAATTTCTGGATGAAGGCGATCTCGATGAACATGAAGGCGAAGCCGATTGCCGCAAAGTAGATGAGCACGCGGCTGCGCGATGCGGCCAGCGGCGTGCGGTTGCGCTGCCGGGCGCCGACCCATGTGACCCAGGCCGCGGGCGCTGCGATCAGCAGCAGGCTCGCAAGCGCCGCCTGCGCAAGAGTCGCGACGAGCACCGGATAGCCCCATTCGAGCAGCGGCAGGCCACCCCGCTCCTTCAGCGACAGCAGCTCGGGCAACGAGCGCCACTTGAAGAAGTGAAAGAAATGCGGCCGGTCGTCGCTGGCCGGGTCGATGTGGAACTTGTAGCTCTGCAGGAATTCGTCGCGCCTCGGACCGAGCAGCGCCGTTGCGCCGTCGAACAAGTCGGGAGGCGCGACCACGTTGTAGCGGTTCGCTTCCTGCGCTTTCATTCCGGGATAGAACGCCACGTCGAACGATCGCGCGGCGCAGAATGCCTTGATCGCCGCGATATCTTCGGTGTTGAAAGCGCCGTTCTTGACGAGCAGGGTGCTCGTCTGCCAGCTGCGTACGAGTGCAAGCCGGGACGCGGGGTCGGCCACACCCAATCGTTCCAGCGCGACCACGGCGGCGCCAAACAGCTTCAGCGCATCGCGCGGCGGCAGCGCGACCCAGCGCGTGATCGCGAGCAGGCCGCCGGCGTGCAAGTGGCGCAGGTCGTCCTGCAACGCTTCGACCGTGTAGAGATAGTTCTCGGCGAGCGCATAGAGGCCTGCCGAGGAGGCGCCGAACGAATCGAGCAATGCTACGTTGATGAGGTCGTAACGCTCTGCGCTCGCCGCGACGAAGCCACGCGCTTCGGCCACATGTACGCGCGCCGCTGGCCTGCTGATACCGCCCGAATTCCCCGATTCGACGCCGCCCGAATAGATGCGTCCCGCATAGTCCGCGAACTGCCGCCGCACCAAATCGACGACCTGCGGATTCAGCTCCACCGCATCGATTCTCCGGGCGCCGTGATAGTGGGCCTGCAGCACGTCGGCCCCGGCGCCCGCGCCCAACACCAGCACGCGCGGCTGGCGCAGCAGGTGATACGGCAGTGCCGAGGTCACCTGATCGAGATGCGCCAGGCTGTCGCGCCGGCCGTCGAAGCGGGTCAGCGCGCTCAGACCCTCGCCGTCGATGAAGACGCCCAACTGCGGCGGCAGCTCGACCACAGCGTTGAGGCTCAATCCCGGGGCATGGCGCAGCGGCGTGAGCCGGCTCTCGACGACGCTGACGAGGCCCAGTGGGCTGAAGCGCTGCTCCACGACCCGGGCCTGCGGAATGCGCAAGGTCTGCGACAGTTCCTTGTACGGCGACATCGCAGGAGCCAACCACGCCTGCGGCAGCAGCAAGGTCGAGCCCGCCAGGGCGATCAGCGCCAGCGCAGGCCAGCGCCGCGAGTCGCCGCACTCCAACCACGCCACCGCCGCGGCGACGAACCCCAGGGCGCCGATCATCTTCAATGCGTCGTGCGGCGCCAGCACGAACAACAAGGCCATCACCGCGAGGCTTCCCGCCCCTGCACCCAGGATGTCGAAGCTGTAGATGCGCGAGGCCATGCCGCGCCATCTCGAAAACGTCATGCACACGCAGGCGCCGGCGCAGAGAAAGGGCAGTGCCAGCAGAAGGTAGACCGCCAGCAGGTACGCCGGCTGGCGCGGGTCCCAGAGGATTTCCAGCGGATTGAACGGCACGCGCTGCGCGAGCACGAAGCAGCCGACCGCGCTGACCCCGAAGGCTGCTCCGGCCGCGCAGAACAGCGGCACAAAGCGCTGCTGCACCGCGGCTTGCGCGACGCTTAACAAAGCGCCGCTGGCGCCGTAGCCGAGCAGCGCCAGGCTGATGATCATGTAGGCGAAGTGGTGCCACAGGATGATCGAAAACAGCCGCATCAGCAGGATCTCGTAGGCCAGCGCGGCGGCCGAAATCAGGGCGATCGCGATCAGCGGCGGGGCGGCGCCGCCGGGAGCCAAGGCGCGCATCGCGGCCATCAGGGCCCGATGCTCTTGTCATCCCGGCGTACGCCGGGATCCACTCTTGCAAGACCGTCCTGGATCCCAGCATTCGCCGGGATGACATCGCGATGGCGGGAGGACTCGAACGCGACCGTGGGAACAGTGCTTCCCACTAGCGCTTGCCCGTCAACGGAACGAACGCCACCGGCAGGATCTGCCGCGTCGAGACCGTGCCGTCGAGGTTCTTCTCGACCAGCATCAGTTGCTGGACCATGAACGCTGCGCCCACCGGAATCACCATCCTGCCGCCGGCCTTGAGCTGGCGGATGAGCGGCGGCGGAATGTGGCTGGCTGCGGCGGTGACGAGGATGGCATCGAAAGGCGCATGCTCCTCCCAGCCGTAATAGCCGTCGCCGACGCGCACCTCGACGTTGGCGTAGTCCAGCTTGCGCAGGCGCTGCGTCGCCTGCAGCCCGAGCGGCTCGACGATCTCGATGGTGTAGACCGCCTTGGCCAGATGCGCCATCACCGCCGCTTGATAGCCCGAGCCGGTGCCGACCTCGAGCACCTTGTGGCCGGGCTCGACCCGGGCCAGATCGGTCATCAGCGCGACGATGTAAGGCTGCGAGACGGTCTGCCCGTGGCCGATCGGCAGCGGCCGGTTCTCGTAAGCGTAGTTGAGCTGGCTCGCGGGGACGAACGCGTGGCGCGGCACACGCGCCATGACGGCCATGACGCGCGTATCGAAGGCGGGCTTGCCGATCTCGGCGCGCGTCTCGCGAACCAGCGCGGTGATGTCGCCCACCATGCGCCGGCGCTCGGCGGTGAAGTCTTGGGCAGCCGCGGTCGGTACCCCTGCAATCGTCAGGAGCAGCGCTGCGGCAACAATATGGGCGGTCAGTGCAACCATCGCTGGATCGACGACAGGCTCGAATTCGTCACGCAGGGAGTGGACCTCCTCTGATGATGACCCAGAGCGCGCCTGCGGTCCAGCGCGGGGCGGTCGCCCGCGGATTCGGGCGGTCATCGAAAACAGCTTCGACTTCAACTTCGAGGTTTCTCTCCAGATGCGCGCATCCCCAACTCCTTCCGTTCCTGCCGGCGCTGCGCTCTACATCGCGTTGGTGCAGTTTCTGTTCGTCACGACGTGGACCACCTACGTCATCTTCCTGCCCCAGCTGCTCGCGTCCGCAGGCCTGCCGGGCAGCTATGCCGCGTGGATCCTGCTGTTCGATCAACTCGTGTTCATGGTGACGGACATCTATGCAGGCGTCGCCGCCGACCATGCACAGCGCACGCTGGGCCGCATCGGGCCGATGATCGCCGTCTGGACGGTGGTGTCGTGCGTCGCGTTCCTGCTGTTGCCGCACGCGGTGCTGCTGGGCAGCGCGGCGCCCGCGGTCACGCTCGCGCTGATCCTGATCTGGGCCGCCACCTCATCGGCGCTGCGCGCGCCGCCCTGGGTGTTGCTCGGCAAGTACGCTGCGCGGCCGGCGTTGCCGTGGATGAACACGCTGACACTGATGGGCGTGGCGGCGGGCGGCGCGATCGCGCCTTACCTCGGCATCACGCTGAAAAACCTGGATCCGCGCTTGCCGTTCGCGCTGTCCAGCCTCGTTTTGGCTGCCGCGACCGCGGGCATCGTCTACGTCGAACGCAGCCTGGCGCGCAAGCCGGCAGCCGCGCCCGCGCCACCGGCCAAGCCGCGGGTACTGACGGGTGAGCACTGGATCTACATGCTCGGCATCCTGTTGCTCGCAGTCGGCTTTCAGATTCATTTCTCGCTCAACAGCGCGGCTTTGTTCCTCAAGTTCGCCAAGCCCGCTGATCTCGAGTGGCTGATACCGACGTTCTGGGTCGGGTTCGGCGTGGCCATGATGCCCGGAAGTTCCTTGTGCAAGCGCTACGGCGCGCTGCCGGTGATGGCGATCTCGGCGCTGCTCGGCGCCGCTGGCGCGTTCGCAGCGGCGAACGCCGGCTCGTTGGATCTGCTGATTGCAGCGCAAGTCGTTGCCGGCGGCGCGTGGGGCAGCATGCTGATGGCGGCGTTTTGTTCGGCGTCCGAGCTCGGCCGCATCGGCCGCGAAGGACTCGCGCTCGGCATGATGTTCGCCATGCTGGCTCTCGCCACGTTGAGCCGCATCGGCCTGGTGCTCGCCGGCGTCAACAGGAATCCCGAACACGCGGCCGCGCTGACGCTGCTGCCGGTGATCTTCTGGGTCGTGGGCGGAGCCGTCATCTGGATGATCGCCAGGCGTGCCCGGCCGCTGAGCGCGTGAGCCCTGAACAGGGCGGCACGTTGCCCCTTTGATCAACCTGGATCGATCATGAGTTTCGAGTTCAAAGGCAAGCGCGTCGTCGTCACCGGCGGCAGCCGCGGCATCGGGCGCAGGCGAGGAGGTCCGCGCCCCGCTCGCGGGGGCTGGCTACCTCGACCCGTCGATGATCTTCCACACCCGGCCGCGCAGGCCGGTGGGCGTGAACAGTCCGGTCACGGCATAGAGCTCGCCGTCGGCATCCTCGCCGATGCTCTTCACGAAGCCGGCCTTTGACGGATCGCTTGGGTTGAACACGAACGCCCTGCGCAGTGTCCAGAGCTGCCCCGGCACGCCCGGGTCGGCCACCAGGATCTGCCCGTCGAGCTTGTTCAGCGCAAAGTCGCCCTGAACGAACTTGCCACGCAGCCATGCGATCTTCTTGCCGCGGTAGATGTGGCCGCCCACCGAGGCCTTGCCGAAGCCCGGGCCGGCGATGCGCGAGCGCGGGTTCTCGACCGCCGGGTTCAGGTACTCGACCACGGGCAAGCGGATCGGCTCGCCCTGCGGCCCGCGTGCGCTGCAGGTGCACACGCCCTGGCGGCCGCAGGTTGTGGCTTGCGGCCCGACGGGGCATTGCGCGTCCGACGTGCACGCCTGCGTCACCGGCGGCGCGAACGGGCTGGTTCGCGCAAGGCAATGGGTGCCCTCCTTCGCCGCCCAGCCGTAGTTGCCGGGCCCGGTGACCTTGTAGGTGGCCTCGAACAAGGTTTCGGCGGGCGCGCTGACGTACATCGCGCGATCGCCACCACGATCGAACGCAATCCGAAACGGGTTGCGAAAGCCCCAGGCGTAGATCTCACCCGGGATACCGTCGCGGCCGACAAACGGGTTGTTCGGTGGAATCGAATACGGCATGCTGCGGTCCACATCGACGCGCAGAATCTTGCCGTACATCGTGCTCAGGTCCTGCGCGAGCTTGTCGCCAAACAGCAGGGCCGGCGCGACGCTGAACGCCGCTTCGTCAGTGCCGGTGGGGCCGTGCACAAAACCGCCGTCGCCCAGGCCGATGTACAGCATCCCGTCCGGGCCGAACGCGAGGCCCCCGCCGTTGTGTTTGCGTCCCGGCCACGCCATCTTGAAGATGACGCGCTCGGTGCTCGGATCAACACGGTTCACGTCGTCCGCCGAAACCCGGAACTCGGAGACGACGCGGCTGTACTGCAAGGGACAGCCCGCGGGCTCCGCGGGAACCTGGCCGTCCTCACCGACACAGATGTTCGGGCCCTCGCGCGGTGCGCTGTAGTGGACGAAGAGCCGGCCGTTCTGAGTGAAACGCGGGTGGAACGCGAGTGCGAGCAGACCGCGTTCGTCGAACGCCGACTGGATCACGACGCGTTTGCTGATGTCGAGGAACGGCGCAGGCAACAGCGTGCCGTTCGCGGCGAGGATCTGCACGAGCCCGGTCTGGTCAACGATGAAGCGGCGTGCGCTGCGGTCCGGCGCAAAGGTCACGTCGATCGGCGAGATCAAGCCGTCGGCGACCAGTTCTACGTCCAAACCGGGCGCGGCAGCGCGCGCCGCGCCGGCCAGCCCCGCGACGCCGATCGCCAAGCCTGCCAGGAAACCCTTGCGAAACACACCCATCGTCAAACTCCTGTGAAACCCGACTCTCGAAGTGGCGCAATGCCACGCCGCCTCCACGCCGCATCGAACATCGCGTGCGCGCCACCGGGCGCGACAGCGACGCACTATAGTGGCATCGTGATCCTTGGGAACCGCTGAGGCATTTGCATAGAATACAGAAATCTGTACGCACTAAGGTGTTAAGGCCAACCATGAAGACCACGCTCGACCTGAACGACGCATTGCTGACGCAGGCCAAGACCTTGGCCGCTCAGCAACGCACGAGCCTGACTCGCCTGATCGAGGAAGGGCTGCAATTGCGCCTGCGCGTGCGGCGCACTTCCGGCAAACCCGTGCGCCTGCCTGTTCATCGCGGCAAGGGCGGGTTGGCTCCGGGCCTGGACGGGCTGAGCAACAAGGCCTTGCTGGAAGCTGCCGAGCGTGACACCTGACGTCAACGTATTGGTCGCCGCGTCGCGCAGCGATCATCCGCACCATGCCGTGGCCCGCAACTGCCTGCAACAGGCGGTGGCGAATGCCGGTCGGGGAACGCCGTTGAAGCTGCAGCCCATGGTGATCACGAGCTTCCTGCGGCTCGTGACGCATCCGAAGATATTCATCCATCCGACGCCCATGGCCGAAGCCTTGCGCTTCATCGATGCGCTGTTGAGCGCACCGGGTGTAGATCAACCCGCCCTGGCCACCGAGTGGCCGGCGATGCACCAGTTGTGCACCGACAAGGCAGTCGCCGCGAATGGCGTTCCCGACGCCTGGCTTGCCGCTGCAGTGATCCATCAGGGCGAACACCTGGTCAGCTTCGACGCCGACTTCAAACGCCTGCTCTCGAGGGCCCAGTTCACCCGGCTGGCGGTATGACCTGGCTCGATCGTTGGGAGAACTGCTGATGGCATTCGAATTCAAGAACAGAAAAGTCGTCGTCACCGGCGGTAGCCGCGGCATCGGCCGCGCGATCGCGCTGGGCTTCGCCGCAGCCGGCGCCGATGTGTCGATCTGCGCGCGCGGCAGCGAATCGCTGGAGGCCACGCGCAGCGAGCTCGCGCGCCACGGCCACAAGTCGCATGCTGGCGCGTGCGACCTCGCCGATGCGGCGGCGCTGGCACGCTATGTCGCGCAGGCCGGCGCGGCGCTGGGCGGCATCGACGTGCTGATCAACAACGCCTCGGGTTTCGGCATGGGCGACACGGAAGCCGGCTGGGCCGCCGGCCTGTCGGTCGACGTGATGGCGATGGTGCGCGCGTCGCACGCGGCACTGCCGCTGCTCGAGGCCGCGGCGGGCGAGATGGCGGGCCGTTGCATCGTCCACATCGCATCGATCTCAGGCTATCGCGCTTCCGCCCGCGCGCCCGCCTACGCGGCGGTGAAAGCCGCGATGATCAGCTACACCGCCAGCCAGGCGGCAATGCTCGCAAGCAAGCGCATCCGCGTGAACTGCATCGCGCCGGGCTCGATCGAGTTTCCTGGAGGCGTGTGGGACCAACGGCGCCTGAGCAACGACCCGCTCTACACCAACGTTCTGAAGGGCATTCCCTTCGGCCGGATGGGCACACCCGAGGAGATTGCCGAAGTCGCGCTGTTCCTTGCGTCCAGCCACGCGCGCTGGATCACGGGGCAGACGATCGCCGTCGACGGTGGGCAGTTGCTGGGGGGTTGAGTGCCCGTTCTGAGCAGCACCTGGATTGCCCAATCGCGCGGAAAGGCGCGCTGAAGCTCAAGGAAATCAGTGACATCCACGCCGACGCTTACCCGCCCGGCGAAACCAAGCGAGGCCCGCCGGCGCTGGTGAAGGGTATGGTGCCGGCGTGCCGGTGTTGACGATGAGAATTTCGAGACATCGGCCGCAACGCGTTCCTGTGACGAACGTGTCAGTCTTGAGCGTCGGCGAGTCGGTGAATACCGGCCGTTCGCAACCGGGACTCGGTCGACTTCAGCCGGCCATCAGCCGTCGTTCTCGGCCGGCCGCTTACCGGCAGGCCAATGACATTCGCTGCGATCCTGCTCGCGCCGACAATGCGGTTGCGCGTGCACCGCGCGGCAGCGTCAGTTGCCTGCGGAACCCCGCGTCACATCCCGTCGGCGCGATGCAAGCTCATGGCGCGCCACACCCCCGTTGAGTGGGGGGTACTGGTATTCCCATATTTCATTGCTTGAGGCAAAGGTTTAGCCTCACGGCCTGCGTTCGGCATGCAGGCGATGGAGACATACGTCGGTCGTCGTGCTCGCATTACCCAACAACCACCCGGGAGACAAGAGATGAGACTGGTAGCACTCGTTTTTGCAGCACTGGCGATGGCGACCACCGGCTCAATGGCCGCCCAGCCACCGCAGTATTTCGTCGACTCGTCCAAGCTGCCTTTCGCGGCGATGCCGGGCCTACCGGCGCAGCAGCTCTGGGGCGTGCACAACGGCGCCGGCTACCGCATCGAGGTGCCCGCCAACTGGAACGGCAAGCTGGTGCTGTGGGCTCACGGCTACCGCGGCACCGGACTGGAGCTGACAGTGGACAACCATCCGCTTCGCCAGTTCCTCATCGCCACGGGCTACGCCTGGGCGGCATCGAGTTACAGCAGGAACGCCTATGACCCCGCGCAGGGCGCGAAGGACACGCACGCGCTGACGCAACTCTTCAACGGCCTAGTCGGCAAGCCCGGCCGCACCTACATCACCGGCGCTTCGATGGGCGGCCACGTCACGGGCGTCGTCGCCGAGCAGTGGCCGCAGTCGTATGACGGTGCGATGCCGATCTGCGGTGTGCTGGGTGACTACGAGCTGTTCGACTATTTCCTCGACTTCAACGTTTCGGCGCAGACGCTCTCGGGCGTGGGCAAGACCTACCCCTACGGCCCGGACTACCTGACCACAACCGTGCCCGCCACCAAGGCCGGCCTCGGCCCGGCATTCCCCTTCGTATTGAATGCCAATGGGATTAACTTCAAGTCGCTGGTGCAGTTGCGCTCGGGCGGCGTGAGGCCGCTGTTCGAGCAGGGGTGGCTATTCTGGAACGGGGTGGTCCCCGGCGACTTCCTGTTCGGCCTGGGCGTGGGTGACGGCACACTGCCGCGCCAGCCGGGGGTGGCGGTGCAGAACTCCGACATCGTCTACCAGTTCGACACCGTCCCGGCGCTCTCGGGCGCCGAAACAGTCTTCAATGGCACCGTGCAGCGGCTGACGGCCGACCCGCAAGCGCGACGCAACAATGGCATCGCCAACGTGCCGCCGACCACCGGCGACCTGCGCATCCCGACACTTACGCTGCACACGCTGGGCGACCTGTTCGTGCCCTTTCACATGGAGCAGGAATACGCGCGCCGCGTGGCGGCCAAGGGCAACTCGCACAACCTCGTGCAGCGTGCCACGCGCGACTACGGGCACTGTGCCTTTACCGGGCCGGAGCTGGTGGCCACCTTCTCGGCGCTGGTCGGATGGGTCGAGGGCGGCGTCAAGCCTGCTGGCGACAACGTGCTCGACGCGGCCGCAGTGGCCAACCCGAACTTCGGCTGCACTTTCACCGACAAGGTCTCGCCTCGGCAATGGAACACCGTGCCTGGCCTGGCCTTCCTGACCCCGCCCGCCTGCCCGGCAGTACCTTGAACCTCACGGACTGCCGGGCATGAGCGTCGGACCGGTAGGCATGGGCCGGCCGGTGCGATTCGTATCCCGGCGAACGTCCTGACTAGCCGCGTCAAGAAACTCCGGTCGTTGATCGTCTGCCTAATCGTCGCGCCGCCCCTGAGCGATTCGAGCGTGCCACGAGGGCCGTCGTCAACAATGGGTCGGTGCAGACACCCAGCAAGCGCGCCAGCCAACGAGTTACGCGCCTGCTGCTGACCGTGCAGCCGAACCTGGCGTGACGCCCGTGCTGTAAGTCTTGCACCGCCTGCTCACTCGATTCCTGCTCGCGCATGGGGACAATCGCGCCCGTAAGGCTCCGCTCCCGCCAACGCTGGCTCGCGTCCGACAGACTTCATTCCTGCCGGTCGCTGGTCGCTGGTTGCTGGTTGCTCATCAGAACGAAGTTGTCAACCGTCGTCTGGCCGGCGGGCGCGAACCTGAAAATACACGCCACCCAGATGAAAGGACTCGCCTTCAACGCGGTGGCCGCAGTGGATCGCGCGCTGCAGCGTGGCGTGTGCATTGGTCACCTCCAGCATCACCGTGCCCAGCGCATCGGCCGGCCCGGCCACGAAGCCGATTTGCGTTTGCTCGATATGCAGCACCGGTGCCCCGGCGTCGGCGCTGGGCGGTGTATCGAGAATGCGCGACCAGTGCGTCGCCAGCGCCGCCGGGTCGGGGCTTTCCAGCAGGATGCCGCGCAGGCGTCGGGTGGCGTGGGTGCGCACATGCTGCTGCCAGTGCGCTCCGGCGGGCCACCACGCGCCGGTGCGCAGTTCGCCGCCCACGCTGCGGCCCAGTTCGATGAACGCGGCGCGGCAGTCGCGGGGGTGCAGTTGCACGCTCTGGTAGCCGGGTTGATCGATCTCATGTGCGGTGCGCACGCCGAGCGCCGCGGCGGCGGCCTGGCGTTTGCGCGGGTCTTCAGCCTGGAAGATCGCCATGTAGCCGCCATGGCCGCGCGTGCGCTCGATGAAGCGCCCCGCCGCGGTGTCGGCCTGGATGGGTGAGACGACCTCGAGGAAATCTGTGCCCACCGGCAGCAGCGCGTTTTCCAGCCCGTAGGTTGCGAGGCCGGGGTCGCGGTGACACACCGACAGGCCGAAGATGGCCTGCAGATCGTCGACCACGCGGTCCAAAAGCGGCACCGCCAGGCAGATCTGGCGCAAACGCAGCAGGTGGGGTGCAGTCGCGTCTGCGGTCATCGTCGAGGGCGGTCAGCGGCCGATCCCCACCAAAGGTAGAGATCGGGCATGAGCGAAAAACTCTCAGGCTCTCAGCTCTTGACCGCCTTCTTCGCCGCAGCAGACTTCTTCGCTGCCTGCTCGGCCGCTTTCAGCGCCTCGGCCTTCTTCGCGTGCAGTTCGGTGCGCGACAGGTGCGGGCCCTTGTGATGCGGTTTGGCGTCTTTCGAATCCTTGGCGTGGTCCTTCGAGGCCTTGTCATCCTTGGCGGGCTTGGGTGCCTTGGCCACCTTCGGTTTGGCTTCCTTCACCACCCGAACCGGCTTGGCCTTGGGCAAGAGGGCTTGCGCCTGGCGCTTTGCCCTCTCTTCTTTCAACGTACGGCGTTCGTCGAGCAAGGCCTGCTCTTGTTCCGAGATCGCCCCATCCGCGCCGCGCGACTGGGCGCGCGCCATCATCGCGGCGTGCAGCCTCGCGCCGTTGTGCTCGATCTTGTGTCTCAGCGAAGCAGTTCGAATCGGCATGGTGCCCTCCGATGGGTGTACGGCGCAAATGTGCTCGCATGGGGGTGCCGCGTCAACCCAATTCGGTACCCATAGCCGCGTCACCAACGGCAGGCGATGCGCTGTGGCGTCCGCGGTCATTCTCAAGGACGATCAGCGCACGCTCACCACCACGGGTAGAAACCAGGCATGTCGCTCGACGCCTTGGCGGTGAAAACCGGCGCGCGCTTGGCATTGAAGCTGGCCACGCCTTCCTTGCCGTCGTGGCGGCTGGTGTGCAGGATGGCCAACGATTCAACGGCGTGGGCGTCGCGCGGGTGCGGTGCGGCGTGGTTGCGCAGCAGCATCTGGCGCATCAGCGCCGTGGCCACCGGGCTGCGGCCATCGATGTACTTGTGCGCCAGCGCGTGGGCCTGCGGCAGCAGTTGCTCGTGCGGCACCACCGCCTTGAGCAGCCGGCCGGCCAGGGCTTGCTCGGGCGTCAGGATGTCGGCCGAGTACACCCAGTCCAGCGCCTGCGCAAGGCCGACGATGCGTGGCAGGAACCAGCTGCTGCAGGCTTCGGGAACGATGCCGATGCGGCCGAAGACAAAGCCGATGCGGGCCTTGTCTGACGCCAGGCGCACGTCCATCGCGAGCGTCATCGTGGCACCGATGCCGACCGCCGCGCCGTTGATCGCGGCGATGATCGGTTTCTTGCAGTCATGCGCCGCCAGCGCAACCTGCCCGCCGGTGTCGCGAACGCCGTTGACGAATGCCGGGTCGTCCCAGCGCGCCTCTTGCTCGGCCAGGCTGGGGTTCAATGTTTCATCCAGGCCGAACACGTTGCCGCCGACGGACAAGTCCATGCCGGCGCAAAAGGCCCGGCCGGAGCCGGTGACGACGATGGCACCGACCGCGTCGTCTTCGCTGGCGCGGTGGTACGCATCGATCAGCTCGTTGGCCATCTCGACGGTGAAGGCATTGAGCTGCGCCGGGCGGTTCAGCGTGAGCGTGAGCACACGCTTGTCGATCTGCCAGTTGAGGGTGTTGTAGGTCATGAGGGATGCGCGAAAAAGAGTGGTGCGCAAGCATAGACCGGCGCGCGGCGTTCATCGAGCAACGCCTGTTCCGGTGCGCCGGGCTGCGCCATCAGCTCAGAATGTTCGTATCCCCACACACCGACAGCGCCTGCCCGGAAATGGTGGCGGCGCGCGGGCTCGCGAGGTAGACCACGTAGTCGGCCAACTGCTCTGCGGTCACGTAACTCTTGATCGACGTTCCGGCGAACGCGGCCTTCTCCACTTCTTCGAATGAGACGCCGCGCGCCTGCGCCTTGGCGTTCAGAACGCGCGTTTGGCGCTCGCCTGCCACGATGCCGGGCAGCAGCGCGTTGACGCGGATGTTGTCGGGGCCGAGTTCCACGGCGAGCGAGCGCATCAGGCCGATCACGCCCCACTTCGCCGCCGCATACGGCGTGCGCAGCGCAAAACCCAGGCGCCCGGCGAGCGACGAGACGTTGACGATGCTGGCGTTGTTCGACGCACGCAGCGCCGCGACGGCCAGGCGCACGCAGTTGAACTGGCCCGTCAGGTCCACCGCGATGCAGCGGTCCCAGTCTTCGGGGTCGATGGCGTCGATCTTGCCCGTCGGCCCGGCGATGCCGGCGTTGTTGACCAGGCAGTCCAGCCCACCCAGATGTGCGAGCGCGGTGCCGAACCAGCGCGCCACGTCGTCGCGCTTCGCCACGTCGCACACGCTGGCGTGCAGGCCGGCGTCGCTCTTGGCGAGGGCCTGCAACGCCGCTGCGTCAACGTCGCACACCGCCACGCTCGCGCCTTCGCGAACGAATGCGCGGGCGATGGCTAGCCCGATGCCGTTCGCGCCGGCCGACACCATCACACGCAGTCCTGAAATTCCGAGGTCCATGCCCTGCTCCTGTTCAATGAATCGGCGTGCCTCAAGCCGCCTGCTCGTTCGGCAACACACCGCGCGCTTCGATGAATGCCGCCGTGTTGCCGATGTCCTGCAACAGCGCGGCGCGCGCGGCGCGCGAATTTCCACCCAGCACCGCGGCCACCATCGCGGCGTGGCTGCGCGCGGCTGCGCCACTGGCGAGGCGGTTTTCGCCGTCGCGCAGGTCGAGATTGAGCACCGGGCCGATGCGCAGCCACAAGCCTTCGATGATCGCCACCAGCGCCGGCATCGCGCTGGCGCGGTACACCGCAAAATGCAGATTCGCGTTCGCGACGATCGCCGCATCCACGTCAGGCGTGCGGCGTTCGCTCTCGCGGCGAAACGTCGCCTCGAAGCGGCGCAAAGCCGCGGCCTCGGCGCCGCCACGGTGGCGCGCCGCCTGTTCGACGGCGAAGCCTTCGATCCCCAGGCGAATCGCCGTGAGCTCGCGAAACTGCGGCAGCGACATCAGCGGCACCTGCACCGAACGCTTCGGCGTCACCTCGAGCGCGCGCTCCGCGATCAGCCGCGCCACGGCGTCGCGCACCGGCTGCATCGACACCCCGAGCTGCAGTGCCAGCGAGCGCAGCGACACCTTGTCACCGGGCGCCAGCATGCCCGTGATCAACTGGGTGCGCAATTGCGCCAGCACCTGGGTGCCCAAGGTCTCATGCATAGGTGGCCAGGCGTTCGCGGCCGCATCGGCCCATGGTGTATGCCCTGCTGGACAAACGGCGAAATCGCAGGCAGGATAACTGTGATCACAGATGACGGCAAGCGCAACAACCCCCAGGAGACCACCCCATGAACCCACCCATCGACACCCGGCGTCGCAGCGTCCTGGCGGGCGCCTGCGCCACCGCCGCCACGCTCGGCTTCCCGGTGCTCAGCCGCGCCCAGGCCGACGTGATCCGCATCGGCCACCTCACGCCGCGCACCGGCTTCCTCGGTCCGTTGGGCGAATTTGCGGTGCAAGCCGCCGACATGGCGGTGGCGGAGATCAACGCAGCGGGCGGCGTGAACGGGCGCAAGGTCGAGCTGCTCAAGGAAGACTCGGTGAACCCGCAGACTGCGTCCACCAAGGCCGAGCGCATGATCGAGCGCGACAAGGTCGCGTGCATCATCGGCGAGATTTCGTCGGCTTCGGCGCTCACGATCAGCCAGGTGGCAGAGCGCACGAAAACACTGTTCATCAACACCGGCGCCAATTCGGACGAGCTGCGCGGCAAAGGCTGCAAGAAGTTCATGTTCCACATCGAGAGCCAGAACTCGATGTACGTCAAGACCTGCGGGCGCTCGCTGATGGCGCAGGGCCTGGTGAAGGGCAAGAAGTGGTTTTCGCTGACCGCCGATTACGCGTTCGGCCACGACCTGCTGCGCGTGTCCAAGCGCTTCATGTCGGCCAACGGCGGCGACTTCGCGGCCGACAAACTGGTACCGACTGACGCGACAGACTTTTCGCCGCTGCTGCTGGAAATCCGCAGCGCCAAGCCCGATCTCGTGATCTCCAACCTCGCGGGCAACCAGGTCACGAACTTCCTGAAGCAGTACTCTGAGTTCGGCCTGGGCTTCCCGGTGGCGGGTTTCGGCTTCGACACGGCGCTCGCCTGGGGCGCGGGCAAGGGCAATTTTCTGGGCACGTGGCCCGTCGTGTGGCATCACCTGATCGACACACCCGACACGAAGAAATTTGTCGCCGAGTTCACCAAGCGCTACGGCCGCCCGCCGGAAAACCAGGCATGGGGCGACTACAACGCGATCAAGCTGACGATGCAGGCGATGATGGAAACCAAGTCGACCGACTCGCTGAAAGTCGTCGAGCACTTCGAAAAGGGCGCGAAATTCGGCCTGATGAAAACACGCGAAGGTTACTTCCGCAAGGCCGACCACCAGATGATGCACGAGATGTACACGGTGCAAGCGCTGCCGACGGGCGAGATCAAGAACAACTTCGACATCTTCCGTTCCTCCGCGCCCGTGCCCGGTGCTAACGAGTCGTTGGAGGTGATCGCGAGCACGGCGGAAGAGAACGAGTGCAAGATGGCTTGAGCGGCACACGCGTCATCCCGGCGCAAGCCGGGATCCACTCGCTCGAAGTTCACATTCCCGCGGACAAAATGCTGCCTGCGAGCGGTGGATCCCGGCCCCCGTGTCAAGCACGGGGCAGCGTTTTGCCGGGATGACATCCGCGCCGGAATGACGATCTCGCCCGGTCATGCTCTTCGCCCAACACCTCCTCAACGGCCTGCTCGCAGGTGCCTACTACCTGCTGATCGCGCTCGGCCTGTCGCTGATTTTTTCGCTCGGCGGCATCGTCAACCTGGCGCACGGCGCGTTCTATGCGATCGGCGCGTATCTTGCGGTCAGCATCGGCCAGTCGCTCGGCTTCACCGGCGCGGCGCTGCTGTCGCCGTTGATCGTCGGCGCCTTGGGCGTGGTGATCGAGCGCCTGCTGTTTCGGCGCTTCTACAAGGCCGACCCGGCGTTGTCGCTGCTGTTGACGTTCGGCCTGGCGATGGTCGCCGAGCAGCTGCTGCGCATGATCTTCGGCGCGCCGCCGTTGTCATGGTCGATCCCGCAAGAGCTGCGCGGCCAGATCTTCATCGGCGACTTCGTCTATCCGCGCTACCGGCTGCTGATCCTGCTCGTCGCCGTATCGTGTGTCGCCGGCCTTTGGTTCCTGTTGCAGCGCACACCTTTCGGCCGCGTCGTGCGCGCGGGAGTGCAGAACCCCGACATGGTGGGCGCCCTGGGCATTTCACTCGAGCCCTACATGGCGGCAATCGCGTTCCTCGGCATTGGCCTGGCAGGCCTGGCGGGCGTGATGCTCGCACCGATTTTTTCGATCCACCCGGCGATGGGCGCGGAAATCATCACCTCTGCGTTTGTCGTCGTCGTCATCGGCGGGCTCGGCTCGTTCTGGGGTGTCGTGCTCGCCGCGCTGGTGGTCGGCCTGACCAAGGGCATGGTCACCGCAGCGGGGTTTCCGCAGTATTCGGAAGCCGCGATCTATTTGCTGATGCTGCTCGTGCTGCTGGTGCGACCGCGCGGTCTGTTCGGTGAGCGCATCCAGCGCTTCGAGTGAATTTGCCCAACCCGCCATGCCGATCCGTCGCGACCTGATCATTGCCGCGTTCGCGCTGCTGCTCCTGCCATTCGCGCTGTCCGTCATCGGCCTGGGCGTGACCTCGGCGACGGAAGTCGTGATCTTCGCGCTGGCGTGCATGGCGCTGAACATCCTGGTGGGCTACACCGGGCTCACGTCGTTCGGCCATGGCGCCTGGTTCGGCCTGGCGGCGTATGCGGTGGGCATGTCGCAGCGTGCGTTCGCGCCGGGCTCGTTCATCGTGCCGGCGCTGATCGGCATCGGTGTCGTGCTGATTGCCTCGCTGCTGTTCGGCTTTCTGATCCTGCGCCGGCGCGGCGTCTACTTCTCGCTGCTGACACTCGCGCTGTCGGCGATGCTGTATTCGGTGGCGTTTCGCTGGACCGAAGTGACCGGCGGCGAAAACGGCCTGGGCGGTATCTCGCGCCCGGTGCTGGCCGGCGTGTCGTTCGAAAGCGCGGCGCTCTACTACGCGCTGGTCGCGGCAATCGCGTTCGGCGCGATCGTCGCGCTGTGGCGCTTTCACCGCTCGCCGCTGGGCAGCGTGCTGGTGGCGATCCGCGAGAACGAACAGCGCGCGCGCTTCATCGGTTACCCGACAAACCGCGTCAAGCTCACCGCCTTTGTCGCCTCGGCCACGTTGACGGGCCTGGCCGGCATGCTGCTCGCGTTGAACAACCGCATGACGTCGGCCGAGCCGATCTCCGTCGCGTTCTCCGGCGAGCTGCTCGCGATGGTCATCATCGGCGGCATGCGCTCGTTCCTCGGCCCGGCACTCGGCGCGTTGTTCTTCGTGATCTTTCGCGACTCGCTCTCACGGGTCACCGAGCACTGGCTGCTGGTCTTCGGCATCCTGTTCGTCGCCTTCATCGTGTTCTCACCCACCGGCCTGGTGGGCCTGTACGAGCGCGCCACGGCGCGCTGGCGCAAGAGCGTGATGGGCGAGGCGGCGATGGCGCAGCGCCTGGCCGGCACGGTGGCGCTGCCCGAGTTCCTCAAGCCTGCGCGCGTCGCCGACGCGGTGATCCTCGAGGCGACAGGTCTGGCCAAGCATTTCGGCGGCATCCAGGCTGTGAAGGACATGTCACTGCGCCTGCGCGACCGCACGCTGCACGCGTTGATCGGGCCCAATGGCGCGGGCAAGACGACGGCGTTCAACCTGATCTCGGGCCTGTACGCGCCGGACCGGGGCAGCGTCACCCTTGCAGGCAAACCGCTCCAGGGGCAGTCGCCCGAGCAGGTCACCCAGGCCGGAATCGGCCGTTCGTTCCAGATCACGAACCTGTTCACCTCGCTCAGCGTCGCGGAGAACGTGCGTCTCGCGGTGCAGGCGCGCCACGCCAAACGCTTTGCGCTGTGGACCGACGCGCAATCGCTGCACGACGTGAATCGCGACGCCGCCGAAGTGGTGCGCACCATGGGCCTGGCCGGCGTGGAAAGTGCGTCGGCCGCGTCGCTTTCCTACGGCGGCCAGCGCCTGCTCGACATGGCGCTGGCGCTGGCCACACGCCCGCGCGTGCTGCTGCTCGACGAGCCGCTCGCCGGCCTGGCGAGCGCGGAGCGCGAGCGCGTCGGCCAGCTCATCAAGGGCATCTCCATCGACCTGCCGGTGCTGCTCGTCGAACACGACATCGACCGCGTGTTTGCGCTGGCCGACGCCGTGACGGTGATGAACGATGGTGAAGTGCTCGTCGACGGCACGGTGGACGACGCGCGCGGCTCAAAGCGTGTGCAGGCGGTGTACATCGGCGCGGGTTCGCACGCGCTCGCGCAAACGCTGCGCGCGAGCGCGGCGCGCGAGACGACGCTGCTGCGCTTGCAGGGCGTGAACACCTATTACGGCAAGAGCCACATCCTGCGCGACGTGAGCTTTGACGTTCATCACAACGAGATCGTCGCGCTGCTCGGGCGCAACGGCGCGGGCAAGTCGACGCTGCTCAAGTCGATCATCGGCGTGAGTTCACCGCAAACCGGCAGCATCAACCT
Organism: Rhizobacter sp.; assembly: GCA_031396305.1. Lineage (GTDB taxonomy): Bacteria > Pseudomonadota > Gammaproteobacteria > Burkholderiales > Burkholderiaceae_C > JAEMQF01. The sequence goes on from JANNKM010000088.1 coordinate 24,892, forward strand.
CGGCGACGAGCCGCTCGCGCGGCGCCCGGCGGCCGAGATCGCGCGGCGCGGCGTGGCCTATGTGCCGCAGGGGCGCGGCCTGTTTGCCGGGATGTCGGTCGCTGAAAACATGGAGCTCGGACGCTTGAAGCGGCGCAATGGCGCCGGCGTGTTCTGGCACGATGAAAAAATCTTCGCCTTCTTCCCGCGCATCAAGGAGCGCTGGCGTTCGCCGGCGGATTACCTGTCGGGCGGCGAGCAGCAGATGGTGGCGGTGGCGCGGGCGCTGTCGGGAGACACCCGGGTGCTGTTGCTCGACGAGCCCTTCGAAGGGCTGGCGCCGGCGATCGTTGAAGAATTGTTCGAGGCCTTCGACAAGCTGCGCCATGAAGTGGCGATACTGATCGTCGATCACCATCTCGATCTGGCGCTTGCGCTGTCGGACCGCACGGTGGCGCTGGAGCGCGGTGAAGTGACGCATGTCGGCGCGTCGGCGGCGCTGTCGCGCGATCTGGAACTTCGGCGCAAGGTGTTGTGGCTTTAGGGAACCTATCGACATGGACAGTAAAACCCAAACCGTCGGCAGCGTCGGCATCGTCGGTGCCGGCCTGATCGGCCGCTCCTGGGCGAATGTGTTCGCGCGCGCCGGCTGGAACGTGCGCGTGTGGGACCTGAGCGTCGAACAGCGCGAAACCGCACACGGCCAGATCGCGCTGTCGCTGCGCGAGCTCGAGGCGCATGGCCTCGTGGTCGACGCAAAGGCCGCGGCGGCACGCGTGCAGATCGTGCAAACGCTGAAGGACGCAGTGCGCGACACCGACTACGTACAAGAGAGTGGGCCCGAGTCGCTGGAGGTCAAGCTCGCCACGTTTGCCGCGCTCGACGCCGCGGCGCCGCCGCGCTGCGTGCTGGCGTCTTCCACGTCGGCGATCGTCGCCTCCAAATTCACCGAGGCGCTGTCCGGGCGCGCGCGCTGCATCGTCGCGCACCCGGTGAATCCGCCGCATCTGGTGCCGGTGGTCGAACTGTGCGGCGCGCCGTGGACGAGCGAAGAAACCAAGACACGCGCGTGTGAGGTGATGCTGGGTGTCGGCCAGGTGCCGATCGACGTGAAGCGCGAGATCGACGGTTTCGTCCTGAACCGCCTGCAAGCCGCGCTGTTGACGGAAGCGTTTCGTCTCGTGCAGAACGGCGTAGTGAGCCCGCAGGACCTGGACTACACGATGAGTCATGGGCTCGGTTTGCGCTGGGCCTTCATGGGCCCGTTTGAGACCATCGAGTTGAATGCGCCCGGCGGGATTGCCGACTACTGCGAGCGTTACGTGCCCTGGTTTCGCCGCTACGCCGCCGACCTGCCCGGGCCGGCGGTGTGGGACGACGCCGCGTGGCTCAAGGTCGCCGCCGAATGGGGCCCCGCGCCCGAAGCACAAGCGATCACGCAGAAGAGCCTGTGGCGCAATGACCGTCTCGCCGCGCTGGCCGCACACAAGCTCAAGCAGAAGCACTGGCAGGAATCATGACGCTGTATTGCACCGCGCGGCGCGGCGAGGCACCGCCAACGCAACACCTTTGACCCGAGGAGAACCGAGATGCCCAAAGCCAAGACGAACCGCCGCAAGGTGATGATCACGTGCGCCGTGACCGGCGCGATTCACACGCCGACGATGTCGCGCTATTTGCCGATCACTGCCGATGAAATCGCGCAGGCGGCGCTGGGCGCCCACGCCGCCGGCGCCGCGCTCGTGCACCTGCATGCGCGCGATCCCGTGAACGGCAAGCCCGATCAGCGCCCCGAAGCGTTCGCGCCGTTCCTCAGCCGCATCAGACAAGCCGCCGATGTGGTGATCAACATCACAACGGGCGGCGCGCCGACGATGAGCGTGGAAGAGCGCCTCAAACCCTGCGCCCACTTCAAGCCCGAAGTCGCGTCGCTCAACATGGGATCGATGAACTTCGGTCTGTACCCGATGCTGGCGCGCTTCCCCGAGTTCAAGTTCAATTGGGAGCGGGCCTACCTCGCCGAGTCGGACGACCGCATCTTCAAGAACACGTTCAAAGACATCGCGAACATCCTCACCACCTGCGCCGCGAACAACACGCGCTTCGAGATCGAGTGTTATGACATCGGCCACCTCTACACGCTGCGCCACTTCGCTGACCGCGGCCTGGTGAAGCCGCCGTTTTTCATCCAGTCGGTGTTCGGCCTGCTCGGCGGCATCGGGCCGCACCCGGAAGACGTGGCGCACATGAAACGCACCGCGGATCGCCTCTTCGGCGACGAATACCACTGGAGCGTGCTGGGTGCCGGGCGCAATCAATTGCCGATTGCCGCGCAGTCGGTCGCGCTGGGGGGCAACGTGCGCGTCGGGCTCGAAGACTCGCTGTGGATCGGCCCGGGGCAGCTGGCCGAGAGCAACGCGCAGCAAGTGCGCGCCGCGCGCCAGATCATCGAAGGCCTGGGATTGGAAGTCGCCACTTCCGATGAAGCGCGCGAGATGTTGCAGCTCAAGGGTGGCGCGAACGTCAACTTCTGAAGGCTCGGCGCGATAATCGCACGGCCATGAATACCATCCTGAAGCAGCACGCCGAAGCGATCAAGGCCTTGTGTCAGCGCCTGGGCGTCAAGCGCCTTGAGCTGTTTGGATCGGCTGCCGCCGGACCATTCGAGGCCGGGCGCAGCGACTACGATTTTCTGGTTGAACTCGACCCCACGAGCCTCGGTTCGCGGGCACAAAGGCTCATTGACCTCGCCGAAGCATTGGAAAAGCTGTTGGGCGCACGGGTCGACCTGGTGAATCCGAAGTACATCCGCAATCCGTTTTTTGCCGCGGAGGTGCAGCGCACTCGCATTCCGGTCTATGGCTGAGCGCCGGCCCAAGCTCCTGTTCGACGCGTTAACCGCCATCACCGCGGCGCGGTCGTGTGTTGTTGATATGGGTTTCGAATACTACTCA
>JANNKM010000092.1:0-7465 GCA_031396305.1 Rhizobacter sp.
CGTTTCGCATGACGTGCAGGAGTGCTTCACCATTTGCGATTACGCGTACCTGATGTCGTCGCAGGGGCGTGTGGTGGCGCATGGCAAGCCGGCGGAGTTAAACGCTTCCGAAGATCCGGAGGTGCGGCAGTTCATTCGCGGCGAGCCCGACGGGCCGGTTCGCTTTCACTACCCGGCGCGACCTTTGGCTGAGGAACTGGGCGTCAGCGCATGACGGCGATTGTCGCTTCGCTTGGCCGTGTCGTATTGGACGTGATGTATGCGTTGGGACACCACGCCTACTTCTTCGTCGATCTGCTGCGCAACCTGCCGCCGGCGATGCGCCGTCCGTATCTGGTTGTCGCTCAAGTGCACGCCATCGGCAACCGCTCGCTCGTCATCATCATGGCGTCGGGCCTGGCCGTGGGGTTTGTGCTGGCGCTGCAGATGTACTATGCCCTGGTCAAGTACGGCGCGGCGGAGTCGCTCGGGCTGGTGGTGAATCTTTCGCTGGTGCGCGAACTCGGCCCGGTGGTGACGGCGCTGCTCTTTGCAGGCCGCGCTGGCACGTCGCTGACGGCGGAGATCGGCTTGATGAAGGCCGGCGAACAGATTGCGGCGATGGAAATGATGGCGATCGACCCGAAGAGCCGCGTCCTGGCGCCGCGTTTCCTGGGCGGTATTTTCTCGATGCCGATCCTGGCAATACTGTTTTCCGCGGTCGGTATCCTCGGCGCTTATGTGGTGGCCGTGTTGCTGATCGGCGTGGACGCGGGCAACTTTTGGTCCATCATGCAAAGCGGTGTGGACGTGCAGCGCGACGTCGGCAACGGTATCGTCAAGAGCATGGTGTTCGGCGTGATCTGTACCTTTGTCGCGCTGTACCAGGGCTACGAAACCCAGGCCACTCCCGAGGGAGTTGCACATGCCACCACGCGCACGGTGGTGATCGCGTCGCTGTCGGTGCTGTGCATGGACTTCATACTCACCGCGTTGATGTTCTCGACACCGTAGGCCACACACGAAGAGGAACAAGAAGCATGGGCAAGAAGGGGATTGAAACGTTGGTCGGCGTGTTTGTGCTGCTGGGCCTGGTGGGGCTCGTTTTCCTCGCATTGAAGGCGGCCAATCTGGGCAGCTTCAATGCGGGCAGCACGTATTCGCTGACGGCCCGCTTTGACAACATCGGGGGCCTGAAACGCCAAGCGCCAGTTCGCAGTGCCGGCGTCACGGTGGGCCGGGTCGTCGCCATCGAACTGGACAAGAAGACCTACCAGGGCGTGGTGCGCATGGAAGTCGACTCGAAGGTCGAGTTTCCGAAGGACTCTTCGGCGCGCATCCTCACCGCCGGATTGTTGGGTGACCAGTACATTGGAGTCGAGCCGGGCGCGGACGAAAAAAACCTCGCCGCGGGTGACGTGATCAAGCAGACTCAGTCAGCGGTCGTATTGGAAAGCCTGATCAGCCAGTTTCTCTTCAACAAGGCCGCCGACGCCGGCGCAGGTGACGCGGGTGGAGCGAAAAAGTGAGTGCAGCGATTCGGCGCCTTGGCCGGTGGCTTGCGCTGGCTACGCTGTTGTCGCTGATGTATGGCTGTGCAACTGTCAGCACGAATCACGCCGGGCCCAGCAATCCGCGTGACCCGTGGGAAAACTGGAATAGAAACGTCTTCGCGTTCAACGAGGCTCTCGACGCGAATGTTGTGCTGCCTGTCGCAACCGCCTACGAAAAGGTCACGCCGCGTTTCGTGCGCCAGGGAGTCGAGAACTTCTTCAACAACTTCGCCGACGCCTGGTCCGCGGTGAACAATGTTCTGCAGGGCAAGTTCGAACGCGCCTTTACCGACGTGGTACGTGTCGGAACGAATACCGTGTTTGGTATTGGGGGACTGTTCGACATTGCCAGCGAGGCCGGGATCGAACACACGTTCGAAGACTTCGGGCAGACGCTGGGGCACTGGGGTGCGCCGCCGGGCCCCTACGTCGTGTGGCCGCTTTTCGGCCCGTCAAACGTGCGGGAGTCGTTCGCCTTGCCGCTGGACCGAGGCATTTCGCCGTCATTGGTAATTGGCGATGGCAATGCGCAATGGAGCCTGGGTGCGCTGCAGATCGTCAACGTCCGCGCCGGGCTTCTGGGCGCGAGCAAGTTTTTTGATGGTTCGGGCCTGGACAAGTACAGCTTTGTGCGTGACGCCTACTTGCAACGCCGTCGCAATCTCGTGTTCGACGGTGACCCACCTGAAGAGCCGCCGCCGCCCGACCCTGCGGATCGCGGGATATCTGACGCGGCACCACCAAAAAAGTGACGCTGGCTTTACGATGCTTGACACGGCACTGTGGTCCGACACGAATGCTGGTGCGTTAAAAGAGGCTAGGGCTTCAGCCCTGAACGAAAGCGAAAAGACGATGAAACAAGTGATGCGTTGGTTGAAGGTGGCTGTACTTGGCTTGAGTTGCGTGTCTGCAATGGCGCAACCGAAGGCGCCGGACGTGCTCATCAAGGAAGTCTCGATCGACGTGATCGAGGCGGTCAAGGCCGACAAGGGCATCCAGTCTGGAGAAGTGCAAAAGGTCATCGCGCTCGTCGATGCGAAGGTCATGCCGCATGTGAATTTCCAGCGCATGACGGCGTCTGCCGTCGGGCGCTACTGGCGCCAGGCCACACCCGAGCAACAGAAGAGCCTGCAGGACGAATTCAAGATTCTCCTAGTTCGCACCTACTCAGGCGCGCTGGCGCAGGTCAAGGATCAGACGGTGCAGCTCAGACCGATGCGCAACAGCGCCGACGACACCGAAGTCGTGGTGCGCACCGAGGTTCGCGGCAAGGGTGATCCGATCCAACTCGACTATCGCCTGGAGAAGTCAGCCGATGGTTGGAGAATTTACGACGTCAACGTGCTCGGCGTATGGCTCGTCGAGAACTATCGCAGCAGCTTTGCTCAGGACATCAGCGCCGGTGGCATCGATGGCCTGATCACCAAGCTGACCGAACGCAACAAGGCGGCCAAGAGCGGGAAGACTTGATTCATGCTGCTGCTGCCCGCGACGCTGACCGCGCACGAAGCGCGCGACACCCTGCGCATGCTGACGCAGGCCATCAAGGGGCAGACCGAGGACGTGGTTATCGATGCATCCAGCCTCGTGCAATTCGATTCTTCGGCGCTCTCAGTGCTGCTCGAGTGCCAGCGTCAGGCCCAGGCCTGGGGCAGGACGTTTTCGCTGCGCGACTCGCCGCCCAAACTCACGGCGCTGGCCAAGCTCTATGGGGTCGACGTGTTGCTGATGCGTTCCGCTGGAGCGCCCACCTGACGGCTGAGCGAAGCTCGATCCGCACCGTCAATGCGCGGCGGTTCGGATCGGCGCTCGCTGGGCGTCAGCGAAGCCCGGCGATGTAGTCGGCGACGGCCTTGATTTCCCTGTCGTTCAACTTTGCCGCGACGTCCGTCATCTGCGCACTGTTCTTTCGGGCGCCGCCGCGAAACGCGACAAGCTGCGCTTCGGTGTATTCGGCATGCTGCCCCGCCAGACGCGGGTATTGCGAAGGCATGCCGGCGCCATTCGGGCTGTGGCACCCCGCGCATGCGGCAACGCTGCGCTCGGCGATGCCGCCGCGATAGATCTTTTCACCCAGCGCCACGAGGTCCTTGTTCTTGGCAAACCCAGACTTGGCCTGCTTGCCGGCGTAGAACGCGGCGACGTTTCTCGCATCGTCGTCGCCGAGCGTCGCAGCGAAGCCCTTCATGATGGCGTTGTCGCGTTTGCCGCTCTTGAATTCGGCCAATTGCTTGACCAGGTATTCCGGGTGCTGACCCTGCAGAATCGGGTTGGCGGGGCTGCCGCGGGAGCCATCGGCGGTATGGCAGGCGGCGCACACGGCCGTAGAGGTCGCCTGGCCCTTGGCCACGTCCGGTTTGGCCGGCGCGGCCGGCTGCGCTGCCGCGACCAGTGTGCCGGTGAAGGCCACCAACAGGGCTGACAAGATTCGTACGGTCGGTGTGAAGGGCTTCATGACACAGGGCATTCCAAGGCGCAAAACCGGCGGATTTTACAATGCACACTTTGGGCGACCCGATGGCCGAGCAAATCGATTCTGAATCCGGGCATGGCACGGCGGCGGCCGACGATGCAATCAGAGCAAAGGCTGCGATGGCCTGGACGCATACGGCGCGCTTCCTGGATACCGCCAGCCAACTCGACCAACTGCCCGTCAGCGATCTGCCCGAAATCGCCTTCGTGGGCCGTTCGAACGCCGGGAAGTCGTCGGCGATCAATGTGCTGACACAGCAACATCGCCTGGCCTTCGCCTCCAAGACGCCCGGGCGCACCCAGCACATCAATTTGTTCGCGCTCGGGCCCAAGACGCAGCCCAACGCGCTGTTCGTCGACCTGCCGGGATATGGCTACGCTGCGGTCGCGCGCGGTGCGAAGGTGCGTTGGCAGCAGGTGATGGCGCAATACCTGGAGATTCGTCGCAGCTTGTCGGGTCTCGTGTTGCTCATCGATTCACGGCTCGGTGCGACCGACCTCGATCTTCAACTGCTTGAGTTCGTCGAGCCACGCATTCGCAGTGGCGCCGTGAAGCTGCTGGTGTTGTTGACGAAGATCGACAAGCTCAATCGCAGCGAAGCCAATGCGGCGCTGAAGACCGCGCAAGCAGCCCTGGCGGCATTTGCGACGGATGAATCCGACATTGGCGTCTCGGCGTTTTCCGTCCCGAAGAGCGTAGGTATCACCGATGTGGCGCAAGTTCTGCACCGGTGGGTCGCCGGGCCAGCATCAGGCGCTGCAGCGAAATAAAAAGGGCTGCCGAAGCAGCCCCTTTCTTTGTTGCGACGAGCCCGATGATGCCGGCCCGTGGCGATGGACCTTACATGTCCATGCCGCCCATGCCGCCCATTCCACCCATGCCGCCACCGCCCATGCCGCCGCCAGGAGCGTCTTCCTTTGGCGCCTCGCTGACCATGGCTTCCGTGGTGAGCATTAGCGACGCGACCGACGCCGCGTTTTGCAGAGCAATACGCGTCACCTTGGTCGGGTCCAGAATGCCCATTTCGATCATGTCGCCATACTGGCCGTTCTGGGCGTTGTAACCGTAATTGCCCTTGCCAGCCAACACGGCGTTGACCACGACACTCGCCTCGTCGCCCGCATTGGCGACGATGATGCGGATCGGCTCTTCCACGGCGCGCAGAATCAGTTTGATGCCGGCTTCCTGATCCGGGTTGTCGCCCTTGATCTTGCCTGCGCCCTGCTTGGCGCGCAACAACGCCACACCGCCGCCCGCGACGATGCCTTCTTCAACCGCTGCGCGCGTGGCGTGCAGTGCGTCTTCGACGCGAGCCTTCTTCTCCTTCATCTCGACTTCGGTCGCAGCTCCGACCTTGATCAGCGCCACACCGCCAGCCAGCTTGGCGACGCGCTCCTGGAGCTTCTCTTTGTCGTAGTCGCTGGTCGCTTCTTCGATCTGCACGCGCACTTGCTTGACACGCGCTTCGATGTCGGCAGCGGCACCGTTGCCGTCGATGATGGTGGTGTTTTCTTTTGCCACTTCAACGCGCTTGGCTTGGCCCAGATCGGCCAGCGTGACCTTCTCCAGCGTCAGGCCCACCTCTTCAGCGATGACCTTGCCGCCCGTCAGGATGGCAATGTCTTCGAGCATCGCCTTGCGACGATCACCGAAGCCCGGTGCCTTGACAGCGCAGACCTTCAGGATGCCGCGAATCGTGTTCACGACCAGCGTGGCCAGGGCCTCGCCTTCCACCTCTTCGGCAACGATCAGCAGCGGGCGACCGGCCTTGGCCACAGCTTCCAGCGTGGGCAGCAGTTCGCGGATGTTGCTGATCTTCTTGTCGAACAGCAGCACGAACGGGTTGTCGAGAATCGACGCCTGCTTTTCAGGGTTGTTGATGAAGTAGGGCGACAGGTAACCGCGGTCGAACTGCATGCCTTCCACGACTTCGAGTTCGCTGTTCAGGCTCTTGCCGTCTTCGACGGTGATCACGCCTTCCTTGCCGACCTTGTCCATCGCGTCGGCGATAATCTTGCCGACTTCTTCATCGCTGTTTGCCGAGATCGTGCCGACCTGGGCGATTTCCTTCGATGTTGTCGTGGGCTTGGACTGCTTCTTGAGCTGCTCGACGAGCGCGATGACGGCCTTGTCGATGCCGCGTTTCAGGTCCATCGGGTTCATGCCGGCGGCCACGTACTTCATGCCTTCGCGGATGATTGCTTGCGCCAGCACGGTCGCGGTGGTGGTGCCGTCACCGGCGATGTCGCTGGTCTTGGAAGCGACTTCCTTGACCATCTGGGCGCCCATGTTCTGGAGCTTGTCCTTCAGCTCGATTTCCTTGGCCACCGACACGCCGTCCTTGGTGACGGTGGGGGCGCCGAAGCTGCGCTCAAGCACGACGTTGCGGCCTTTGGGGCCGAGCGTCACTTTGACTGCGTTGGCCAGGATGTTCACACCCTCGACCATGCGAGCGCGGGCGTCGCCGCCGAATACGACTTCTTTTGCTGCCATTTGATTTCTCTCCTAATGCTTGGAACGGTTACTTCTTTTCGACGACAGCGAAGAGGTCTTCTTCGCGCATCACGAGCAGCTCATCGCCGTCGACCTTGACGGTCTGGCCGCTGTACTTGCCGAACAGGACGCGGTCGCCGGTCTTGACGTTCAGGGCGATGAAGTCGCCGTTCTTTTCATTGCGCTTGCCGGGGCCCACCGCCAGAATTTCGCCCTGGTCGGGCTTTTCGGCGGCATTGTCGGGAATGACGATGCCCGAGGCGGTCTTGGTTTCTTGTTCGAGGCGCTTGACGATCACGCGATCGTGCAACGGACGAAGTTTCATAGCATCTCCTTGATGAATCAGAACTCACAACTTTTGGGGGCTTGAGGCAGAGTGTGCGCTCAATCACTTCTTCAGCATCGATCCCGTTAGCGCGTGGGAAGACTGCTGTTAGCACTCAATGGTGCCGAGTGCTAGCAAGAAATTATATAGGCCTCAATCGTATCTTTTCAAGGCCGTTGGCCTGAAATGACTTTCGTGCGCACCCAGGACGGCTGGGGCAGCGAGACAGCCGGCCTGCAGCGTCCGTCGGGCGTCGTCACCACACAATCCCCGCTATGCCGAATCACCTGTCGCGCAGTCGCGTCGCCCTGTACCTGGACCTGATCCGCTGGGACCGTCCGGCGGGGACCTACTTGCTGCTCTGGCCGACGCTGTCGGCATTGTGGTTCGCGGCGGGCGGTTTCCCAGGGTGGCATTTCCTCATCGTGTTCACGCTGGGCACGTTTCTGATGCGCAGCGCGGGTTGCGCGCTCAACGACGTCGTCGATCGCGAGTTCGACAAGCACGTCAAACGCACCGCGCAGCGCCCGGTCACGAGCGGAGCCGTCAGCGTCAAGGAGGCGCTCTGGCTCGGCGCGGCGCTCGCGCTGCTTGCCTTTGGCCTCGTCTTGACGACCAACCCTGCCGCCGTGGCCTGGAGCC
>JANNKM010000170.1:0-6043 GCA_031396305.1 Rhizobacter sp.
GGCGCAGGTCGGCTCGGCGCGCCGGTCTTGCCAGACGATCGCGTTGTAGATCGGCGCGCCGCTTCTGCGGTTCCACACGAGCGTGGTTTCGCGCTGATTCGTGATGCCCACTGAGGCGATGTCGCGCGCCTGCAGCCCGGCCTTGGCGAGCGCTTCCTGGGCGGTGGCGAGCTGGGTCTGCCAGATCTCCACCGGGTCGTGCTCTACCCAGCCGGGGCGCGGGTAGATCTGGCGAAACTCGCGCTGCGCCATCGCGACGATCTGGCCCATCGCATCGAACACGATGCTGCGCGAACTCGAAGTGCCCTGGTCCAGGGCGAGGATATGGTGGGGCACGGCGTGGGCTCCTGCTGCGCTTGGTTCAGGCGGGGGGGTTGGGGCAGTATGGGCTGCGGTGTGGCTCAGACAGCGATGTCCCAGCGCACACCCGCCTCGGCCAGCAGCGCCGGGAACGGCTCGGGCGGGCCTGAGTCGGTGAACAGGCGGTCCAGGCGGCTCAACGTGGCCAGCTCCACCATCGCCGGCCGGTTGAACTTGCTGTGGTCGGTGGCGAGCCAGACTTCGCGCGACTGTTCGATGATGGCGCGCGACACTTCCACTTCATGGACGTCGAAGTCGCGCAGGGTGCCGTCGGCTTCGATGCCCGATATCCCGATCAGGCCGATGTCGACCTTGAACTGGCGCATGAACGCGACCGTCGCTTCGCCGACGATGCCACGGTCGCGCGCGCGCACCGTGCCGCCGGCGACCATCACTTCGCAGTCCGGGTTGTCGGACAGGATCGCCGCGACGTTCAGGTTGTTCGTGATGATCCGAAGCGCCTTGTGGCGCAGCAGTTCGCGCGCGATGCATTCGGTGGTCGTGCCGATGTTCAGGATCAGCGAGCAGCCATTGGGCACGGCGGCGGCCACCGTGCGCGCGATCGCCTGCTTGGCGCCCAGGTTCAACTGCTGCCGCTGCCGGTAGGCGATGTTCTCGGTGGTCGAACTCGGCACGCGCACGCCGCCGTGAAAGCGTGCCAGCAATCCGGCTTCGGCGAGCAACGTCACGTCTCGCCGCACGGTTTGCAGCGTCACGCCGAAGCGCTCGGCGAGCGCCTCGACCGACATCGCACCGCTGCTTCGCACCTGCTGCAGGAGTTCGGTCTGACGGGGATTTGGCGTCACGGCAGGAATCTAAAACGAACCCATACGAAAACAAATGAGGGTTAACGATGGGTCAGAAGGAACATAGAACGAATATATTCGCTGCCACTCGAACTCAAACAGGGTCGCGGCCAACTCGGTGCCATCGTGCCGCGGGCCGACGGTTTCCGGAGACTGTTCCTTGGACATCGCTTCGCCCACAGCACCACCGCCAAGCGCCGCCCCCGGCGCGCCGCAGGAGTGCGACGTGCTGATCGTCGGCGGCGGCATCAATGGCGCCGGCATCGCCCGCGACCTCGCAGGCCGGGGCCTGCGCGTATTGCTGTGCGAGAAAGACGATCTGGCGTCGCACACGTCGTCGTCGTCGACCAAGCTCATCCACGGCGGGCTGCGCTACCTCGAGCACTATGAGTTTGCCCTGGTGCGCAAGGCGCTCGCCGAACGCGAGGTGTTGCTGCGCAGCGCGCCGCACATCATGTGGCCGCTGCGCTTCGTCATGCCCCACGACCCCGGCATGCGCCCGGCGTGGATGATTCGCGCCGGGCTGTTCCTCTACGACCACCTGGCGCGTCGCGAAGTGCTGCCGGGCTCGCACGCCATCGATCTGCGCACGCACCCGGCCGGCGCACCGCTGAAGCGCGAATTCACGCAGGGTTTCGTCTACTCCGACGGTTGGGTCGATGACGCCCGCCTGGTCGTGCTCAACGCCGTCGACGCCGCGGCGCGCGGCGCGACCGTGCTGACGCGCTGGGCCTGCACGCGCGCCTGGCGCGACACCGGACGCTGGCGGGTCGAATTGCGCAGCACCGCAGGCAACATTCTGACCGTCCATGCGCGCGCCCTGGTCAATGCCGCCGGCCCCTGGGCAGCGCAGGTCCTCGCGGAACAGGTGCGCGCACCTGCGCCCAAGGCGCTGCGGCTGGTGAAGGGCAGCCACATCGTCGTACCTCAGATGTTCGACCACGACCACGCGTACATCTTCCAGAACCCCGACAAGCGCATCATGTTCGCGATCCCCTACGAAGGCCGGTTCACCCTCATCGGCACGACCGATGTCGAACATTTCGGCGCTATCGGCCAGGCACGCATCGACGCCGCCGAAATCAAATACCTGTGCGAGCAGGCGAGCCGCTATTTCGAACGCGCAGTGGCGCCGAGCGACGTGGTGTGGAGTTACTCGGGCGTGCGGCCGCTGCTCGACGATGAATCGGGCGACCCCTCGGCGGTGACGCGTGACTACTTGCTGGAGCTCGACTGGCCGCAGCGCAGCAGCAACGGCGACGCGCGCCCGGCCCCGCTGCTGACGGTGTGGGGCGGCAAGATCACGACGTTTCGCAAACTCGCCGAGGAAGCCGCCGACATGCTGCAGGCTCCCCTGGCCACGCCGCGCGGCGCCTGGACTGAAAAGACCACGCTACCCGGTGGCGACTTGTCCGCGTGGATCGGCCCCGCGGTGCGGCCCGATACCGACTTCACGCGTTTCGTGCAGGCGCTGGCCCTGCGCCACTCAGACCTGCCCCAGGCGCTGTGCCATCGCCTGGCGCGCGCCTACGGTTCGCGCGTGGGGGCGCTGCTGGGCACAGGCAAGCTCGGCGCCGAAGTGGCGCCCGGTCTGTTCGAGGCCGAGTTGAACTTCATGTACCGCACCGAGTGGGCGCGCTGCGCTGAGGACGTGCTCTGGCGCCGCAGCAAACTCGGCCTGCACTTCGACGCGGCGCAACGCCACGCGGTGGCGCTGTGGTGCGCGCAGCACTGGCGAGAATCAGCCACCCTCGACGCCGAGGAGACGGCATGCAGCTGACCCTGGAGCACATCGAACAGCGGCAAGGCGTGGCGACCCACCTGTACCCACTGAACATGACGCTCGTCCCGCGCGCCGTGACGGTGCTGCTCGGTGCCACGCAAGCCGGCAAGACGACGCTGATGCGCGTGATGGCGGGTCTGGACAAACCATCAAGGGGCCGGGTGCTCGCCGACGGCGCCGACGTGACGGGTGTGCCGGTGCGCAGCCGCAACGTCTCGATGGTCTATCAGCAGTTCATCAACTATCCGTCGATGAGCGTGGCGGACAACATCGCATCGCCTCTCAAATTGCGCCGCGAGAAGAACATCGCCGCGCGCGTGCACGAACTCGCCGCCAAACTGCACATCGAAGCGTTTCTGCACCGCCTGCCCGCCGAACTGTCGGGCGGCCAGCAGCAGCGCGTGGCGCTGGCGCGCGCCCTGGCGAAGAAGGCTCCGCTGATGCTGCTCGACGAGCCGCTGGTGAACCTCGACTACAAGCTTCGCGAGGAGTTGCGCGATGAGCTGACGGCCCTGTTCGCGAGCGGCGAGTCGACCGTCGTCTATGCCACCACCGAACCCACCGAGGCCCTGCTGCTCGGCGGCTACACCGCCGTGTTGGATGCCGGCGAGCTGCTGCAATACGGGCCGACGACGGAAGTGTTCCACCGGCCGCGCTCGATCCGCGTCGCGCGCGCTTTCAGCGACCCCCCGATGAATCTGCTCGCCGGCACGGCCGGCGTGGACGGCGTGGCGCTGGTCGGCGGGCCGAGTCTGAAGTTGCTGTTGCCGTCGCGCGCCGCTGGCAGCTTGACGGTGGGCCTGCGCGCGAGCGCGCTGCGCGTTCGCTCACGCGACGCCGACGTGGCGCTGCAAGGCCAGGTCGAACTCGCCGAGATTTCCGGCTCCGACACCTTCGTTCACGCATCGACACCAGTCGGCGAACTCGTCGCGCAACTCGGAGGCGTGCACGCGTTCAGCCTGGGCGAGCCGATCACGCTGTATCTGAGCCCGGCGCAGGTGCATGTGTTCGATGCCGAGGGCGAGCTGCTCGTTGCGCCAGGGCAGGCCGGGGCGGGGGCGATCTAGATGCAACACACCGCGTTGGTCGAGGAGCGTGGGGCATCTTGCGACCCGTTGCGGTCTGCGGGCGTGCGTTCAGCCTGCCCAGGTTTCGACGCCAGGGCGGCGGCGGTGCCCCCGTTCTCCGGCCCACGCTCGCGGGGCACCACCTGCCCTTGCTGCACGCTCGCGGGCACATCGCGACGAACCGCTGCAAAGTGCCGAAAGCGAACCTCCACCAGCGCTGGACGGAGCAATTGACATGGCGCGCATCGACCTCGACCTCGCCCATGCCTACAAGGCCAACCCGCGCAGTGACGACGACTACGCCTTGCTGCCGTTGAAGATGACGTTCAACGATGGCGGCGCGTATGCACTGCTCGGCCCGTCGGGATGCGGCAAGACGACGCTGCTCAATCTCGTCTCGGGTCTCGTCACACCCTCCACCGGCAGCGTGCGCTTCGACGGGCAGGACGTGACTGCGCGCACGCCGCAGCAACGCAACATCGCCCAGGTATTCCAGTTCCCGGTGATCTACGACACGATGACGGTCGCCGAGAACCTCGCGTTCCCGTTGCGCAACCGTGGCGTGGCGCCGGACAGGATCAAGGAGCGCGTCGGCAAGATCGCCGAAATGCTGGAGCTGAGCGGGCAGCTCGATTCGCGCGCCGCCGGTCTGGCGGCGGACGCGAAGCAGAAGATCTCGCTCGGCCGTGGCCTGGTGCGCGAAGACGTGTCGGCGGTGCTGTTCGACGAACCGCTGACGGTGATCGACCCGCACCTGAAGTGGCAACTGCGGCGCAAGCTCAAGCAGATCCACCATGAATTGAAACTGACGCTGATCTACGTCACGCACGACCAAATCGAGGCGCTGACGTTTGCCGAACAGGTGGTCGTGATGACGCGCGGACGCGCGGTGCAAATCGGCACAGCGTCCGATCTCTTCGAGCGGCCGACGCACACGTTTGTCGGCCACTTCATCGGCTCACCGGGAATGAACTTCCTGCCGGCGCGGCGCAATGCAGCAGGTTTCGAGGTCGCGGGCAGCACCTTCGCGGCGCCGCGCGGCGTGTCGCGCGACATCGATGGGTTCACGCTCGGGATCCGGCCCGAGTATGTGGCGCTGACCCACGCGAACGATACGGGCGCCGTGCCGGCCACGGTGTCGAAGGTTCAGGACATCGGTACGTATTGGCTGGTCAGCGCCCAGGTCGGCGCTGCAGACGCCCCGCTGGTGCGAATGCGGCTACCCAGCGGACACGCCGTGCCGCGCGTGGGCGAGGCAGTCTGGCTCGGTTTGATCGGCACGCATACCTGTTTTTACGTCGATGAGCGCCTCATCGAGGAGGCCGCTCGTCCATGAAACCCGTGAACCAGAAGGCCTGGCTGCTGGTCCTGCCGGTCGTGCTGTGCGTCGCATTCTCCGCTGTGCTGCCGCTGATGACGGTGGTGAACTACTCGGTGCAGGACATCATCTCGCCCGAGCGGCGCGTGTTTGTGGGCACCGAGTGGTTCAAGTCGGTGATGCGCGACGACGATCTGCAGGGTGCGCTGTGGCGCCAGATGGTTTTTTCGCTGTCGGTGCTGCTCGTCGAAATCCCGCTCGGTATCGCGCTCGCGCTCGCCATGCCGGCCAAGGGCGCGCGCTCCTCGCTCGTGCTCGTGCTGTTGGCGATTTCGCTGCTGATTCCCTGGAACGTCGTCGGCACGATCTGGCAGATCTACGGCCGCGCCGACATCGGCCTGATGGGCGCCGCGCTAAAAGGCATGGGAATCGAGTACAGCTACACCGGCAACCCGACACACGCCTGGCTCACCGTGCTGCTGATGGACGTGTGGCACTGGACGCCGCTCGTCGCGCTGCTGTGTTTCGCCGGTCTGCGCGCGATTCCCGACGCCTACTACCAGGCCGCGAGCATCGACGGCGCGAGCAAGTTCGCCGTGTTCCGCTATATCCAGCTGCCCAAGCTGAGGGGCGTGCTGATGATTGCCGTGCTGCTGCGCTTCATGGACAGCTTCATGATCTACACCGAGCCGTTCGTGCTGACCGGCGG
>JANNKM010000182.1:0-10152 GCA_031396305.1 Rhizobacter sp.
CGGGAACAGCGGGCGCAGCGGCCGGTCGATGAGGCGCGAGGTCAGCGTCTCCAGCTCGCTCGGCCGGCCTTCGCGCTTGAAAAAGCTGCCGGGAATCTTGCCGGCGGCGTAGGTCTTTTCAATGTAGTCCACCGTCAGCGGGAAGAAATCCTGCCCCGGCTTGGCGTTTTTCGCCGCCACAACGGTGGCGAGGATAACGGTGTCTTCAATGTCGACGAGCACGGCGCCGCTGGATTGGCGGGCGATTTCGCCTGTCTCCATCGTGACCTTGTGCGGGCCCCATTGGAACGTCTTGGTGATTTTCTTGAACATGCTCATGGGCATTTCTCCGGTTAGGGCTGGCCGCAACAGCGTGGCTCAGCAGGTCGGGACACCGGCGAATCGTGGCGTGATGCCATTCCAATGGTGTTCGGCGTGGAACATCGATGGAATGACACAGTGGCGCCAGTAGTCTGGTTTGTTCCCGTGGTCAAAGGAGGAGCCTGCGCTGGCGAATTCCAGACAGGCCCCATCGTGCGGACTCGCGCGGCGTTACTTGCGCAAGCCCAATTTCTGGATCAACGCCGTATAGCGTTCGGCGTCGGTTTCCCGCAGGTACGAGAGCAGGCTCTTGCGCCGGTTCACCATCTTGAGCAGACCGCGCCGACCATGGTGGTCCTTGAGGTGCGTCTTGAAGTGCGGTGTGAGTTCGTTGATGCGGTCGGTCAGCAATGCGACTTGCACTTCTGGCGATCCAGTGTCGGTGGCGCTGCGTGCGTTGGCCTTGACGATCTCGGCCTTGTGCGCCGTGGTGGCGGTCATAACTCGTTTCCTAAAGTCTGGACCCGAGCCGCCGCGACCCATGCAGGCCGAGGCTGACGCGGTTCCGATTGATCACTTGCGGTCGCGGGTGAAACCAACCTGCGCCGTGCCTGCCTTCAAACCCTGGTGGCTTGAAGAGCGGGCGATTATAGGCTCAGGCTCTCAAGTAAACGTGGCTTTGCCACTTTACTTGAACCCCCGCGGGGGGCCGAGCCCGGACGTAGAACAGTCCCTGCGGACTGTTCTACGCTTGGCGAGGGCCATCGGGCTTGCAAGCCCGATGACGGGCCGGGCTGGCCCGGCCCTGGGGGTGCTCATGAGCAAATGTGGCTTTGCCGCTTTGCTCATCCCCCTCGAGGGGCGGACGACGTACTTCGTCGGCCTGGGGGGTGCTGTCAACACCCGGGCCAGCCGCTGCACGCCATCGGTCAGGCGGCTCAGGTCGCGCGTCGCAAAGCACCAGCGCAGCCAGCCTTCGGTTTCCCGACCGAACGCGACGCCCGGGGCCAGGCCCAGGCCGACTTCGGCCACCAGTCGCTTGGCGAACGCCAGCGAATCGGCTTGGCCTTGCACCCGGAAAAAGGCGTACATGCCGGCGTCGGGCATCGCAAGTTCAATCCCGGGCAACGCGACAAGCTGCGGCACGAGCACGTCGCGGCAAGCTTTCAGCCGGCGCACCAGCGCCGGCACGGAGTCGCTCGCACCGGCCAACGCCGCGACGCCCGCGCGTTGCACGAACGTCGGCGCGCACGAGGTGTTGAATTCGATCAGCTTGCCCAGGGCGTCCATCGTGTCGCGCGGCGCCACCAGCCACCCCAGGCGCCAACCCGTCATGACGAAGCTCTTGGAAAAGCTGTGCGCGACGATCAACCTGTCGTCGGGCTGCGCGACATCCAGAAAGCTCGGTGCGCATCGCTGGCCGGCAACGTAGTAGAGCCGTTCATAGACTTCATCGGCGACGATCCAGGTGCCGGTGCGCCGGCAATGGGCGAGCAGCGCTTCTTGCTCGGCGCGTGTCAGCGCCCAGCCGGTGGGATTGTTCGGCGCGTTCACAAGCAGCACGCGAGTCCTGGGTGTCACGGCATCGAGCAGGCTTTGCAAATCGAGCCGCCAGGCGCCCGCCTGAGCGCGCAGCGATAACGGCTTCACCACCGCGCCCAGGATTTCCGGCTGCGCCGTCAGGTTGGGCCAGATCGGCACGACCGCGACCACCTCGTCACCCGGGTCGAGCAGCGCCTGCATTGCCAGCATGAGTGCATTCACGCCGCTGGAGGTGACGGCGATGCGCTCCATTCCCACCGGGCGGTGCAGGCTGCTCACATACGCGGCAAGCGCTTCGCGCAGTTCGGGCAATCCAAAGTTGTGCGCGTAGAAGGTTTCGCCCGCGGCGATGGAACGCGCCGCCGCTTCGCCCACATGCGCGGGGGTCGCTTCGTCGCTCTCGCCGAACCAGAACGCCAGCACGTCGCTGCGGCCGATGCCGGCGTTGGCGACTTCGCGAATCTTTGACGCCGGCAGTTCTTCGATCACCCGTCTCATGCCTGGATACCTGCTTGCGGAGAATTTTCAGAGGACACGGCCATCAATGGCCAACGCGGTTTCACATCAAACGCGTAGCGCGTCGATGCATCCGCAATGCCGCGTTGCAAGCGCATCGCCGCGGCCAATGCAATCATTGCGCCATTGTCGCTGCACAGTTCCAGCTCCGGGTAGTGCACGCGCGCGCCGCGCCTGCGACACGCCGCGTCGAGCAACGCGCGCAAGCAAAGATTCGCGCCCACGCCGCCGCTGACGACCAGGCGCGACAAGCCGGTTCGCTCAAGCGCCAACAATGACTTGTGCACGAGCACGTCGACGATCGCCTGTTGCGTCGCCGCCGCCAAGTTGGCGCGCGTCTGCTCGCAGACATTGCTGCCAAGCTTCAACGCCTGGGTACGCACTGCCGTCTTCAATCCCGCGAACGAAAAATCGAGCGTCGCGCTCTTCATCAGTGGTCGGGGCAAACTGAATGCAGTGCAATCGCCAAACGCCGCGAGCCGCGCCAGCGCCGGCCCACCGGGGTAGCCCAGGCCCAGCAACTGGGCAGACTTGTCGAACGCCTCGCCGGCCGCGTCGTCGATCGTTTCGCCGAGTAGTTCATAGCGCCCGACGTCGTCCACGCGCATCAGCTGCGTGTGTCCACCCGACGCGAGCAAGGCGACGAACGGAAACTGCGGCGGGTCGCGCGACAGGAATGGTGACAGCAAGTGCCCTTCCAGATGGTGCACGCCGAGCACCGGGCGAGCCAGTGCCGCAGCCAGTGAACACGCCACTCCCGCGCCGACGAGCAACGCGCCCGCCAGGCCCGGGCCGCGCGTGAACGCCACCACGTCGATCGCCTCCAGCGCGATTCCCGAGTCCGCGAGCACCTGGCGGATCAACGGCACGACGCGTCGGATGTGGTCGCGCGAAGCCAGTTCCGGGACGACGCCGCCGTAGGCACCGTGCATCTCGACCTGGCTGTGCAGCGCGTGCGCCAGCAGCTTCGGCGTGCCGGTGGTGTCGATGCTATCGGCTTGAACGACGGCGACGCCGGTTTCGTCGCACGAGGTTTCGATGCCGAGCACAATCATCGAGGCAGTGTAGGTGGGCGCGCAAGAATGTCAGCGAGCAACCCCGCCACCCGCTCGCGAACCGGCGCAGGCAGCGTGATCACCTTGCCCCACTGGCGATCCGTCTCGCCCGGCCACTTGTTCGTCGCATCCAGCCCCAGCTTGCCTCCCAGGCCGCTGACGGGCGAGGCGAAATCGAGGTAGTCGATCGGCGTGTTCGAGATCAACGTGGTGTCGCGCGCCGGATCCACACGCGTCGTGATCGCCCAGATGACGTCGGGCCAGCTGCGGATGTCGACGTCGTCATCGGTCACGACGATGAACTTGGTGTACATGAACTGGCGCAGGAAACTCCACACGCCGAACATCACGCGCTTGGCGTGACCCGGGTAGCTCTTGCGCATGCTGACGATCGCCATGCGGTAGCTACAACCTTCGGGAGGAAGGTAGAAATCGGTGATCTCCGGAAACTGCTTCTGCAGGATCGGGACGAACACTTCGTTCAGCGCGACGCCCAGCACCGCGGGCTCATCGGGCGGCTTGCCGGTGTAGGTGGAGTGATAGACGGGACTGCGCCGATGCGTCAGGCGCGTGATCTCGAACACCGGAAACCACTCCTGCTCGTTGTAATAGCCGGTGTGGTCGCCGAACGGCCCCTCAAGCGCGTGCAGGTAGCCGTTGATCTCTTTCAGCGCCGCGCCGGATTCGCTCACGCCCGAATACCCGGGCGCGCAAACGGGAATGCAGCCCTCCAGCACGATCTCCGCGGTGGCAGGCACTTGCAGCATGACGCCTGCGTCGCCAACCGATGAATCGACCACTTCCGTGCGACTGCCGCGCAGCAGCCCGGCAAACTGGTACTCCGACAACGTGTCGGGCACGGGCGTCACGGCGCCGAGCATCGTCGCCGGGTCGGCGCCGAGCGCTACGGCAATCGGAAACGGCTGTCCGGGCTTGGCCAGCGCGAATTCGCGGAAGTCCAGCGCGCCGCCGCGCTGCGCAAGCCAGCGCATGATGACCCGGCGCCTGCCAATCACCTGCTGCCGGTAGATGCCCAGGTTCTGGCGCCGCCGCGCCGTCGGCCCACCCTGCGGCCCGCGCGTGATGACCAGGCCCCAGGTGATCAAGGGCCCGGCGTCGTCCGGCCAGCAGGTCTGTACCGGAAGAAGTGCGAGGTCGACGTCGCTGCCTTGGATCACGACCTCCTGGCACGCGGCGGAACGCACGACCGCCGGTTTCATGTCCCAAAGCGACTTGACCAGG
This sequence comes from Rhizobacter sp., assembly GCA_031396305.1. Taxonomy (GTDB): domain Bacteria; phylum Pseudomonadota; class Gammaproteobacteria; order Burkholderiales; family Burkholderiaceae_C; genus JAEMQF01. The sequence continues at coordinate 4,656 of JANNKM010000182.1, forward strand.
TGCAGCAATCGTCCGGCGTCCTTCACTCCCGCCGGCGGCTCGGGTTCCTTCAGGCTCGCCAGGACTTTTCCCACCTGCCGCAGCTCCGAAACTTCCGCAGCACCCATCGCCAATGCGACGCGGCGGGTCGTGCCGAACAGGTTGGTCAGCACAGGCATCGTGTTGCCGACGGGATGCTCGAACAGCAAGGCAGGCCCGCCGGCGCGCAACACGGCGTCACTCAATGCCGTCATCTCCAGGACTGGCGAAACTGGCTCGACGACTCGCTTTAACTCATTCGAACGCTCTAATCCAGCAATAAAGCCGCGCAAGTCCTGATATTTCATGGAGGAATCGACATCAATCCGAAAAATTTATCTGTTGACTGGGCTTATCTACAGTCCATAGAATCCGCGCAACCCTGAGTTCACTCAGGGATAACCCGCGCCCTCATCGTTGGGATGAGTTTAGAGGCGCCGGGCTGCTTGCCTAAGCCGATCACCGGAATTCGCCGGTCCAGACGCTGCAGCCTCTCATTATTGCGGTTGGCATTGCCGGCCCAGACCAAGGTCTGAGCGGCGCGATGCAAACGCGAAGAAACGAGGGTGGGGACATGTCATCGCTTCGCAAGATCATTGAATTGGTTCTGGCCGCGCACCGCGCGGTGTTTCAGGCATTCGTCGTGTTCGTCGCCGACGTGGGACGCGGCCTGCTCGTCGTCAGCCACAACACGCTAGCCTTGCTGGGACTGGCGCTGGTGGCGGTGGCGTTGTTTGCCGCAAGCCGCGACGACCTTCGGCATGAGGCGGAGCTCGAGTTCCTGAACTGGCTGCAAGCCCGGCAGGTGGCACGCGTCGAACCGGTGCCGCAGGAGGATCTCTGGGTCGACGAGTCGCCCCTGGACGCCGTGGCGCGTGCCACCGCGGCGGACCCGAAGGATCTCAATCAGCAGCAAGCTGCCGTTGCGAACTGGCTCTCCCGGCGCTACCGCGTCGCGCTCGAGCCCGTCAGCCGCCTGGTTCAGGAAGCGTGGAGCGTCGGCCAGCGCGCGGCGTTGGACCCGACCTTGATCCTGGCGATCATGGCGATCGAATCAAGTTTCAACCCGTTTGCCCAGAGCCCGGTGGGAGCACAGGGGTTGATGCAGGTCATGACGAAGGTGCACGACGACAAGTACGAGCGCTTCGGCGGTACCCACGCGGCGTTCGACCCAGTCACGAACCTGCGCGTCGGCGTGGCTGTGCTCAAGGAGTGCATTGCTCGGGCGGGCGGCCTGGAAGCTGGACTGCGCTACTACGTGGGGGCTGCCAATTTGCCTGACGACGGCGGATATGTCGGCAAGGTTCTGGCCGAGCAGCGGTCGCTGCGCCTGGTGATGAGCGGCAAGGCCGTGGCGCCCCTCAGCGTGGCGGCGGCGGTCACGTCCACGATGCCGGCGGCGACGATGGTCGCGCAGCGCGGCGCCGACGCCTACGTGGCGCCCGTGCCGGCATACCTGCCCGACAACGAAGCCCATGCCGAACCGAACCTGAACTGATCCCATCCTCATGTTTGACCGCACCCAGTCCACCGTAGCGAATGTCGACCCCGAACTGTGGGCTGTCATCCAGCGCGAGAACCAGCGTCAGGAAGAGCACATCGAGCTGATTGCCTCGGAGAACTACGCGTCGCCGGCGGTGATGGCGGCGCAGGGAAGCCAGCTGACGAACAAGTACGCCGAGGGCTACCCGGGCAAGCGCTACTACGGCGGCTGCGAATTCGTCGACGTCGCGGAGCAGCTGGCAATTGACCGGTGCAAACAGCTCTTCGGCGCAGCGCACGCCAACGTTCAGGCCAACTCCGGCTCGCAGGCCAATCAGGCGGTGTTTTTCGGCCTGCTGCAGCCTGGCGACACCATCATGGGAATGAGCCTGGCCGAAGGCGGCCACCTGACGCACGGCATGGCGCTGAACATGAGCGGAAAGTGGTTCAAGGTGGTGAGCTACGGCCTCACGTCCAGTGAAGAGATCGACTACGCGGCGATGGAAAAGCTCGCTCACGAGCACCGACCGAAACTGATCATCGCCGGAGCGTCGGCGTACAGCCTGCGCATTGACTTCGCGCGCTTCGCCAAGGTGGCCAAGGACATCGGCGCGATCTTCATGGTCGACATGGCGCACTACGCCGGCCTGATTGCCGCAGGCGTCTACCCCAATCCGGTGTCGCACGCCGACGTGGTGACGTCAACCACCCACAAGAGCCTGCGCGGCCCGCGCGGCGGCATCGTGGTGATGAACGACGAGGCCATCGCGAAGAAGATCAACAGCGCCATCTTCCCCGGAATCCAGGGCGGACCGCTGATGCACGTGATCGCGGCCAAGGCGGTCGCGTTCAAGGAAGCGCTCGCGCCTGAGTTCAAGGCCTACCAGCAGCAGGTGCTGAAAAACGCCGTCGCGCTGGCGCAGACGCTCACCGAGCGCGGCCTGCGCATTGTGAGCGGCCGCACCGAGAGCCACGTCATGCTCGTCGACCTGCGGCCCAAAGGCTTGACAGGAAAGCAAGCCGAAGACTTGCTCGGCCAGGCGCACATCACCTGCAACAAGAACGGCATCCCGAACGATCCGCAAAAGCCGATGGTGACGAGCGGCATCCGGCTGGGCTCGCCAGCGATGACGACGCGCGGCTTCGGTGAAGCGCAGGCACGCCTGACCGGCCACCTGATCGCCGACGTGCTGGACAAGCCCCAAGACAGCGCGAACGTGCAGTCGGTGCGCGCCAAGGTCGCTGCGCTGACTCGCGACTTTCCGGTCTATCGCTAGGCGCGCCGTCTCGAATGCGCTGCCCGTTTTGCAGCTTTGAGGACACCCAGGTCGTCGAAACCCGCGAGTCTGACGAAGGCGATGTGGTGCGGCGCCGCCGCCGCTGCCAGAGCTGCGACAAGCGCTTCACCACCTACGAACGCGCTGAAATCTCGCTGCCCTCGGTGGTGAAAAAAGATGGAACCCGCGCCGAATTCGACCCGGCGAAGATTCGCGCGTCGATGAGCCTGGCGCTGCGCAAGCGCCCGGTCAGCGTGGAACAGATCGACGCCGCGCTGGAACGCATCCAGGACAAGCTGCTCAACAGCGGCGCCAAGGAAGTGCCCTCGACGCGCCTGGGCGAACTGGTGATGCGCGAGCTCAAGCGCATCGACAAGGTCGCCTATGTGCGATTTGCGTCGGTGTACCGAAGCTTCGAAGACGTGGACGAGTTCCGCCAGCTGATCCGCGACATCTGATCGGCTTGCCCCCCATTGGGGGGTGGTTGCTCCCCCCTCGCCGGGCGCGCGTTTCCCACCTCATGGGGTCGCGCCGCAGCCCGTGTTTTCCTACAGTGTGCCCATCGGTTCACGGCAAGGAGACAAGGGTGAATACAAGGCAGACACAACACGGCGTGACCTGGGTCGAAACCTGCGTCGTGCTGACGCTCCTGGGGCTGGTCTGCGGCGCGGCACTCCCGGCGATGGGCCAACTCATCGATTCGCGCCGCCTCGAAGGCACGGCGGTTCAGCTCGCCACCGACGTGCAGTTCGCGCGCTCCGAGGCGGTGGCACGCAACCAGCCGGTGCGCATCAGCCTGTTCGCCACGCCTCAAGGCTCGTGCTACGTCGTGCACACCGGGGCTGCCGGGCAATGCCTGTGCGCCGGGTCTGCGCCTGCCACATGCACCAGCCCGGCGCGCGAAATCAAGACGGTCGCGCTGGCCTCGAACCAGGGGGTGACGCTGACCGCCAACACGGCGTCGGTGCTGTTCGACCCCTTGCATGGCACGAGCACGCCGTCGGCGACGCTTCGCGTGCTCGGCCGGCAGGGCCGGGCCATCCACCAGGTCATCAATGTGATGGGGCGGGTTCGCTCCTGCACGCCTGCCGGCGGCGTTCCCGGCTACCCCGCCTGCTGAAGGAGCAATCAATCATGTTCAAGGCAACGTCGCCCCACCCACAGTCGAGCCAAGACCAGCGGAGCTTTGATGACGACCAGCGGGCTGTTCGGGGGGTGGCGCTTCGATGCAACGAATTGATAATCGAGCAGGCAGGCACGCCGCGCCGGGGTGCCTGTGGGCGCGGCCGGGCCACGGTTCGCAGTTTAGCCAGGGGCTTCACCCTGATCGAACTGATGCTGGTGGTGGCGGTAGCGGGTGTGCTGTCAGGTGTTGCCTATCCGTCGTTCATGGGTCAATTGCAGAAAATCCGCCGCACCGACGCCATGGTCGCCATCCTGCAGGTGCAGGCGGCCCAGGAACGCTGGCGTTCCAACAATCCGAGCTACGGCACGCTCGCCGAGATCGGCGTCGCCGCAAACTCCGCTGCGGGCTACTACACGCTTCAGCTCAGCGCGCCTTCAGCGAACGGCTACGAGATCGTCGCTTCGGCCACCGGCACCCAGGCCCACGACACGCATTGCCGCAACCTGCGGCTGCGCGTGGACGGCGGCAACCTCGTGCAGGCCTCGGGTGTCGAGGCTACGACGAGCAATGCGGCGTCGCAGAACCGTCAGTGCTGGATGGTCTGAGCCATGAAAACGCGTTTCGCCCGCCCCCTGCATCGCCGCAGCATCAAGCGCGCCGCCGGGATCTCGATGGTCGAGCTGCTGGTCGGCCTGGCGGTCGGCCTGTTCATCGCAGCCGCAGGCGTGACGCTGATGGCGGGCAACCTGCGCGAGAACCGCTCGCTGATGCTGGAAAGCCGGTTGATGCAGGACCTGCGCACCGCGTCGGACATCATCACGCGCGACCTGCGCCGCGCCGGATACTGGGCCGGCGCGGCCGACGCCGTGCTGGCGCCCATCGGCACGCCTGGCGTCGCGAACCCCTACGTTGCAGTGTCGCCAAGCGCCGCCCCAGCAGACAGCGTCAGCTTCGCGTTTTCGCGCGACGCCACCGAAAACCACAGCCTCGATTCGAACGAGCAGTTCGGTTTCAGGTTGCGCCGCGGCGTCATCGAAATGCAACTGGGCAGCGGCAACTGGCAGGCGCTGACCGACGCCAACACCGTCGTCGTCTCCGAATTTCGCGTCACGCCCACGGTTCAGGACATCGATCTCGCGAGCCAGTGCCCCACGGCGTGCGCAGCAGGCGATGCGAATTGCCCGCCGCGCCAGCAGGTGCGCAGCCTGGCGGTTTCGATCGCCGCCCGGTCGAGTGCCGACGCCGCCGTGCAGCGCAGCCTGAACAGCAGCGTGCGGCTGCGCAATGATTCGATCACCGGCGCCTGCCCGGCCTGAGACGCACATGCAACGCCGCGCTGCATCTAGGAGCCTGTCGGGCTTTGGGTCGGGTCCGCGTTGGGTTTGCTTTGGGGCGCAGGCTAGGCGCAAAGCGCAGCCGTGCCGGGCGGCACGGCGAGCATTTGCAACGACGCATGCGCCCCAAAACAAGCCCAACCCGAAGGGCCGGGGCGATTCCCGGCGCCATCCGACGTTGTCGCCACCTTGTAGGCCACCCCACACGCCGGCGCCGACGCCTAGACTGGCGCCGCAACACGCCCCGGCGCGGGCCCGAC
>JANNKM010000201.1:0-25961 GCA_031396305.1 Rhizobacter sp.
CGTGCGCGTGCGCCATGTGCACCGCCGCGCCTTCGTCGCGCACGTCGACGATGCGCACGCCGAGCTGCGCCAAGTGGTCCCAAATCGGCTGGATGTGGCCGCCTTGCAGGCCGAAGATGCGGTCGACGCCGCGCGCGACGAGGAAGCGTGCAACGATTTCGGCGACGCTGCGGTGGGCGGTGAGGGATGCGGCGGGAGTGGCAGTCATGGGCAGTCTCCGGGATGTCATGGTCCTGAGTGTAGTATTCTGAATTCAGAGTTCTGCTAGGGAAATCCCGCATGCACTCTGAATTCAGTGTGCGGCGTTTTTGCTACACTCGCGCCGTGAAAGCGCTGGCCTTTGCCCCCAACCTCGTCGAGCAGGTGCGCGACGCGATCCTGGGCGAGGTCGCCTCGGGCCAACTCGGCCCCGGCGAACGCATCATCCAGGAGCAGATCGCCAGGACGCTCGGCGTGTCGCGCCAGCCGGTGCAGCAGGCGCTGCTGTTGCTGCGCAACCAGGGCGTGCTGCGCGACGCACCCGGCCGCGGCCTGGAGGTTGCGCCGCTTGAGCCCGATCAGGTCAAGCACATGTACGACATGCGCTCAGTGATCGAGGGCCTGGCCTGCCGCTTGGCTGCCGAGAACAACGCCGAGCGCGCCGGAGAGCTGGGCCCGGCCCTGATCGACGCCGGCCGCAAAGCGGTGGCCAGCGGCTCAGTGGCCAAGATGGTCGCCGCCGACCTGAAGTTCCACGAGTTCATCTACGGCCTGTCGGGCAACCCGCTGGTGGCGCCAGCGATGGCAACGCATTGGACACACACCCAGCGCGTGATGGGCGAAGTGTTGATCAAGGACGAGACGCCACGCGACATCTGGAACCAGCACGCCGCCATCCTTGACGCCATCGCGCGGGGCAACGCAGCCAAGGCCGAAGCCCTGGCACGCAGTCACATCACACAGGCGGCGGACTTCATGGTGACCCGGATGAAGGGCAAGGCCAAGGGCAGGCGCGCAAGCGCTTGAGCTGTGCCGGGTTGCAGCGCGGGCGAGATCAGCTCTAGGAGCCTGTCGGGCTTGAGGGGCGCAAGGTCGCGATGCCGACCACGCGGCGGTGTTTGCAGCGGCGCGAGCCGGATTCGATCGCGTCGAGGCGCCTGAGTGCCTTGCAAATCGCCCTGGGTTCATTGCAGGGCTGGGTTTCCAGAATCGTTGGGGACATGGGTCCTTCCCTTTCTGCCGCCCGAAGCACATGCAGCCGCTTGATATTCCACGCCATCGTCACCAGCGACCACTCGCCGCGTGCTTTGTCCAGGCCGCGCATGCTCATCTGACGCCAGCCCATCACGCGTTTGATGATCCCAAACACCGGCTCCACCGCTTTGGGACTAGAGCTAGCATTCACGGCTTGCGCTCGCAGCCCGGCGTCGTCGGGCGCACGAATGCGATGGCTTCGAGCGTCGCGTAGCGCCCGGTGGCGCGCGTGACGAGCACACGATCGCCGCGCAGCTCGAGCTCAAGCGCGTCGCTGCCCTGCCCGCCACGCAGCGAGGCGCCGTGGATCCGGCCGGCGAAACCGTCGATCTCCGGCACACCGCCCAGGCTCGCCGTGAAAGATTGATAGGTCTGTGCAATGCGCAGCGCCCCGCCCCGGCCGCGCCCCAGGCCACACCACAAGCCGTGCACGCGCGCCGGCACCACCCACAGGTGGACGCGGCTGAACTTGTCCAGGCCGACAGTCTTGTCGGGCACCTCTACTTTCACCGTGCGCTCCGGCGGCCAGTCTCCCATGTCCCAGTCGTGCGACACGATCCGCGTTCCGGGCTCCAACGCCAGCAACGACGGCCGCAATTGCAGATTGACCTCGGGCAGCTGGTACATCGTGATCACGCTTGCGCTGCTCAAGTCGGTCTTGAACAGGTCTTGCTCGCGAAACTCGACACGCTGCTCGACACCCGCACGCTGCGCGGACGCCCGGCTCTGGCGCACCAGATCGGGAACGATCTCGACACCCAGGCCGCGCGCACCAAAGCGCCTTGCGGCGAGGATGACGATGCGGCCGTCACCCGAACCCAGATCGATCAGGGTGTCATCGGCCCCGACGCTGGCAATTTCCAGCATCGCCAGCGCCACCCGGTCGGGCGTCGTGATGAAAGGCACCTCTTCCGCTGAGCGCACGACCGCCGCACCGCTGCCCAGCAAGGCCAATGACAGGGTGATACGCCCGCCGCAGCGACGCAACGATTCTGTCTTCATGCAGGCTGCACCGCCACCTCGGGCCGCTGCGCGAGTTGCCAGACGCGCCGCGGAGTTTCATGCTTGAGCCGGTGATCGCTCCACACCTGGCGCCAGCGGCGCGCGCCGGGCATGCCGTTCCACAGGCCCAGCATGTGGCGCGCGGCGTGAGTCCAGGTGATGCCTTGCGCGGTGAGCATTTCCATGTACTCGACCATCTTCAATTCGATGTCCGCGCGGTCAAGCTGACGCGGCGCAGCACCGAAGAACTGGCTGTCCCAGCGTGCCAAACCCCAAGGGTGGTGGTAAGCCTCGCGGCCGAGCATCACGCCGTCCACGAATTGCAGCTGAGCCCCAATGTCCACTGCCTGAGTCAGCCCGCCGTTGGCTACGAAGGTGAGCGCGGGGAAGTCGGCCTTCAGTCGATGCACCACGTCATGTCGCAGCGGCGGCACATCCCGGTTTTCCTTCGGGCTGAGGCCGTGCAACCACGCGTTGCGCGCGTGCACGATGTACACATTGCAACCGGAGCGCGCCACCGTGCCGACAAAGTCGCGCACGAATTCGTAACTCTCGCCGCGATCGATGCCGATGCGGTGTTTCACCGTCACCGGCAACGCCACGGCATCGACCATCGCCTTCACGCAATCTGCCACTAGCGCAGGCTCGGCCATCAGGCACGCGCCGAACGCACCGCGCTGCACGCGCGGGCTCGGGCAACCGCAGTTCAGGTTGATCTCGTCGTAGCCCCATTGTTCGCCCAGGCGCGCGCAAGCCGCCAGGTCGGCAGGCTCGCTGCCGCCGAGTTGCAGCGCCACCGGGTGTTCCTGTTCATTGAAGTCGAGATGGCGCGGTACATCGCCGTGCAGCAGCGCGCCCGTTGTCACCATCTCGGTGTACAGGCGCGCACGGCGCGTGAGCAGGCGATGGAAGAACCGGCAATGCCGGTCGGTCCAGTCCATCATCGGCGCGATGCACACGCGCCAGGGGTTGGGTGGTTGAATGGATTGCAATTGGTGAACTGTTCAGTGCGGCTTCAACTGAACCCTTCACGGTCGAAGAATTGCCCGACCACGAATCCGCCCGGCTTTCAGGTCGGCCAGCGCCTGGTCGGCGCTGGCCAGAGGCTGCGTCGTCATCGGCAGCGCCGGCAGCTTGCCGGAGCGCGCGATCGCCATCAGTTCGTGCATGTCCTGCAGCGTTCCGACGTAGGAGCCGGCGATGCTGACGGACTTCATCGCCACCATGACGGGCAGGATCGGCGTCGAGCCGCCGAACAAGCCGACGCAGACCAGCTTGCCACCCCGACGCAACGCGCCGAAGCCGAACGCAAAGCTCGACGCCGCGCCGACGAAATCGATCGCCGCGGCAACGCCGCCGCCCGTCGCCTTCATCAACGCTTTGCCGGCGCCGTCTGCGCTCGGGTCGATCACCTCGCTGGCACCGGCCTCGCGCGCGATATCCCATTTGCCCTTGTCGAGTTCGGCGACGACGATCGGCGCGCTGAACATGTGGCGTGCCAGGCGTATTCCCGACAGGCCCACGCCGCCGGCGCCGATGATGAGCAGCGTGTCGCTCGGCGTGAGTGGCTGCACTTTTTTCAATGCGCCGTAGCCGGTCAGGCCCGAGCAGGCATACGTGCACGCTTGCTCTTCCGGCAACGGGTCGAATTCGAGCAGGTAGCGCGGGTGCGGCACAAGCACGTGATCGGCGAACCCGCCGTCGCGGTGGATTCCCAGGGCGCGCGGCGAAGCGCACAACTGTTCGTTGCCGGACGCGCAGACCGGGCAGGCGTTGCAACCGATCCACGGAAACACGACACGTCGGTCGCCGACCTTGGTGCCTTTGGCGTCGGGGCCGACGGCGACCACGGTGCCCGCGATCTCGTGGCCCAGGGTTCGCGGCAACTGCATCGGGCGCGACATGTCGAGCTTGTTGCCGTCGCCGAGGTCAAAGTAGCCGTCGTGCAGGTGCACGTCGCTGTGGCACACGCCGCAACTGCCCACCTTGACGATGACTTCACTGCCTTGGGGCACGGGGGTTTCGCGCAACGCCTGCGCGAGGGGTTTGCCGAAGGCTGCGACCCGGTAGCTCAACATGGGGATTCCGTTCAAGAAAACGCGCGATGCCGCGCTTCATTCACACATCACACCAGGCGCGCGCATCACTTGACCGCCGCCTCGCGTTCGCGCAGCTTGAAGCGCTGGATTTTGCCCGTCGCCGTCTTCGGCAGTTCGGCGACAAATTCGATGGCGCGCGGGTACTTGTAGGGCGCAAGCCGGTCCTTGACGAAGGCCTTGAGTTCGTCCTGCGTCGCGGCCTGGCCGGCCTTGAGCACGACGAAGGCCTTGGTCTTGGTCAGGCCCTGCGCGTCGGGCACGCCGATCACCGCCGCTTCGAGCACGGCCGCGTGCTGCACCAGCGTGGCTTCCACCTCGAACGGCGAGACGTAGACCCCGCTCACCTTGAGCATGTCGTCGCCGCGCCCGCCATAGGTGTAGCTGCCGTCGGCGTTGCGCATGTACTTGTCGCCGCTCTTGGTCCAGCCACCCTGGAACGTGTCGCGGGTCTTCGCACGGTTGCCCCAGTACATGATGGCACTCGACGGGCCATGCACGTACAAGTCGCCGGGCTCGCCTTCTGCCACCGGTCCACCACCGTCGCCGCGCAACTCGATGTCGTAGCCCGGTACCGGCCAGCCGGTCGTGCCATAGCGCACCTGGTCCGGCCGGTTCGACAGGTAGATGTGCAGCATTTCAGTGGAGCCGATGCCGTCGACGATGTCCACGCCGAAGTGGCGTTTGAAGCGTTCCCCCAGGTCCGCCGGCAAGGCCTCGCCTGCCGAGGAGACCAGGCGCAGCGCCACGTCACCGCGCGCAGGCAGATTCGGCGCGGCGAGCATGCCGGCAAAGCCGGTGGGCGCGCCGTAAAAGACCGTCGGTTTGACGTTGCCCACGCCGCCGAGCCAGCGTTTGAACGTAGCGTCGGGCGTCGGGCGCTCGGCCATCAACAGGGTCGTCGCGCCCACGCTCAGCGGAAACGTGAGCGCATTGCCCAGGCCATAGGCGAAAAACAGTTTTGCCGCCGAGAAGCAGACGTCGTCTTCGCGCAACCCGAGCACGCCCTTGCCATAGAGCTCCGCGGTCCAGTAGGGATTGGCTTGCGTATGCACGGTGCCCTTGGGGCGACCTGTGGAGCCTGACGAGTAGAGCCAGAAGCCAGGGTCGTCAGCCCCGGTGGGCGCGGGCTTTGGTGACGGCGGGTGCGCGGCGACGAAGGCGTCGAATTCGGTTTCCTGCGCGTGCAGCGGCGCGATCGGGCGCGACACGATGACACGTTGGACTTCGTGGTCGCTGCGTGTCATTGCCGCGGTCAGCGCTGGCAGCAGCGCACCCGACACCAGTACGGCCTGCGCGCGTGAATGCTCCAGCACGTAGGCGTAGTCATCGGCGGTCAACAGCGTGTTCACGGCCACCGGTACGATGCCGGCGTAGATCGCGCCGAGGAAGCTCACCGGCCAGTGATTGCAATCGTGCATCAGCAACAGTACACGTTCTTCGCGCTTGATGCCCAGCGCGCGCAACCCGGCGGCGGCGCGGCGCACGCGCTCATCCAGTTCGGCGTAGCTGAGCACGCCCTGGTCGTCGATGAACGCCCGCCGCGCACCGCGCTGCGCGTTGCAGTTCAACAGGTGCTGCGCAAAGTTGAAGCGCTCGCCCGGCGGCTGGACTTGCGGCGCGGGGGGTGCGGTGCTCATGGCGGGTCTCCGTCGGTGTCGCGGTTGCGTATTGTGTGGCGGGTCGTCGCGGCCCATCCCTCGAGGGCCCACCCGACGCTTCGAGTTGTTCGGGCTTGTTTGAACCCGGAAGATGCAGTATTGTGCGTCAATGAACTCCCTGAGCTGACAACCGCATGCCGAGCCCTGTATTGCGCCAACGCCGGCCCGCGGCGCCCGTTGCGGCACGTTCGCGCAGCGCCGCTCCCGCCACGGCACGCCGCAGGAAAGTGGAACTCGCTGCCAATGCCGTCAAGAACCCGTTTCTCACTGCGCTGGGTGAACGCGTGCGCGCGGTTCGCGCGCGGCGCGGCATGACGCGCAAGGCGGTCGCGCTGGCGGCAGGGGTTTCCGAGCGGCACCTGGCGAACCTGGAGTACGGCACCGGCAACGCGTCGATTCTCGTGCTGCTGCAAGTGGCGCAGGCGCTGCAGTGTTCTCTGGCCGAGATGGTCGGCGACGTGACGACATCGTCGCCCGAGTGGCTGCTGTTGCGCGAGCTGCTGGAGCGCAGCAATGACGACACCTTGCGCCGGGTTCGCGTCGCGGTGGGCGCCTTGCTGGGCACGGGTGGCGCGAACGGCAGCGGCCAGGCGGCGCGCAGCACCCGGGTTGCGCTGATCGGTTTGCGCGGCGCGGGCAAGTCGACGCTGGGGCAAATGCTCGCTGACGACCTGGGGTTTGCGTTTGTCGAACTGAGCCGCGAGATCGAAAAGTTTGCCGGCTGCGGCATCGCCGAGATCCAGGCGCTGTATGGCGCCAACGCTTATCGGCGCTACGAGCGGCGCGCCCTGGAAGAGGCGATCCAGATCTACCCCGAAGCCGTGATTGCCACACCCGGCGGCATGGTCTCCGACCCTGCCACGTTCAACCAGCTGCTGGCACACTGCACGACAGTGTGGCTGCAAGCCGACCCCGAAGACCACATGAAGCGCGTCGCGGCGCAGGGGGACATGCGGCCGATGGCGGCGAGCAAGGAGGCAATGCAAGACCTGAAGGGGATCCTCGCCGGCCGCGCGGCCTTTTATTCCAAGGCAGAGTTCAAGCTCGACACGAGTGCCCAGCCGCTGAAGGCGACTTTCGTCGTACTGCGAGGCATGGTGCGTCAGGCGTTGCGGATGGCTTGAGGGTTGCCCTCGAACCAACATGAAGCAAAGTGCTTCGTCAATTTCATTTTGTGCACTATCATGCCTACCAGTGATTCAGCCAGAATGCACTTTTGTGCATTTCCCGAGGAGACAGCACCATGAGCACCGCGTCGCGCGTCGACTACCAGACCAGCCCCTCCCAGTACAAGCACTGGAAGTTGAAGTTCGAGGGCCCCGTCGCCACGCTCGCTGCCGACTTCGATGAAAACGCCGGCCTGCGCCCCGGCTACAAACTCAAGCTCAACAGCTACGACCTGGGCGTGGACATCGAGTTGAACGACGCGATCAACCGGGTCCGCTTCGAGCACCCGGAAGTTCGCACTGTCGTGCTGACCAGTGCCAGGGAAAAAGTGTTCTGCTCGGGCGCGAACATCTTCATGCTTGGCACCTCCAGCCACGCCTGGAAAGTGAACTTCTGCAAATTCACGAACGAGACGCGCAATGGTCTCGAAGACTCGTCGAAATACAGCGGCCTGAAGTTCCTCGCCGCCGTGAACGGTGCCTGCGCAGGCGGTGGCTACGAGGTGGCATTGGCATGCGACGAAATCATTCTGGTGGACGACCGCTCGAGCGCCGTCAGCCTGCCCGAGGTACCGCTGCTCGGTGTGCTGCCCGGCACCGGCGGTCTGACCCGCGTGACCGACAAGCGCCATGTGCGCCACGACCTGGCCGACTTGTTCTGCACCAGCGTCGAAGGCGTGCGTGGCCAGAAGGCGAAAGACTGGCGGCTCGTCGACGACATCGCCAAGCCACAGGTGTTTGCACAGAAGGTGCAGGAGCGCGCATTGCAGCTGGCCGCGCAGAGCGACCGCCCGGCCCACGGCAAGGGCTGCGCGCTGACGCCGTTGCATCGCAGCGTCGAAGCCGACGCGCTGCGCTACACCCACGTCATGGTTGAAATCGACCGCACGAAGCGCACTGCCACCTTCGCCGTCAAATCTCCCGGCGGCACACAGCCGACCGACATTGTTGGCATCGAAGCGCTCGGCGCCGCCTGGTACCCGCTGCAACTGGCGCGCGAACTCGACGACGCGATCCTGTCGATGCGCACGAATGAACTCGAGATCGGCACCTGGCTGGTCAAGACAACGGGCGAGCCCGCCGCCGTGCTGGCGATGGACGAGACGCTGCTCGCCCACAAGAACCATTGGCTGGTGCGCGAGACGATCGGCATGCTGCGCCGCGCCTTCAGCCGCCTCGACGTGTCGTCGCGCAGCCTGTTCGCATTGGTCGAGCCGGGTTCCTGCTTTGCCGGCACCTTGCTCGAACTGGCGCTTGCGTGCGACCGAACCTACCACCTCGCCTTGCCCGACGACGCCGCCAAGGCGCCGAAGATCGCCGTGAGCGAAGTCAACTTCGGCCTGTACCCCATGGTCACGGGCCAGAGCCGCCTGGGGCGTCAGTTCTACGACGAAGCGCCGGCGCTCGACGCGGTTCGCGCCAAGCTGGGCGTTGCGCTCGATGCCGACGCAGCGTTCGCGCTCGGCCTTGCGACGAGCAAGCCGGACGACATCGACTGGGCTGACGAAGTGCGCATCGCCATCGAAGAGCGCATCGCGATGTCGCCCGACGCACTGACCGGCATGGAAGCGAATCTGCGCTTCAATGGGCCGGAGAACATGTTCACGCGTGTCTTCGGCAGGCTCACCGCATGGCAGAACTGGATCTTCCAGCGCCCGAACGCGGTGGGTGAAAAAGGCGCGCTCAAGGTCTACGGCAAGGGTGACAAAGCGATGTTCGACTGGAATCGCGTTTGAACAAGCGCCACCCTCACACTCACGTTCACCCCAACCCTCTCACTGAAGGGAGAGGGAGAAAGTCCAGGAACCCCACACCATGACCAGCATCAACTACAGCGAAAAAATCCCCAACAACGTCAACCTCGGCGAAGACCGCACGCTACAACGCGCGCTGGAGGGCTGGCAACCGAACTTCATCAACTGGTGGGGTGAGGTCGGCCCCGAAGGCTCGACCGACTACGACGTCTACCTGCGCACCGCCGTCAGCGTCGACCCGCAGGGCTGGGCGCAGTTCGGCTACACCAAGATGCGCGACTATCGCTGGGGCATCTTCCTCAACCCGGGCGACGCCGAACGCAAGATCCATTTCGGCGACCACCTCGGCGAGAAAGCCTGGCAAGACGTTCCCGGCGAGCACCGCGCCAACCTGCGCCGCATCATCGTCACGCAAGGCGACACCGAGCCCGCGTCGGTGGAGCAGCAGCGCCACCTCGGGCTGACGGCACCGAGCATGTACGACCTGCGCAACCTGTTCCAGATCAACGTGGAAGAAGGCCGGCATCTGTGGGCCATGGTGTACCTGCTGCACAAACACTTCGGCCGCGACGGCCGCGAAGAAGCCGAGGCGCTGCTGGAGCGTCGCAGCGGCGACGCGAACAACCCGCGCATCCTCGGCGCCTTCAACGAAGCCACGCCCGACTGGCTGGCGTTCTTCATGTTCACCTACTTCACCGACCGTGACGGCAAGTTCCAGCTGTGCGCACTCGCTGAGAGCGCCTTCGACCCACTCGCGCGCACCACCAAGTTCATGCTCACGGAAGAAGCGCACCACATGTTTGTTGGCGAATCGGGCGTGTCGCGCGTGATCCAGCGTACCGCTCAGGCGATGAACGAACTGAAGACCGACGACGCGGCCAAGCTGCGCGCCGCTGGCGTGATCGACCTGGGCACCGTGCAGCGCTACCTGAACTTTCACTTCAGTGTGACGGTAGACCTGTTCGGTGCCGACCAGTCGAGCAACGCCGCCACGTTCTACAGCTCAGGCCTGAAGGGCCGCTTCGAGGAAGGCAAGCGCGACGACGACCATTTGCTCAAGGGCCAGACCTACCGCGTGCTCGAGGCCCGCGACGGACAGCTCGTCGAGAAAGAAGTGCCGATGCTGAATGCGCTGAACGAGGTCTTGCGCGACGATTTCATCAAAGACTCGGTCGCCGGGATCGGCCGCTGGAACAAGGTGCTGGAAAAAGCCGGCCTGCCGCACCGCCTGACGGTGCCGCACAAGGCCTTCCATCGCAACATCGGCGCCCTGGCCGGCGTGCGGGTGTCTCCGGATGGACGCGCGCTGTCGCAGGCCGAGTGGGACGCCCACCTGAACCGCTGGTTGCCGAGCCGCGAGGATTTCGCCTTTATCGCCTCGTTGATGGGCCGCGTTGTCGAGCCGGGCAAGTTCGCGAACTGGATCGCCCCGCCGGTGATGGGCATCAACCGCCAGCCGGTGGACTTCGAGTACGTGCGTTTCGCCTGACAGCACCGGTCATCCCGGCGCAGGCCGGGTTCCACGGGTGGTACATCAAGCGGTGGATCCCGGCTTGCGCCGGGATGACAACAACGGTGTGCGATAAAGCGCAGTTCCCCACGCAGACAAGATCATGGAGACGGCCATCGACAGCAGCGTCATCAAGCAGCACCTGATCGACCCGGAGATCTGCATCCGCTGCAACACCTGCGAGGCCACCTGCCCGGTGCAGGCGATCACGCACGATTCGCGCAACTATGTCGTCGATCCGGCCAAGTGCGATTTCTGCATGGCGTGCATCTCGCCCTGCCCGACGGGCTCGATCGACAACTGGCGCACGCTGCCGCGCGTCATGGCCTACAGCGTCGAGTCGCAGCTCACTTGGGATGAGTTGCCGCAAGAGTTGAGCGCGGATCAACTCGCGGCGCAAGGCGTGCCGGTCGATGCTGCAACCACGGCGGCGGCGGCTCCGGCGTCGGTCGCACCCGATGCCACACCGGATGCGGCTTTCAACGCCGCCCAGTTCGGCGCGACGCTGCCCCCCTGGTCGGCGGCACATGCGTACACCAATCTGTACGGGCCCAAGGCTGCGCAAAAGTCGATCGTCGCCACGGTCGTCGGCAACGTGCGCGTCACCGCGGTGGGCAAGGAATACGACACGCACCACATCGTTCTCGACTTCGGCACGATGCCGTTCCCGCTGCTCGAAGGCCAGTCGATCGCCGTCATTCCACCCGGCACCGACGCCCACGGCCGCACGCACCACCCGCGCCAGTACTCGATCGCGAGCCCGCGCAACGGCGAGCGGGCGGGCTACAACAACGCGTCGCTGACGATCAAGCGCGTGCTCGAAGACCACCAGGGGCGCCCGGTGCGCGGCGTCGCGAGCAACTACATGTGCGACCTGCAGGTCGGCGACAAGGTGCAGGTGATCGGCCCGTTCGGCGCGAGCTTCCTCATGCCCAATCACCCGAAGAGCCACATCGTGATGATCTGCACCGGCACCGGCAGCGCGCCGATGCGCGCGATGACCGAATGGCGGCGGCGTCTGCGCAGCTCGGGCAAATTCGAAGGCGGCAAGTTGCTGCTGTTCTTCGGTGCGCGCACCCGGGAAGAACTGCCTTACTTCGGCCCGCTGCAAAGCCTGCCGAAGGACTTCATCGATATCAATTTCGCGTTCAGCCGCGCGCAGGGCGAGCCCAAACGTTACGTGCAAGACCTGATGCGCGAACGCATGGCCGATCTGGCGCCGCTGCTTGCCGACGCGAACGCGTATTTCTACGTCTGCGGCCTGAAGGCGATGGAAGAAGGTGTCGTGCTCGCGCTGCGCGATGCCGCCGCGAAGTTCGGGCTCGACTGGGACAGCGTGAGCGCGTCGCTGAAACAGCAAGGCCGGCTGCACCTGGAGACCTACTGATGGCCACCTCCGATCAGGGACTCGCGGGCACGACTGTCCTCGTCGTCGGCGCGGGCATCATGGGCGCGGGAATCGCGCAAGTCGCGGCCCAGGCCGGCCACGCGGTGAAGCTGTTCGACTTGCGCGACGGCGCCGCCGCCGCCGCAAGAGCCCAATTGGCGGTGAACCTGCAGGCGCTGGCGACGAAAGGGAAAGTCGACGCCGAACAGGTCGAGCGCACGCTGTCGCGCATTGAAGCGGTGGGCACGCTCGGCGCCGCCGCCGATGCCGGTCTCGTCATCGAGGCGATCGTCGAAAGTCTCGACGCGAAACGCACGCTGTTTCGCGAGCTCGAGAGCATCGTCGCGAGCTCGTGCGTGCTGGCGACGAACACGTCATCGATCTCGGTGACCGCCATCGCCAATGGCTTGTCGCACCCGCGCCGCGTGGTCGGGATGCATTTTTTCAACCCGGTACCGCTGATGAAGCTGGTCGAGGTGATTTCGGGCCTGCACACCGATGCCGCCGTGGCCGCGGCAATCTTCGATCTCTGCAAGACCTGGGGCAAGGTGGCGGTACACGCGAAGAGCACGCCGGGTTTCATCGTGAACCGCGTCGCCCGGCCCTATTACGCCGAGGCCTTGGCGCTGCTCCAGGAACAGGCGACGACCCCCGCGGTGCTCGACGCCTGCCTGCGCGCCGCCGGGTTTCGCATGGGCCCTTGCGAGCTGATGGACCTGATCGGCCACGACACGAACTTCGCCGTCACGCAATCGGTGTTCGAGGCGAATTTCTTCGACAGGCGCTATACACCGTCTCTGGTACAGCGCGAGCTGGTCGAGGCCGGTTGGCTCGGGCGCAAGACCGGGCGCGGTTTCTATCTCTACCCGAGCACGGCGCAGACCGCTCAAGAGCCGCCGATCGACGCCGCCACGCCCAGCGCTGAGGTCACTGTGCATGGCCAGTGCACGATTGCGGCGCAACTCGCTGATGCGGCGCAGGCCTGGGCCGCGTCGCGCGGCGGTCGAATCGCACGTCAGGCGCAAGGCGGCTGGACCGGCCTGAGCGTCGGCAGCGCGCGGCTCGTGCTGACCGACGGGCGCCGCGCGGGCGAAATTTCGGCAGCGCTGTCACTGCCCGACGTCGCGGTGTTCGACCGGCCGCCGCGGCCGGCCCGGCCAAACGCGTCGCCGCTCGCTTACGCCGTCGCCGAGGGGGCCAGCGCCACCTGGCAGGCGCAGGCCCCGGCGTGGCTCGCCGCGCTCGGGTTCGCCCCTCAGCGCGTCGCGGACACGCCGGCGCTGCTGGTCGCGCGCACGCTGGCGATGTTGATCAACGAAGCATGCGACGCCGTCCAGCAAGGCGTATGCACAGCGCAAGGCGTCGACGCCGCGATGAAACTCGGCGTCAACTACCCCGCCGGGCCTTTCGAGTGGCTCGCGGCATGGGGCGCGGCGGACGTGCTGCGCATCCTGGACGCGCTCGACGCCGGCTATCGCGGCGAACGTTACCGCGTCAGCCCGCGCCTGCGGCATGGCGGCGACACTCGGCCTGATCCAGGCCTGCACCCGTAAACAGCGCGGCGCGTGGTGGCGCCGCCGCATGGCGCCCGGCTCGGCCCGGTGACGGCGATAGACGGCGCTATGCTCCAGTCTGGCCCTCCACGAATCGCCGCCATGACACCACCCTCGCGCGCGCCACAGAACTCAGCTCTTGCTGGCCTACGTGTGGTCGACCTCTCACGCGTGCTCGCCGGTCCGCTGTGCGCGCAGATGCTCGCCGACCACGGCGCGCATGTCATCAAGGTCGAGCCCCCCGGCGGAGACGAGACACGCCAGTTCGGCCCGCCGTTTGACGCCGCCGGCCAAGCGGCCTACTTCGGTGCGCTCAATCGCGGCAAACGTTCGATCGGGCTGGACCTGTCGCGCCCGGCCGGGCGCGGCGTCGTCGAGAAGCTCATCGACGGCGCCGATGTCCTGATCGAAAATTTTCTGCCCGGCACGATGGAAAAGTGGGGCCTCGGGTTCGAGGCGGTGCTCGCGCCGCGCCACCCGCGGTTGATCTATTGCGGCATCTCCGGCTTCGGCGCCGACGGGCCGCTCGGCGGATTGCCGGGTTATGACGCCGTGCTGCAAGCGATGTGCGGCGTGATGAGCATCAACGGCACGCCCGAGTCCGGGCCGCTGCGCGTGGGCATTCCCGTGGTCGATTTCCTGACCGGCTACAACGCGCTGGTGGGTGTGCTGCTCGCGCACGCGGCGCGCGAGCGCAGCGGGCGCGGCCAGCGCGTCGAAGCCACCTTGTTCGACACGGGCCTGAGCATGCTCTTGCCGCACGCCGCGAACTGGATGACCTCGGGCCAGACGCCGCAACGCCTGGGCAGCGCGCACCCGAACATCTCACCTTACGATCGCTACGCGGCAGCCGACGGCGAACTGTTCCTCGGCGTCGTCAACGACGGCCAGTTTCAGCGCTTTTGCGCCTGCGTGGCACGCCCCGATCTCGCCGCCGACACGCGTTTCACCAGCAACCGCGGCCGGATCGAGAACCGCCAGGCGTTGCGCGCCGAACTCGAAGGCACGCTGGCGCGTTACCAGGTCGCCGATCTGTGCGAACAGTTGATGCGCAAGGGGGTTCCCGCCGGTGCCGTGAACAGCGTGCCGCAGGCCTTCGCGCAGGCGCACACGGCACACCGCGCGATGGCGGTTGACCACGACGGCCACAAGTCGCTGGGCATTCCGGTCAAGCTGTCGGCCAACCCTGGCCGGCCGGGGAATCGCCCGCCGCTGTTCAGCGAGCACGCCGACGCCATCTTGACCGAGCTGGGTTACAGCCGCGCGCAAGTCGACGCCTTGCGTGGCGAAGGCGCGGTGCTGGCGCCACGCGCTTGAGCGCCCCCAGGCCGACGACTACGTCGTCGTCCGCCCCCCGAGGGGGATGAGCAAAGTGGCAGAGCCACATTTGCTCATGAGCCACCGCGCTGCGCCGCATCGAGCCGTGGTGCGCCTTGAGCCGGCGCGCCGGCTCAAGGCGTAGTCTGCACGCTGACGATGCGGCCGTTGCGCGGGTCGAATTCGCAGCGGTAGTTGAACGGCGTCGCCTGCATGCCGGGCGCACGCTGCAAAGCGCCCAGGCCCGCCAGGCTGGTCTGCGCATCGTCGGCCGGGCTCAGGCTGCGCGAATCGGGATCGAACGAGATGCGCGCGACGCGTGGGTACTTCTGCTTCAGGTCCGCCGCGCTCGCGGCTTCGCAGGCCTCGGGCGAGACGAAAGTCAGGTCGGGTTGCCACGCGGCCTGCGCCCGGGCGCGATCGCCGGTCTCGCGGAACATCACGCCCGAGGTCGTGCCCGCCTTCGCGTTGTACGCGCAGGTGTAGCTGAAGGTGTGGCTGCCGCTCGCGCGCGCGCTGTAGCGGCCCTCGCCACGCAGGCTGGTTTCGTCTTCCGCATTCGGCAGCACCGCGCGCTTGCCGGCAAAGAACTGCAACTCCTGCGCGGCAACGCCACGCATGCGCTTCACGGTCTCGGCCACCGCCGTTTCGCATCGCTCGATGGCCTTGGCGGTGTCGGGCTGGGCGAAGGCCAGGTTCATGACCAGCAACAGGGTCAACGCGATGGCGATTGCCGCCAGATGCTGCTTCATGAATGGGATCCTGACGCTGCTACGAAACATGACCGCAATGGTCTCGCCTTTTCGGCCGGGGCACAAGACGCTTCCCCTGCAAACGGGGGCGTGGAAAAAATGATTGGGCCGGGCACCCCCCCAAAGCGCTGTGAGTGAACCCCCATCGGCACGTGTAACACCAATCGAGACGCACGCAAACCCTAGGAGACGTGGGTGCATGCGGCCATTCGCCGCTGGCAAGACGTGCAGGACCGGTCTGCTTAACGGCAATCCGCAGAACCCGCAGGCCTGCGACGTGCATCCCAGCCTCACGGGCCAACGCCTGTTGGCCAAAACGGTGAAGGCTGCTTACCTTACGGCGCGTCGCGCGGACGATTGAATTCACCATAACGCGGACCGGGCGGCGCCGCACTTCCCCCAGGCGAGTCATGCGCCGCGCTCAGCGGCCGCCTCGATTCCTTCGATGAACCTCGGCCACAACGCCTCGGGCAAGTCGTGGCCCATGCCGTCGACGATATCGAGCGTTGCACCGTGGATCTTGCCGGCGAGGTCTTTGCCTGCAGGCAGCGGCACCAGGGAGTCGTCGCGGCCATGGATCACCTGGGTCGGCACCCGAAGCTCACGCAACGCCGTCGAGCGGTCGCCATCGGCGGCGATGGCCATCAGCTGGCGCAGGTTTGCGGCGGGCCGGTAGGAGCGGCGCACCCAGCCCTCGACGCGCTGCGCGATTTCCGCGTCGGCGCTCGGGAAGCCCGGGCTGCCGATGAGGCGATACAGGCGCACGTAGTAGGCGACGATGGCCGGCAGGTCCGCCGGCTGCTTCGGGCGCGACATCATCGCAGCGCGTACCTTCATTGACGGGCCCGGCAAGTGCCGGGCACCGCTGCTGGTCATCATCAGCGTCAGGCTCTTGACGGCACCACGATGCCGCAGCGCGAGATGCTGCGCAATCATTCCACCCATCGACACGCCGAACACATGGGCGCTGGGAATGCCGAGTGCGGCGAGCACGCCGGCGGCGTCGTCCGCCATGTCGGCCAGGGTGTAGGCGCTCTTGACGTTCATGCCGAGTGAAAACTTGAACACGTCGAGCATGACGTTGGGCACGCCAAAGCGCTCGAAACTCTGACTCAGGCCGATGTCACGGTTGTCGAAGCGGATCACGCGAAAGCCGCGCCGCACCAGGGCGCCGACCAGGCCCTCGGGCCATGCCACGAGCTGCATGCCCAGGCCCATGATGAGCAGCAGCGGCTCTGCGCTGGGCGGGCCGTGGTCCTGCACTTCGAGAGTGATGCCGTTCGCGCCGATCTGCATCGCGTCAGACGATCTCGCCCGCGACTTGCACGAGAAGCATCAGCAGCGCGTTGGGTGCGCGCAGTTCCTCGTGGCGATGTGGGTTGTCGCGCGTCCGTTGCATGCCGATCGGCCGACGGTTCAGCGCCGACGCAAGAATACGCCGCTGATGTTAGCCTCTGCCCCGACGCGGGATTGGGGCTTTCGCACCAGAACCGCCGACGCCACGTCGCGCCTGTGCAGTTGGCCCGGCGGGTCCGGCATTCGTACGCGGCCGCGCCTTCGCGCCGGCGCGTTTCGCTGCCGGCGGCGTCGCTGGCGCCGCCGTGGCCGGCAGCGCGGCAAACTCGGCGAACGCGACGCGCACCTGCTGTGCGAGCTTGCCCACATCGGGCATGGCCTTGGCGCAGGCGATCAAGCCGAAGTCGAGCGAGCCGTTGTAGGACTGAACGGTGATGTTCAACGCCAGGCCGTGGGTGACGATGGACGCCGGGTAAAAGCTCAGCAGGCGCGCGCCGGCGATGTAGAGTGGCACGGTGGGTCCGGGCACGTTGGAGATGGTCAGGTTTGCCACGGCCGGCAGCTTCTCGGCCCAATGTGAGCGCGACGCCAGCGCCGTCATGCCCTGCAGCAGCCAGGGCACGCCCAGCGAAGGAAAGTCGGTGGGCAACAGGTTCTTCACGCTGCCCAGGGTGCTTTTCATCGAGGCACTCGCGGCCAGCACGTGGGCCAGGCGCTGCGCAGGGTCGGCGATGTGCGTTCCCAGACTCATGAGCGTGATCGACGCCTGGTTGTTCGCAGCCGTGTCACCTTTCGCGCGCAACGAGACCGGCACCGCAGCGACGAGAGACTTGCGCGGCAGCGGGCCGTGTTCCTGAAAGTAGCGCCGCAGTGCGCCGCTGCAGATCATCAGCAGCGCGTCGTTCAGGCTCGCTTGATGGCGGCGTCGAATCGCGTTCAGTTCATCGAGCGGCAGGCTCACCGCGGCGAAGGCGCGACCCTCCGACACCGTGGCATTGAGCCGCGTGCGTGGCGCCAGACCCAGATTCCTTACGCTCGACTCGCGCGTAGACGTCGTTGCAGCGGCGGGACCGGTGAATTGCGCGACGAGCGCCTTCAGGCCCAGGGATGCCGCAGGGCCCGCGCCTTTCGCTGCCGCTTGCCCGATCATGCTCACGGCGCCGGGGAGCGCCTTGACGAGCTTGCCCACTTGCTCAAGCTGGTTCGCAAGCGCGCCACGCAACAATTCACCAACGCCGAACTGGCCTTTACTTTCGCGCCTTGGCGAAGCGGGCACGTCGCGCGGCTCGGGCGTCAGGTCGAGGATCGCTTGCGCCAAGGCCACCGCGGCCTGGCCGTCCACCGCTGCGTGGTGCAGTTGCGTGTACAGCGCATAGCGTTTGCTGCCGTCCGCGGCGTCGCGCAGGCCTTCGAAGAGGTGGAACTTCCACAGCGGCCGGTCGCGATCGAGCAGAACGGCATGCAGTCGCCCCACCTGGCGCTGCACTTCAGCCAAGCCGCTGCCGCGTCGCAGCCTGACGCCCACGACGTGCTGTTCAATGTCGGGTTCGTCGTCAAGCCAGGCCGGGCTGGCCAGGTTCAGCGGCATCATCGCCGGCTTGCGACGCAGGGCTCTGGCCAGCGGCAAGCACGATGCCATGTGCCGGCGCAGTTCGGCGAGAAAGTCGCCGCGGTAGCCCGCGGGCAACTCGAGCCAGTGCAACGCGCCCACGTGCATGGGCATCTGCGCCGACTCCAGGAAGAGAAAACTCGCGTCCAGCCCCGACAGCATCTGCATCGCACCCTCCTCGACCGATGCCTCGATGCTAGGGCCTGTCGGGCTTTGGCTCGGGCCTGCGCCGCGCTCAGGCCAAAGCCCCTGGCGTGCGCGCCGTCGCCTACGCGGTTTCCCGGCTCGCCCGCTTGCGGTCGTGTTCCTTCAGGTACCTCTTACGGATGCGGATCGACTTCGGCGTGATCTCCACCAACTCGTCGTCGGCGATGAACTGCACTGCGTATTCGAGCGTGAGGATGATTGCCGGCGTGATCTTGATCGCCTCCTCCTTGCCGCTGACGCGAAAGTTCGTGAGCTGCTTGCCGCGCACGGCGTTCACGACGAGGTCGTTGTCGCGCGAGTGGATGCCGATCACCATGCCTTCATAGAGCGGGTCGCCAGCGCGCACGAACATGCGGCCGCGGTCGTCCAGCTTGCCCAGGGAATACGTGACCGCTTCGCCGTCGTCCTGGCTGATCAGCACGCCGTTCTTGCGACCTTCGATCTCGCCGCGAAACGCTTCATAGCCGTCAAAGATGTTGCTGATGAGCCCGGTGCCGCGCGTCATGTTCAGAAACTCGTTCTGAAAGCCGATCAGCCCGCGCGCGGGGATCCGGTAGTCCAGGCGCACCCGGCCGTTGCCGTCGGGTTCCATGTTGACAAGCTCGCCCCGGCGTTCGCCCAGCGCCTGCATCACGGCGCCCTGGTGCTGGTCTTCCACATCGGCAGTGAGCAGCTCGATCGGCTCGTGGCGCTCGCCGTCGACTGTGCGGAACACGACGCGCGGGCGCGACACGGCAAGCTCGTAGCCTTCGCGGCGCATCGTCTCGAGCAGGATCGTCAGGTGCAGTTCGCCGCGACCCATCACTTCGAAGATTCCGTCCTCGATGGTGTCGTTCACCCGCAGCGCGACGTTGGATTGCAGCTCGCGGTCCAGGCGATCGCGGATCTGCCGGCCGGT
This sequence comes from Rhizobacter sp., assembly GCA_031396305.1. Lineage (GTDB taxonomy): Bacteria > Pseudomonadota > Gammaproteobacteria > Burkholderiales > Burkholderiaceae_C > JAEMQF01. The sequence goes on from JANNKM010000201.1 coordinate 19,442, forward strand.
GACGTATTTGCCTTCGCGTCCGGCCAGAGGCGAGTTGTTGACGCAAAAATTCATCGTCAGCGTCGGTTCGTCGATGCGCAGCATCGGCAGCGGCACGGGGCGCTCGAAATCGGTGAGCGTGACGCCGATGCCGATGTCTTCAATGCCGTTGATGAGCACGATATCTCCCGGCAGCGCTTCCGTCGCCTGCTGCCGCTCCAGGCCCTCGAACTTCAGCACCTGATTCACGCGCGCCTTGCGCGGCGTGCTGTCCGGGCCCGAGTACACGGCCACCTCTTGCATGGGTCGCAACGTGCCCTGGTTGACCCGGCCGATGCCGATGCGCCCGACATAGCTCGAGTAGTCGAGCGAGCAGATCTGCAACTGCAACGGGTCGTCGGGGCTGCCTTCGTGCGCCGGAACGTGCCTGAGGATGGCGTCGAACAGCGGCGCCAGGTCCTTGCCCACCTCGCCCTGCTTCAAGGTCGCCCAGCCGTTCAGGCCGGAAGCGAAGATCACCGGGAAGTCGAGCTGGGCTTCGCTGGCGTGCAGTTTGTCGAACAGGTCGAATGTCGCATTGATCACGTAGTCGGGCCGCGCGCCGGGCCTGTCGACCTTGTTCACGACGACGATGGGCTTCAAGCCCAGCGCAAGCGCCTTGCGCGTGACGAAGCGCGTCTGCGGCATCGGGCCTTCCACGGCGTCCACCAGCAGCAGCACGCTGTCCACCATCGACAGCACGCGTTCGACTTCGCCGCCGAAGTCGGCGTGGCCGGGCGTGTCGACGATGTTGATGTGCGTGCCCTGCCACTCGACCGCGCAGTTCTTGGCGAGGATCGTGATGCCGCGTTCGCGCTCCAGGTCGTTGCTGTCCATCACGCGTTCGGTGACTTTTTCGTTGGCGCGGAAGGTGCCACTCTGGCGCAGCAGCTGGTCCACCAGCGTGGTCTTGCCATGGTCGACGTGGGCGATGATGGCGATGTTGCGGATTTGGCGGGTCATTGAGTCAGCTTCAAAGTGTGGGGTGGAGCAGGCCTTGCACCTCGGCGGGGCTGAGCAGCCGATTGCTGATCAGCTCACCTGCCGCGACGTGGGCACTGCCCAGGAAGGCGAGCGGTTCTGGACCGTAAACGCGCAACAGCGGCGCGTCGGGAAGGTCAGTTCGAAGCCGCACGCCGCCGAGAAAGCGCGCTGCGGCCACAGAATCGAGCCGCACCAGCGCAGCATCGCCGAGCAAGGTGTCAGCGGCGTGAAGGCGCGCGTTGCGCCCGGTGTCATCGAGCTCGGCAAGTTCATCGAGTGTCACAGCCGCTTCAATCGACAAGCTGCCGCTGCCGGTGCGGCGCAAGGCCTGCAGGTGCGCGCCGCAGCCGAGCAACTTGCCGATGTCTTCAGCCAGAACGCGGATGTAGGTGCCCTTGCTGCAACGCACGTCGATGCGCCACTCGTCACCTGCCCCATCGACGATATCAATGGCGTGCAGGCTGATGCGTCGTGGCGCGCGCGGCACCGCCACGCCGCAACGCGCGTATTCGTAGAGCGCCTTGCCTTCGTGCTTGAGGGCCGAATGCATGGGCGGCAATTGGTCCACTTCACCGGTGAGCCGGGCGCAGGCCGCTTGCAGTTGCTCGCGGCTCACCAGCGCGGGCTTCACTTCAAGCACGTCGCCTTCGCGGTCGCCCGTGGTCGTGGTCACGCCGAGTTTCAGGGTCGCGAGATAGCGCTTGTCGGCGTCCAGGCTCAACTGCGAAAACTTCGTCGCGGCGCCGAAGCACAGCGGCAGCAGGCCGGTGGCGAGCGGGTCGAGCGTGCCGGTGTGGCCGGCTTTTTCGGCGTGAAACAGCCGTTTGGCGGCTTGCAGTGCCTGGTTGCTCGACAGGCCAAGTGGTTTGTCGAGCAGCAGTACGCCGTGGATGGCGCGGCGGGGTTCGCGTCTTCGTTGTTCCATGCCTCGCCCCTTCACCCCGGCCCTCTCCCCCGGGTACGGGGGAGAGGGCGCAGGCATTGCCCCCTCTCCCGCCCGCGTCAGCCGAAGGCTGGCGCCTTCGGGGGGCGGGAGAGGGCTGGGGTGAGGGTCAGCGCGCGACTCGGTCATGAAGCCAAGCACGTCAATCCTTGGCCCGCGTCGCGTTCGCCTTGGCGATCAGCAGGCTCAACTCAGCGGCGCGCTCGGTGGTGCGGTCGAACACGAAATGCAGCGTCGGCACGGTGTGGATTTGCAGCTTCTTGAACAGGCCGTTGCGGATGAAGCCCGCCGCTTCGTTCAACCCGACCTCGCACTCGGCAGGATCACCGACGAGCAACGAAAAGAAGATCTTCGCGTGCGCGTAGTCGGGTGTCACCTCGACGGCGTGAATCGTCACCATGCCCACGCGCGGGTCTTTCAGCTCGCGGATGAGCCCGGCCACGTCGCGTTGAATCTGGTCAGCGATGCGGAAGCTTCGGTTCGGGATCGATCGTTTGTGTTTCATGTTCGCTGGCCCCAACAAAAACAAAACCCGCCTTCCTTTGCGGTCGGCGGGGTTTGGCTCTGAAGAAGCTTTTCCGCCTACAGGGTGCGCGCGACTTCCTTCACCTCGAAGAATTCGAGGGCGTCGCCTTCCTTGATGTCGTTGTAGTTCTTCAGCTTGATACCGCACTCGAAGCCGGTGGCGACTTCGCGCACGTCGTCTTTCAGGCGCCGTACCGATTCCACTTCGCCGGTATGGACGACGACGTTTTCGCGCAGCAGGCGGAAACGCGCGCCGCGTCGCACCAGGCCGGCGGTGATCATCGAGCCGGCCACGGTGCCGATCTTCGACGCCACGAACACGGTGCGGATCTCGGCCGTGCCGATGACCTCTTCGCGCTGTTCCGGAGCAAGCATTCCCGTCATCGCCGCCTTCACATCGTCCACGGCGTCGTAGATGATGTTGTAGTAGCGGATGTCCACGCCGTTGTTCTCGCCGAGCTTGCGCGCTCCAGCGTCGGCGCGCGTATTGAAGCCGATGATGACGGCCTTGGAGGCGATCGCCAGGTTGATGTCGCTCTCAGAGATTCCGCCCACCGCCGCGTGCACGATCTGCACCCTGATCTCGGGCGTGCTGAGCTTGACGAGCGACTGCGCAAGCGCTTCCTGCGAACCCTGCACGTCGGCCTTGACGATCAGCGCCAGCGTCTGGGTCTCGCCGGCGCCCATCTGGTCCATCATCGTTTCCAGCTTCGCGGCCTGGCGCTTCGCGAGCTTCACGTCGCGGTACTTGCCGGAGCGGAAAGTTGCGATCTCTCGCGCACGCCGCTCGTCGGCCAGCACCATGAATTCATCGCCGGCCTGCGGCACTTCCGTCAGGCCCTGAATTTCCACGGGAATAGACGGGCCGGCTTCGGCGATGGCCTTGCCGTTCTCGTCCAGCATCGCCCGCACCCGGCCATAAGTCGAGCCCGCGAGCACCACGTCGCCGCGCTTGAGCGTGCCGCTTTGCACGAGGATCGTCGCCACCGGACCACGACCCTTGTCGAGCTTGGCTTCGATCACCAGACCCTTCGCCGGTGCGTCTTTCGGCGCGCGCAGTTCCAGCACCTCGGCCTGCAGCAGCACTTGCTCAAGCAGTTGGTCGATGCCAAGGCCGGTTTTTGCCGACACGGGAACGAAGGGCGAATCGCCGCCGAAGTCTTCCGGCACGACCTGTTCGGCCACCAGCTCCGACTTGACGCGCTCCAGGTTCGCCTCGGGTTTGTCGACCTTGTTCATCGCGACGACGATGGGCACACCCGCCGCCTTGGCGTGGTGAATCGCTTCTTTGGTCTGCGGCATCACGCCGTCGTCGGCAGCGACGACCAGGATCACGATGTCGGTGGCTTTCGCGCCGCGCGCACGCATCGCCGTGAACGCGGCGTGGCCGGGCGTGTCCAGGAACGTGATCATGCCGCGCGGCGTGTCGACGTGGTACGCGCCGATGTGCTGCGTGATACCACCGGCCTCACCCGCCGCGACCCGCGCAGTACGAATCTTGTCGAGCAGGGAGGTCTTGCCGTGGTCGACGTGCCCCATCACCGTCACCACCGGGGCGCGCGGCAGTATCTCGTGCGCCACTTCGGCTTCGGCGTCTTCGAGAAACGCCTCGGGGTCGTCCAGCTTGGCGGCCAGCGCCTTGTGGCCCATTTCCTCGACAACGATCATCGCGGTCTCCTGGTCCATCTGCTGATTGATCGTGACCATCTGGCCGAGCTTCATCATCTGCTTGATGACCTCGGAGGCCTTCACCGACATCTTGTGCGCGAGGTCGGCGACGCTGATGGTCTCGGGAACGTGCACTTCCTGTACCACGGTTTCTGACGGCGCCACATAACTCGTCGTCGGGCCGTCGTTGCGTTCGCCGCGGCGACCGGCGCGAGGTGCGCGCCAGCCTGGCCGGCCGGCCCCGGCGGGCCCGGTGGCACCACGCGGCTTGAGCGCGCGCTTCTTCGCGGCGTCGTCAGCCCAGCTGCTGGACAACTTTTCCGACTTGACCGATTTCTTTTCGCCAGGCCGCGCGGCACCTGGGGTCGCAGCGGGCGCTCCGGGCGCCCCGGTCTTCTTGTGGATCGTTCCCTTGATACCGTCCTTGCCGGGTTCAAGCGCCATGGGCTTGGGTTCTTCGACCTTCTTGGCGGGCACGCGCTTTGGCCCAGACATCATGGCGCGGATCGCCACGGCCTCGTCCTCAGCGGCCTTGCGGCGCTTCGTCAGGTCGGCAGCGCGCTGCTTTTCCTCGTTTTCGACGTCGGCCGCCTTGATGACACGCAACACCGGCTTGGGTGGTTCGGCTGGAGGCGCCGGGGCCGCCACGGGCTCGGGTGGCGGCGCAGCCGCGGCAGCAGCCTTCTTGCCGCGCGCGGTTTTTGCGGCGGGAGCGACGGGCGCGGCAGCAAATGCGGCGGCTACCGCAGCGGCGGCTTCGGCGGCAGCCTTGGCGGCGGCCTCACGCTCGATCTGCGCGGCCGCTTCGCGTTCGCGCTGTTCGCGCTCTTCACGAACCCGGCGCTGTTCGGCCAGGTCTTCTTCTTGTCGGCGCAGCAACGCGGCTTCGGCCTGCGCCTGCTCTTCGCGGCGCGCGAGTTCCGACTCATCAACGACCGGCTCAATGGGTTCCACCGAGCCGCTGCCGGACTCGTCGCGCTTGACGAAGGTGCGCTTCTTGCGATGCTCTACCAAAATCGTCCGCGCCTTGCCGCTCGCATCGGCCTGTTTGATTTCGCTGGTGGACTTGCGCGTCAGCGTGATCTTCTTGCGTTCGCCGGCCGCGATACCGTGCGTGGCGCGCAGGTGTTCGAGCAACCGCTCTTTGTCGGCCTCGGTCACGCTGGCATCCGTCGAGGCCTTGCTCAGGCCTGCCGCTTGCATCTGTTCAAGCAGCGTAGCCGCCGAGCGGTTCAGCTCGGTGGCGAGTTGGGCGACGGTGGTCGTGGCCATTGTTCAATCCTTGCTAGGTCTAACTCGTCTTGCTTGCATTGCATGCAACGGTTGCATTGCTCGTATTGCGCATGGTTCAGCCCGCGTCCTTGTTCGTGAACCAGTGTTCGCGGGCCTTCATGATCAACGCCTTGGCCGTGTCCTCATCGACCGCGGAGATCTCGATCAGTTCGTCGACGGCCAGGTCGGCGAGGTCGTCGCGCGTATGGATGCCGCCCTCGGTGAGCTTGGCAATCAGCGGCGCGGTCAGGCCGTCGAGGTCACGTAAATCCTGCGATACGTCGTTCACGCTTTCTTCCTTGGCGATTTCCATCGTCAGCAGCGCATCCTTGGCGCGCGTGCGCAGCTCATTCACCGTGTCCTCGTCGAAGCTCTCGATCTCGAGCATTTCCTGCATCGGCACGTAGGCCACTTCTTCCAGGCTGGAGAAGCCCTCAGCGATCAGGATGTCGGCGACTTCGGCGTCCACATCGAGTTTGTCGATGAAGAGCTTGCGTACCGCGTCGGACTCGACGGCCTGCTTGGACGCCGACTCTTCAGCCGTCATGATGTTGATGCGCCAGCCCGTCAGCTCGGAGGCCAGGCGCACGTTCTGGCCGCCGCGGCCGATCGCGATCGCGAGGTTCTCTTCATCGACGACGACGTCCATTGCATGACGCTCCTCGTCCACGACGATCGACACGACGTTGGCCGGCGCGAGCGCGCCGATCACGAACTGCGCCGGGTCTTCCGACCACAACACGATGTCCACACGCTCACCGGCCACTTCGTTCGTCACCGCGTTCACGCGCGAGCCGCGCACGCCCACGCACGTGCCGATCGGGTCGACGCGCTTGTCGTGCGACACGACGGCAATCTTGGCGCGCGAACCCGGATCGCGGGCGCACGACTTGATTTCCAGCAGCCCTTGCTCGATTTCCGGCACTTCCTGCGCGAACAGTTCGATCATGAACCCCGGCGCGCTGCGCGACAGCAGGATCTGCGGCCCGCGCAACGTGGAATCGACATCGGCAATGTAGGCGCGCACCCGGTCACCCGTGCGCAGGTTTTCCTTCGGGATCATCTCGGCACGCCGCAACCGCCCCTCGACACGGCCCGATTCGACGATCA